>DHGV01000015.1:12376-48755 GCA_002402945.1 Pelotomaculum sp. UBA4789
GGGAAAGACAGTAATCTAAAAGGATTTGAGGATATGACCGGCGAAAACGTTAAGAAGATCAGCATAGGTACACCTGAAACGGTACCTGCCGGCAAGTACGCCAAGGAAACTTTGACTACCCTTAAGCTCTGGGATCAGCTTCAGCCCAAAATGGTCCTCGCTAAAGACGTGCGCCAGGTGCTTATTTATGTGGAAACCGGCAATGTAGATGCAGGCCTGGTTTACCGCACCGACGCCGCAACCAGCAGTAACGTTAAAATTGTAGCCGCTGCTCCTGCCGGTTCCAGCGCGCCTATAGTTTACCCCATGGCTGTGATTAAGAGCACTAAACACCAACAAGAGGCTGAAGCGTTTGCAGCATTCCTGACGAGTGACGACGCAGTTAAAGTTTTTGAAAAATATGGCTTTAAGGTAATCAAATAGCAGACAGGATTATTTAATGTATATACAGATGATTGATTGGCACCCGATATTACTTTCTCTCAGGGTGGCAGTTATTGCAACAATTATCGTTACGTGCCTGGGTGTGCCGCTGACCAGGCTGCTGGCTCGAACGGAGTTTTATGGCAAGGATTTTCTGGAGGCAGCGATCACGCTGCCTCTGGTACTGCCACCGTCGGTCGTTGGTTACGGATTGCTGGTGCTGATTGGTAAAAACGGCTTGTTTGGCAAAGCCCTGGCTGATATGGGTGTTACCTTGGTTTTTACCTGGTGGGCGGCTGTTCTTGCTTCAACTGTGGTAGCTTTCCCGCTGATGTACCAGAGCGCCAAAGCAGCCTTTAAAAGTGTGGACGTGAACTTTGAAAAAGCGGCCAGGACCCTGGGGGCAAGTGAAGTGAGAATATTTTTCACGGTCACACTGCCCCTGGCCTGGCCGGGCATTCTTGCGGGTCTGGTGCTGACCTTTGCCCGCGCCCTGGGCGAATTTGGGGCTACTTTGATGGTTGCCGGCAACATACCGGGCCAGACCCAGACTATTCCCACAGCCATATATTTTGCAGTGGAATCAGGAGATAATGTCAAGGCCAGGACGCTGGTTGCCATCATTACGGTATTCAGCTTTTTTGTTATCTTCTGGGTGAATCGCTGGGCTAAAAAGCAGCATAATTAAAAACTAAAGGTGATCATATGTTAGAAGCCAGCCTGACAAAAAAATTATGGCATTTTACCCTGGATGTGCAATTAAAAGCGGATAATCAAATTCTGATTCTCCTGGGGCCTTCCGGCTCAGGGAAGACCACCATTTTGCACCTTATGGCAGGTCTTTTTAAGCCAGATGAAGGATTTATCAAAATTAATGACCGGATTTTATATTCCTCCGGTGAAAAGATTAATCATCCGCCGCAATCCAGGAACGTCGGTTACCTATTTCAGAACTATGCCCTCTTCCCTCATATGACAGTAAGACAAAATGTTTTTTATGGTCTGAAAAGCAAAGGATGCAGGCAGGATGGCTCTGCGCTGGATCCCTTGGAATTACTGGATTCCTTTGGTGTCGGGCACCTGATTGACCGCTATCCCAGCCAGCTTTCCGGCGGTGAGAAGCAGCGGGTAGCCCTGGCCAGGGCGCTGGTTGTCCAGCCGAATTTGTTGCTGTTGGATGAGCCTTTCAGCGCTCTTGACAGAAATACAAGGATCAGCTTGAGGCAGGAACTGAAAAAATTGCACCAGCAGTGGCAGATACCCTTTGTTCTGGTATCACACGATGAGGAGGACGCCAAATTTCTGGGAGATGTGATTGTAACACTGGAAAGCGGTCAGGCCAGGGAAAATTCCCTGAAAGTGGTTTCGGTGTAATTTTTATTTCAGCAATCATGAGGAGGTTGTGATGATGGCGGGTAATACAGATTCTTTTTTCTGCCGCCTGCAGAAGGAGTTTGCCATGTTGGTCGATGAATGCCAGCTCAGGCAGGCAGGTGTTAAAGTTACAGCGAAGCCATTGAGCCCGGCAGATGCTATCGGTTCCACCCGGCGCAAAGATTATGTGCTGTTGACAGGGAAAGAACGCCTGCTGCAGGCAGAGGTGCTGGACTGCCGGGGGCAGGCTTTCACCGGTTCGCTGGGTGATTTTGCCGGGACAATGGAAGAAGTGCTGGCGCTCCCGCTGACAGATGATTTCCAGCGGGCTGTTTACACAGCCACCCTTAACGCGGTAGCCTGCCACGCCGGAAAAGTAAAAAATACAATTCACTGCCGAAATGAGGGCCCGGAACTATGCGCGCGCCAGGCAGTCGATTTCTTTCAAAAAAAATATGGTGAGCCCAGGATCCTAATGGTTGGCTACCAGCCAGCCCTGGCGGAAGCTTTGCACCAGGCATTTCCTTTAATTGTCCTGGACCTGGATCCGGCCAATATAGGCCAAAACAAAAATGGAGTGATCATTAAAGACGGCTCGGTCGGCCTGGTTGAATATATCAAGGCCTGTGATGTAATTTTTGTTACCGGCAGCACCATCTGCAATGATACTATTGATATCTTGGGGCAGAGCGGCAAGCAGCTGGTCTTTTTCGGAACAACCGGCTCAGGCGCCGCAGCTTTGCTGGGTATTACTCGCTTTTGCCCTGAATCAGAGACCGGAAGAAATCCTTTGAAAATTTAATCTGCTATAATACACGTGATGTAGTGAGCCCTGGGTCTGATACCCATGGCTTTTTTTATTTTCAGACTTAAACAGAGAAAACCTTTATTGAGATCTCTGCTAAAGAAATATTCATTATTAATAAATATTTAATCTATTGTTAATTTGTTAGTAACCTGTTAAATTTATAATAAA
Organism: Pelotomaculum sp. UBA4789; assembly: GCA_002402945.1. Taxonomy (GTDB): domain Bacteria; phylum Bacillota; class Desulfotomaculia; order Desulfotomaculales; family Pelotomaculaceae; genus Syntrophopropionicum. Next base: position 15,150 of record DHGV01000015.1, read on the forward strand.
TTAGATTTTGTTACTTGTAATAATATTTAAGACCAAAGGAAGAGGCATTTATTTATATTATAATAAAGTTCGACTGCTGCATTTGTATCTAACTAAACAAAATCTTAAACTGCATGATTTTATGAAAAATGCAGTTTAATGATATATTTATACTCTCCGAGCTGACAAACCTAAAGTGAAAACCATGGTCGTCAGCCGGCAGGGTGCGTGGGGAAACCGGCGTGCCTCCCAAAACGAAAAGGAGAGTTGGATCTGGCTTATCGTGCCGGGCCGGCTGTGTTTTTCGTAGCTTGCCCGGCAATAAATATTCAAGGGGGTGTTAGTAGCGATCTGAAATATGCCTGGTAATTAATCAGGGGAGGTGTTGTTTTGAAGTGGCGGTTTAAAAATTTAACGGCGGTTGTCGCTGTAATCATGCTTGCCCTAATTCTGGCTGCGGGATGCGCAAAACAGGAAAGCAAAGTAACGCCTGCTCCCGCCGGCAGCAACCAGATCTTGCTGGCCAGCACAATTGGACCGATCGACGCCGGTATCGTAGTCGCGCTTGAGGACAGTTTTGAAAAGAAGACAGGGATCAGGGTGAGGCATGTGGGCGCCGGCACCGGCGCGGCCCTGACAATGGCCCAGAGCGGCACTTTTGACCTGGTGCTCGTGCATGCCAAGGCGCTGGAGGAAAAGTTTGTAGCGGATGGCTTCGGCACCCAGAGAATTGACCTGATGTACAACGATTTTGTGATCATCGGGCCGGAATCCGACCCGGCGCAGATCAAGGGCCTGAAGACTTCAGCGGAGGCTTTGAAGAAGATCATGGACACCCAGTCCCTGTTTATCAGCCGGGGTGATAATTCGGGCACGCATGTGGCGGAAAAAGACCTGTGGAAGGCCGCGGGGCTTACTCCGGCTGGAGCATGGTACAGGATCTATGAGAAAGGCGCGGAAGGGAACGTAAAGACCCTGAAATATACTGATGAGCAGAAGGGTTATACGGTTATGGACAGGGCTACATATTTAACAGTGAAAAATGATGTTAAGTTAATAGTACTTGTGGAGAAGGAAGAATCCCTGATCAACTACATCAGCCTGATCCCGGTTAATCCTGCGAAGTTTCCCAATGTAAAGAATGCACTGGCGATGCAGTTTGTCGATTTCTGCACCTCCGTGGAGGGGCAGACTATCATCCGGGATTTCGGTAAGGACAAGTATGGTGAGCCCCTGTTTTATCCTAACTCAACTGCAGGCAAAACCCTTCCCAAGTAATATACCGGTTAGAAAAAAAGGAGGATTATTATGAGAGCAAAAAAATACGCGATACCCATTTTTGTATTACTGTTGATTTTTGCTGTGGGGATCTTAGCGGGCTGCGGCACGAAGCCTGCACAGCAACCAACAACACCGCAGCCGGCGGTAAAAGACCTGATCCTGGCCACCACCACCAGCACCCAGGACAGCGGCCTGCTCGATGTACTGAAACCGATATTTGAGCAGAAGACCGGATACAACCTGAAAATTATTTCTGTCGGCAGCGGCGCAGCCCTGGAAATGGGCAACAAGGGCGAAGCCGACGTGCTCCTGGTGCACTCTCCGGCTGCTGAAAAAGCCCTGGTGGACAGCGGTGTGGGCATAAACTACCAGCTGGTCATGCACAACGACTTTATCGTTGTCGGACCGACGAACGACCCGGCTGCTATCAAGGGCAGCACTTCCGTCGATGCATTCAAAAAAATCGCGGCGCAGAAGGCAACATTTGTGTCCCGCGGCGATAAATCCGGCACCAACACCAAAGAATTAGCTATCTGGAAAACTGCTGGTATAACACCCGAAGGATCCTGGTACCTGATAAGCGGCACCGGTATGGGCGCCACCCTGAACATTACTAATGAAAAGCAGGGTTATACCCTGGCTGACCGGGCGACCTACCTGGCCCAGAAGGCTAATTTCAAGCTGGATATTTTAAGTGAAGGCGATAAAGACCTGCTTAATATATATCACGTCATGCAGGTAAGTCCGGAGAAGTTCAGCAAGGTGAACAAAGATGGGGCCAAGGCCTTTGTTGATTTCATGATCGCTCCGGATACCCAGAAAGCTATCGGTGAATTCGGCAAGGACAAATACGGCCAGTCCCTTTTCATCCCGGATGCGGGCAAAGCAGAGGCTGATCTGGGTAAATAAATCAATAGAAGATAAAGGGCCGTCCCTCAAAGCAACTTTTTGGGCGGCCCCTTTATTTTTGACCACAGATTATTAATGATTCAACCTGTTTTGGACGAGGTAGCGATGTGAAAAAGAAAGACCCGGCAATAAAAGAGAAGAAGCCCTATCTTTCAAATCAAAACCTGCTGGTTATCGCGGTTCTAAGTGGAATTGGCGGGGTGATGAGCACCTATATTGGTTATCTGGGCAACCTATTTAATGCTATGCTGGGTGTGCCTTTTGGGGCGGGACAGTTTTTGTCAGGCCTGCACGTATTCTGGATCATCCTGGCTGCCGGGTTGGTGAAAAAGCCAGGCGCCGCCTCTCTGGCCGGTCTTTTGAAGGGCTGTATTGAGTTTTTTACAGGCGGCACCCACGGAATTACCATTATAATTGTCTCCCTGGTCCAGGGGATCATAGTCGATTTGGTATTAATAATTTTCCGCAAATATTCATTAACAATCTTATCCCTGGCTGGAGGTTTGGCCGCTGCCAGCAATGTACTTGTATTTCAAACCCTTTACTTCTCCGGTGTGGCCTGGGGATATATTGCTTTTATCGCTTTTTTCGCCTTTGTTTCCGGTATAATCTTCGCGGGTTTCTTTGGCCGCCATGTTTTAAATATCATTTTTCAGGCCAAAGCCTTTCAGTTAAGCCCGCAGGATCATGAACTCGCACGACCGCCAAAAAACAGCAAATTTACCATGGCAGCTGCAGGGATAATCTTTCTGATATTTACCGGCGGCGCCGTATATTATTTTACGCAGATATATACACCGCCATGGTCAGGGCCCCAGTGCACAGTGGAAGGGGCTGTGGAACGATCTTTAAGTTTTCGCCTGTCTGATTTTAGTGACCAGGAAACGACCATCACCGCCGAGTTGAAAGGCCAGTATACGCATGTGGAAGAAAAAGAATACACGGGCATTCCGGTTTCGGCGATATTGAAGGAAGCTGTACCTAAAGAAGGAAGCACGATCTTAAAAGTGACAGGCACTGATGGATACGAGATAGAATTTTCGCTGGAAAAAATTCTTGTTGATGACAAGTTTATTTTGATAGAGGAAGATGATATGCTGCGGCTGGTGGCAGGTAATTATGAAGGCAGCTGCTGGGTTAGAAATGCCAGCAGAATGATCATTGATTAAAACAGCGACAGGACGTGGCTTAATGGGTAAACCGGTTGTTTGCGTTAACGGGGTTACTTTTAGATATGAGGGATGTGCGCTGCCGGCTATCAGTGATATCAACCTGCAGCTGGATAAAGGGGAGTTTATCAGTATTACCGGAAGCAGCGGGTGTGGCAAATCGACCCTGGCCCTCTGCCTGGCCGGGTTCATTCCCCATCATGTGGCAGGTGAAATGTGCGGATCGGTCATTATTAACGGCCTGGACAGCCAACAGTACCCTCCCTCAAAACTTGCCGGAATTGTTGGCTTGGTACAGCAGGATCCGGAAGCACAGATGTGCACTCTGAGAGTAATTGATGAAGTAGCCTTCGGCCCCGAAAACCTCTGTCTCAGCCGGAAAGAGATTAAAGACAGGGTGGAATGGGCTTTAGAGGCGGTTAATTCTCTCCACCTGCGGGACAGGGAGATTTATTCACTCTCGGGGGGTGAAAAACAGCGTATCGCCATTGCCTCAGTCCTGGCTATGCAGCCTTCACTCATTATTCTGGACGAGCCGACTGCCAATCTCGATCCGGTCGGCACGGTGGAGGTACTGCAGGTTATAAAGAAGCTTGAGGCTGATACCGCGGTCATAATCATAGAGCACCGGCTTAAACAGCTCATGCCAATTTCTGACCGCCTGCTAATTATGGACAAGGGCCGGATTATTTGTGATGGGAAGCCGGACCAGGTATACAGAGAATTCCGCTGCGGGCAGAAACGTTTTTATGCCGCTGGCTTCAAGCCCGGAGAAAGGGAAGGACCCAGCCAGCCCGCAGCTGGTGAAAAAGAGCTCTGCCTCAAGCCCAGTCCGGTTTTAAGTGTCAGCGATTTAAGTGTAAACTTAGGGGAAAAGAGCGTCCTGGAGAATATCAGCTTCGATATTTTTCCGGGACAGATTACAGCTGTTATGGGCGGCAACGGCTCCGGCAAAACCACCCTGCTGCTGTCTCTTTTAGGGATTAATAAGCCGGAGCGAGGGGAGATATTTTATCGCGGCAGCAGCATCAGCCAGGAAAAAGTATCCCTGCGGGCCAGAAACATGGGCATGGTATTCCAAAACCCCAATCATCAAATTTTTGAAAATACAGTTTTGCTGGAGGCGATGCTGCCTTCCCTTATGTTGTTTAAAGATAAAGCATTGGCCAGTGACATGGTGAATTCCCTGTTAGAGGAATTTGAGCTGCTGCAGTACAAAGAACGGCTTCCTTTTAGCTTGAGTTTTGGAGAGAAAAAAAGGCTCACCCTTGTCTCTGTGCTGGGCTATCAACCCGGGATATTGTTATTAGATGAACCCCTGATCGGTCAGGATAACCTGAGGGCGGAAATATTCTGGCAGGCTGTCTTAAAGCACAGCAGCGCAGGTGGGATAAGCATTATAGTCTGCCATGATCCTGATTTTGTCCGGAACTTTTGCGACAGGTTATTGTTTTTGGATAAAGGGACACTGCTGCTCGACAGGCCGGTAGAAGAAGGTTTTAACCTGCTTAAAGAGCTCGGTTTCAAGGAGTACCTGCCTGGCGGTTCAATTGTTGAGGAATGATATATAATGGCTAAAAATCTCAAAAACCTGTTTCCCGGCCTGGCCTATGTACATGGTGATACCGTTGTGCACCGGATGCACCCGCTGCCCAAGCTGCTGCTGCTGATCACTTACAGCGTCAGCGTGATCGTATTTTCACGTGTGATTGTCGCTGTGGCCTTGTTCTTAGTGCTTCTGTTATTCTACGGATTTTCGGGTTTGGGTCCGGGCTTTTTCCTGCGTAAGTTAAGAGTGATAATGATATTTGGGCTGATGATGCTGCTGGTTCAGATCATCTCAGTGCAGCAGGGACAGCTGCTTTTCGAATACACGTTATTTAATAGTATCAGTCTGCAAATCTGGTCTGCCGGGCTGGCAGCAGGCCTGATAATGATGCTCAGGTTTATAAACATTATCGTTTCCAGTTACTTATTTGTAAGCACAACCGACCCCAACAAGCTTGTCTATGCTTTGATGCAGGCAGGTTTGCCTTACCGGTATGGTTTCATGCTTATTACATCGCTCCGGTTTATCCCGGTTTTCAGCCAGGATCTGGCTATAATCAGGAATGCCCAGATGGCGAAAGGCATTGACCTGGAAGGGGTATCACCCGGGAAAGTGATCGTGTCAGTAAAATATTTATTAACCCCCCTGGTTATCTGTGCTCTTAATAAGGTGGACTGCCTGGCCATATCCATGGAAAGCCGTGCTTTTGGGCTTCACCCCGGCAGGTCTTACCTGTACGAGCAGGCTGTTGATCTAAAGGAGTGGTTGTTCCTGGCTGTCAGTACTGTTCTGCTGCTGGGAGGCGGTTTTTATCTCACTTATATCACTTAAGCGAGAAAATTATTTTAAATCCTTAATCTTAAACAATCGTGAAAGGCTGGCACAAAAATGGATACTGATCCGTCAGGCGCCCGGGAAATAGGGCGCTTTCGCAGCAAGCGCAACCGGGTAACATTGATTGATATGGAATGGGATGGGTTTATTATACCGGTAGTGATGAAAGAATACCCGGCCGCGGAAGCGGCAGAGAGAGAATGCTGCCTGCTCAGGCGCCTGGCCAGTCTTAACATCAACGTTCCATGTGTTTACAAAGCACAGGGTAATGTGCTTTATTTACAGTATATTAAGGGCATCCTGCTTACAGAAATTATCGATAATGTCTCTGCCTATCCTACTGCATGGATTGACGGACTGGCCGGATGGTATTACAGTCTCCACAGGGCCACCATCAAGGAAAACGGTGCCGTTATGCTCAAAGACGACGCCAACCTCAGGAACTTCATTTTTCTTGATAATTCTTTTTATGCCATTGATTTCGAAGATGAAATATATGGCCGGCCGGAGCAGGATATCGCTGAGTGCTGCGCCTATATCCTGAGCAACGACCCGTCTTTTACCGGGGGAAAATTCCAGGTGGTTAATAAGTTCATCGACGCATACTGCCGGCAGGACAGGGCCGCTCATAAAGAGGTTGTAAGGGAAGATATAAAAAAATCTTTAAAAAATATTGCTGGGTACAGGAAACAGCAGTCGGGTGATATTATAAACTCTCTGCCGCTCGTAGATTTTTTTGTCAGCTGAGCAAATCGGCATTTGAAAATATTTTTTATAATATTGATAAAAATATTTATGAAAGCAGGAGGATTATCCGACAATGGCGTAGAATAGTTATAGTTCACAATAAAATAAAGACACATGACAATTTTCGAGCCCCTGAACCTAAGGCCGGTGGCTAAGGATCCTGGGCCGGTAGAGTAAAGCTGGAAACGGCTGTGCTTCCCGGATGCGGAAAGAAAATTGGCGATTTTCTTATATTGCGGCATTCGGGCTGGACCTTTTTGAGGTTCGGCCTTATATGTTTCAATAACAGTCAGTTGTCTATCCGGCGGCTGGCTTTTGTTTTTCGGGAAAGCGAGAAGTGTTATAAAACAAAAGGGGGTGTTGGATGGTTTGAGCACGTTACTGCGTTCAGACAGCCAGCAGAGAGGCGCCAAAAAAACATGCTTAAAGAGATTATTAGCAGTTTAAAATAACCGGCATTAACTAAATAAATTCTCTTTTTAATGGACACGATGATCCCCAGGGCAGAAATGGACGCTTATTGCCTGGGAGAAGTGAGTAGCGTAACCGGCCATAGTGGCCGGTTTTTTTATTTATAAGGGGGTGGCAGCGGGGTTTGATAACATACTGTGATTTGGTGTTTTTTCAGAGAAAATTTTAAATAACTATGAAGGGAGAATGCTTATGAAAAGTCAATTAAGGAGCGGCCGAAGAATTTTACTGGCCATGTCGCTGATTATACTGTCTCTGCTCTTTACCTTGGCAGTGATTGCACCGCCACCGGCTATGGCTGCATCTACTACACTCACTATCACCAAGCTTGCTTCTGACGGTACGACTGTTCTGGACCAGAAAATCGTGACCTGGCAGGAACTGGCAGCGGGAGTACTGAATGACGAGACCACGATACCCATCATGGGTGACGGTGTCACGCATTATTATCACCAGGGTCCGATCTTTATTGACGACCCAGATCCCGTAGTTCAAGAGGCGCTGCGCTGGAATCCGGAGGAGGATTTCAACTGGTATGGGAAGGATTACGGCGCCTTGAGGGGTACCAACGTGAAGGACCTCTGCGACCTGGTGGGAGGCATGACGGCTGGCGAAGAGGTAAAAGTTTTGTCGTCCGATGGTTTTTACAAGATGTATGCTTACAAAAACGTTTATGAATACCCAGACAGGACAGGTCCGATGGTAGTCACCTGGGAAAAGAACGGTATGACCCCGGAAAACGGCTACAATGAAGGCATGCGCCTGGTCTGGTTTGCCGAAGCCACGTGGCACGATGCGACTGACACATCCATGGGCTCCCCGAATCCCGCGGATACGTACCACGTTTTCGGCAACTATGACTGGCATGAGTCTGCGGATAAAAAATACTGGTACTATTATTCAGGTCAATATCCGACTACAACCGGCCTTTCGGGGCAGATGTGCTCTCAAATAATTATTTACAGTGACGATCCCGCGCCGCTGACGCCACCGTCCCTGACTGCTGACGGTTCAGACAATACGGTTGGCCAGGCAGTTGACATCGCTTTCACTGACGACGCATCCTGGCGGGGCGCCGTTACAGATGTGACCGTGGACGGAGCATCGATCGCCGGCCAGTATACATTAACAGCAGGCAACATCAACATTCCTGCTGATGTATTCACCACCGCTGGTAACTATGCAATCATAGTTAAGGCCACGGGTTTCACAGATGCTACCGTGACCCAGACAATGGCACCGGCCCCGGCAGCTCCAGTTGCGGCTTTCACCGCTGATACAACCAGCGGCACAGAGCCACTGACAGTCAACTTCACCGATGCATCCACGGGCACAACGCCTTTAACCTATGCCTGGGATTTCAACAATGATAGCATTGTTGACTCTACCGTACAGAACCCATCTCATCAGTACAGCGCAGCTGGCACTTACAGCGTCAAGCTCACGGTAACCAACTCGGTCAGCAGCGATGAAGAGATCAAGACCGACTATATTACGGTAAGCCCAGCGCCGGTAGCCCCGGTGGCAGCGTTTACCGCAGCGCCGCTCTCAGGAACAGCTCCTCTGACAGTTAATTTCACTGATGCGTCTACGGGCACTGGTCCGCTGACTTACGCCTGGGATTTCAACAATGACGGCACGGTGGACTCCACTCTGCAGAATCCAACATATATTTACAGCACGCCAGGCACATACAGTGTCAAGCTCACGGTGAACAATGGAGTTGATAGCGACGAAGAGCTCAAGGCTGACTATATTACAGTCAACGCAGCGCCGGTAGCCCCGGTTGCGGCATTCTCTGCCGCACCGACTACAGGCACAGCGCCGCTGACAGTCATTTTCACCGACGCGTCTACGGGCACTGGTCCGCTGACTTACGCCTGGGATTTCAACAATGACGGCACGGTGGATTCCACACTACAGAATCCAACATATATTTACAGCACGCCAGGCACATACAGTGTCAAGCTCACGGTGAACAATGGAGTTGATAGCGACGAAGAGCTCAAGACTGACTATATTACAGTCGGCGAACCGTCAGCTATGGACGTTCTCTATGATGGGACAGTAAATTTGACACCGGGTGAGACTTTTGACAAAACTGCCTACAACTCGAGTGTGGTTTATACTGCTATAAGCAAGACTACACCATTGGGGGCGCTTCAGGAAGCCGCAGAGGCAAGTGGCTTCACCTATGATGTCACCGACAAGAATTTCGCGACATCGGGCACCCTGCTATTAGATAATGTAGACACTTACCTGCGCGATAAAACCAACGGGATCTACTGGTACGCCTATGTCAATGATGTCTACAAAGACGGGTACAATAATCCCGCCGGCGCGCTGAACCTGATTGAATTAGTAAACGGCGATAAGGTTGAGTTCTATTATGCCGCCGGTATTTCCGACCCAACTGACCTGGATGCCGTGAAGGCAGCGGCAACCGCCGCGGTGAAAACTGTAGCTTCCACGGGCGTTACGCCTGCCGACTGGACGCTGCAGCTCTCCGGGGCAAAAGAGCAGTCGGTAACCAAGTCCTACTTTGAGAATGGGCTGGCCTGCTCGTCTTCCAGCCACCAAGTGTTCTGGACCGATGACTACGGCGATGTCTGGGGAGGCGTGCCGCTCTGGCTGCTCGTAGGTATGGTGGATGACAACCCGGACGTAGGTCCTGACCACTTTAACTTCAACGACGACCTCGCCGCCCAGAACTACGAAATCAACGTTTTTGCCGGCGACGGGTTCAAAGCGACGCTGCAAAGCGCCGAAATCGCTCGCGACAACGGTTTCATCGTTGCCAACACGCTGAACGGAGGACCGCTGCCGATCCAGACAGATAGCGGAAAACCGTGCTGGCCTCTCCACCTGAAAGGCCCGGCTGTGCTGAGCGGGGACCAGGTCGGCAACATCGCCCGCATCGAGCTGACAGGCCTGCCCCAGCCTCAGGAAGGCTGGACATTGGAGCTGCTGGGAGATGTCGGGGACACCATCACCCAGAAAGAGTTTGAAGACGGGCTGGCCTGCACGGGATCAGGCCACTACAGAGAATGGACTGACATTGACGGCAACACCTGGTCAGGCGTTCCCCTGTGGGTGCTCTTAGGCACTGTGGATGATCTCGAGAGCTCCAGCCACTGGACTTTCAATGATGACAGGGCAGCGGCCGGTTATACTGTGAAGGTGATTGCCGGAGACGGTTTTACTAAGGAATTTGCAGGTGCGGATCTAGCTAGAAGTGACGACTTTATTATTGCTAACAAGTTAAACGGCGCACCGCTTACAGATTCGATTTGGCCGCTGCGCTTGGTTGGCAACGGCGTAATTAAGACTGATGGGTCTGGGGCGCTTGGGGGGCGTGCAGTTGGAAACATAGTCAAGATAGAAATACCCGCTCTGCAGACGCTACCTCCAGCTGAAGGCAGCTGGAACCTTGCCCTGAACGGCAAGATCAGCGATGTTATTTCGCAGGCTGAGATGGAAGCCGGCATCGCCTGTCCCCAATCAGGACATTATGTGGAATGGACTGACAATGAAAGCAACGTCTGGTCCGGCATACCGCTTTGGTTCCTGACCGGGTGGATTGACGACCGGGAGCCGCATGCCTACGACGCCAACCAGGCTATGGCTGGTTATACAGTCCTAGTTAAAGCCGGAGACGGATATACCAGGGAGTTTGCCAGCACTGACATAGCCTGGAGCAGTGATTACATTATTGCCAATAAAATAAACGGCGCGCCGCTTGACGGTACCAGCTGGCCGCTGCGTTTGGTCGGCGCCGGTGTGGCCACGGCTGAGGGCTCCCTCAGCGGAACCAGTGTCAGGAATGTAGCAGAAATTGAACTGACCGGTTTCCAGGCTGCCTTGCCTATTCCCGAAGTCCATGTCGTCAAATACGCTGAAGATCGCATTTCTGTTGTAGATGAGATGACGGTTGATTATATGTGGATGCTGCAGAGCAACCTTGCTGTGATCGGAGACGGGACAACGGTATACCGCTATGAGGGGATCACCAACAACCCGGATGATGTATGGGATGAGGCGGAGACATATCCCGGCGGTTATAAGATTGAGAACGCCGTGAAAGGAACCAGGGTCAAAGATCTTTGTGACTTGGTCGGCGGCATGGGGGCCGGGACTGAAATCGTTTTTGTTGCGAGTGACGGTTTTGAGACCACGCTGCCCTACTCGTCCATATATACAGATCCTGCGGTGCAAGAACGACAGGGAGACGCCATCCTGGCCTGGTGGGGTGATGGAGAGTATGTGCCCTATTATGCGGACGGCATGCGCCTGTTCTTTACTCCGGGCGGCGACAATGTCTACGGCCAGTGGGATATGCACGAGACGCTCTCATCGAACTACTGGCACTACTATTACAGCGGCAATGTCCAGTACCCCTCCTGTGCGGGTTTATCAGCGAAGTATATTACAGAAATCAAGATATACTCTGCGCCGGTAGGCGATTGGACGCTGGAGCTCGATGGGCAGGATATCGGCGGCCTGCAGTACGATGTCAGCAAAACTTATTTCGAGCAAGCCCTGGCCTGCCAGTTCGGCGCGGAACACAAGGCTGCCTATACCGATTCTGAAGATCAGGTATGGGAAGGCATGCCCCTGTGGTTCCTGGCCGGGTTTGTCGATGATGCAGACCAGCATTCTGACAACTCCTTTAATGACGAACTGGCTCTGGCTGGTTACAATGTGGTGATTACTGCGGCTGACGGCTATTCGGTGACTATCGCCAGCGCGGATATTATCAGGAACAGCGACTATATTGTCGCCAACACGCTGAACGGAGCGCTCATACCCGAGACTGACAGCAGCTGGCCGCTGCGGCTGGTCGGTCCGGCAGTCGAGGAGGCGACATCGATCTCGCAGATTGTACGTATCGAGCTGGTCAGAATCCCTGCGCCGGGTGCGCCGGCAGCGGCTTTCTCTGCTGCACCGACTACGGGCACAGCGCCGCTGACAGTCAATTTCACCGACGCGTCCACCGGCACCGGTCCGCTGACCTACGCCTGGGACTTCGATAATGATGGCACAGCGGACTCCACTGACCAGAACCCGAGTTACGAGTACACTGTGGAGGGTGTTTACACAGTCAAACTGACGGTGACGAATATCGCCGGCAGTGACGATGAAGTTAAGACTGACTACATTACGGTCAGCGCACCGCTCCCGCTCACATCTCCGGAGCTGATCGCCGATACCACGGACAACATGATCGGCCGGGCAATTGATATCACCTTTGCTGACAATGCAGCCTGGCGGGCAGCCATAACCGACGTGACCGTTGGAGGAACAACGATAGACGGCCAGTACACAATGACAACAGGCAACCTCAATATTGCCTCCGGTGTGTTCTCAGCAGCCGGTGACTATGAGATCGTGGTTGCAGCTGACGGATACGAAGACGCAGCTGTTACCCAGACAATGGCTGAAGAGCTACAGCTGCTTATCCCTCCTGTTCTGATGCCAGACACCACCAACAATACAGTAAGCAAGTCGGTATATAAAGAAACCGGCAGGACAATTGATATCAAGTTTGCCGATAATAAACTCTGGCGCGCGGCTGTAACCAGTGTCTTAGTGAATGACACCGAGCTGAACAGCGACCAGTACAGTGTTTCTAAAGGCAAGCTAAGGATCATTGCAAACTTCTTCAGCACTGCAGGTGATTATGAAATCATCGTCAGAGCCGGTGGTTACGAGGACAGCGCTGTGTTACAGACCATGTTAGACAGGAAACAGAAAACCAATAAATAAAGAAGAACAGACAATAAGTATCTTTAGGACAGCGGCGCCGCCACTGATAGCAATACCTGGGCGGACGCCGCTGCCCATTTTACTTTTTCGTGATCTGCTGGATAGGGGCGACATAGCTTATGTTTTAAGGTAAGAACAAGGGGGTATGGCTATGAAAGGCGAGTATGGGTACAAAAAGATAAGGATATCAACTGCAGTCAGCATTTTATGTCTGGTGCTGCTGGCATTTGTTTTTTACAGTTGTCCGGCTCCGCCAGTATCGGCAGCGTCGTCGGGGATACCTGAGCAGATCATATTGACTTGGACCGGAGATCCGGCCGATTCGCAGACTATCACCTGGTTGATGTCTGAAGACACAGAAGCAAAAATACAGTACATGGAGGCAGACCAATTCGCCGGAAATTTTGATTCAGCGACGCAAAAAGATGCGGCAGGCAGCGCATTTGGCAGTTCCAGTTACCGCTATTCGGTGACTTTATCCGGGTTGGCCCCAGATACGCAATACATATACAGGGTTGGCAGTGAAGGCGACTGGAGCGATACCCTGTCTTTTACTACTGCAGCTGATACAGAGGAATTTTCATTCTTATACATGGGTGATGTGCAGTCCGGCTACCCTGAATGGGGCGGTATGCTGGATTCGGTTTATCAGGGCTATCCCGAGATAGAGTTTTCCCTTATGGGCGGCGACTTAACGGACTACGATACAGAATGGGGACAATTCCTTGACGCCGCCGCCGGTGTTTTTTCCAGGATACCGTTAATGCCTGCCATGGGAAACCACGATGGATACATGTATCTGCAGTTTTTTGCGCTGCCGGATAACGGGCCTGACGGACTGCAGCAGGAATTTTACTCTTTTGATTACGCAAATGCACATTTTATAGTTCTGAACAGCATGAATAATACTGATGAGACAGTGAAGCAGTGGCTGAGGGAAGATTTGCAGAGCTCAACGAAAACCTGGAAATTCGCGATGTTTCATTATCCCGCCTATCCAGCCTTTGACGACGGTAAGACAGTTGATGATTCCATACGTGAAAACTGGGTGCCCATACTGGAGCAGTATGGAGTGGACATGGTATTTGTTGGGCACCAGCATCAGTACATGAGGACTTATCCAATTTTTCAGGGATCAGTACAGACTGATCCAGCAGAGTATGGAATTGTCTATGTGATGGGGAATGCCGGTTCCAAGTTTTATGCCGCCGGAAGTGGATTTCCTTATATAGCCGCCGAGCAGACCGGCAGCAGCTATCAGATAATCAGTATTGATGATGATGTCCTGACAATGGTTTCTGAAAAAGCGAATGGCGAGCTGATTGAAAGCTATACGATAGATAAAAGTTTGAATTTGCCGCCGGCCCTGATGGCGGATAAAACAAACAATACGGTAAGCAGGTCGGTCTATAAAGAAACCGGTGTGAAGATTGATATCAGGTTTATTGACGATGCGGCCTGGCGGGCAGCTATAACCGGAATCACTATAGATGGCAGAGCCTTAAACAACGACCAGTATAAAATTGCCAAAGGAAAAATCAGAATCTACGCAGGTGTTTTCACAGGTGAAGGTGATTATGATATCATTGTTCGGGCCGGCGGTTACGAGGATGGGACCGTGACCCAGACCATGACCCGCAGGATAAAAAGGACAATAATTAGTGAATAACAATGTGGCGCAGATATTCTTGGTGAAGGGCAGAGAGCAAAGGTAAGCAATATTTGTCTAATCTTTCTGCGTGATCAAGGTGCATTTTTATATCCGACCATTGATTATCAAAGAAAATGAGTGTGGCTTAAAATTTATATCCCATAAATATATAGGAGTTGATTGATAATTGGGCGCCGTCAAAAATCGACTCATACAGAGTAAAAAACTATTTATAGGAAGCATGCAGCGGCACAAACATTTCGGAGGCATCCTTTTTTCTTTTATTGCCCTGCTGCTGCTTGCAATGTCGGCCCTGTTCTGTCCGGTAGGCGCCGCCGCCGCAATAACTGTAGAAGTAATTGGTGATGGTATAACGAAGCCCAGCGTTTACAGCCAGGTTTATCTGGAAGCCATGCCCCAGGTGCAATCGGTTTACAGCACTATTAACACCTGGCCAACCAAGAAGTGGTATGTGGCGCGCGGTGTAAGACTGGCGGACCTGTTAGCGGCCGCCGGCATCAAAGATGAGGCCGAGACAATCATCATAACCTCCTCGGATGGTTTTAAGCTGACATTTACCAGGAAGGAACTATTGGAAGATACCCGCTATTATTATCCAGGTTTGAAGGACAATGACGAATATCTGGGCAATATACCTGGCTCGCCGGACGGGGCGCTGCTGGTGGACACGATATTGGCCCTGGCGAGTGTGGAGAGCAGTGATAACCCTGACTACATGAGTAGCCAAGATGCACCGCTTCTGGTCATGGGCCAGAGGTGGGTCACTGAACAAACCAACAACGCCTTTGTAAAATATATAAGAACAATTGAAGTGACTACTAAGATCCCTGAAAAATGGCAAAATCCTGGGGCAGCACCGGAAAGTGGTACCGTTGCAGAAGGAACACGGGTTTACCTTAGCACCTCCGACATGGACGGGGACAACATCCATTATACCATGGACAACAGTGACCCGACATTTGAGAGCCCTATGTATAACTGGATCAAAAAAAGGTGGTGGAACAGCCGTTCAGAAGACCTGGATATTGTTAACCACCCGGTTGATATAAACAACAGCATGACGATTAAAGCAGTAGCCATCGGTTTTGGTAAGTATGACAGTGATATCGTCAGCTTTGAATATGATTTGCCTCTGGCTGCGGCGCCGGTACTGGAAGCCGATACCACAGATAACGAAGTCGGCCTGCCGGCAGATATCACTTTTCCCGATGATCCGGACTGGCGGGGCGCCATAAGTGGTGTTAGTGTTAAGGGCAGTAAAATTGCCGGCAGGTATCACATAGCACCAGGTGTGATTACCATTGATGCTGATGTATTCACCACTGCTGGCAGCTATGAAATTTTGGTCACCGCATCAGGTTATGATGACGCTGCTGTGGCCCAATCCATGACCTCAGTTGTAGTATTGAACAGCCCTGCAGCAGAGCAGGAGTTCAAAAGGGGTCAGCTCGTTACAATCCGGGGCACTGCAGAGGGAATTCCTGCCCTTAATATTAGTGTGACCGGCCCCCTTGGCGACATGGTATACGAACCGGCAGATATAATGATAGTAAACAGCGAGTTCGATACCAGCTTTTTATTAAGCTCAGGTGCCGATATAGGGACTTACACAATTGTTCTCAATTGTGCGGAACTCCCAGCGCCTTTGACCAGCACTTTTAAGTGTGTTGCCGGCACCGGGGGAGTCATCCCGGCAGGTGAAGTGATCCTGACAATTAACGGAGACGGAGTTACCGATACTATGCTATTCACTTTAGAGCAGCTTCAGTCTATGGATCAATATAGGCAGGTGTACAGTGCGATCAATACCTGGCCCACCAAGAAACTTTATGTGGGTAAGGGTATAATGCTGTATGATCTTCTGGAGTCAGCAGGAATAAAATCTGACGCTCGGCTGCTAAAATTTACTTCCATAGATGGATATACATTAAAAATGACTGTTGATGAACTGCTAAATGACAGCCGTTATTATTTTCCACGGTTCAAGGAGGGCAGTAGCGACGCAGACGGCCATATTCCCGGTTCTGCGGGAGGAGCGGTAGATGTTGCTCCAATGCTGGCCTTGGAGAGTGCTGAAGGTACTGATGATGCTGATTATATGAACGATTTGAACACACCGCTATTAATGATGGGACAGCGGGCAGTTACAGAACAAACCGGAAATTTGTTTGTAAAAGAGGTTAATAGTATTGAAGTATTGACTTCTTCACCTGAGACATGGGATGAACCTGTGGCAGATCCAAGCGGGGGAGTCGTAGAGGCTGGTACTCTGGTACGACTCAGTAATGATAATATGGATGATGACAAGATTTATTATACAACAGACGGAAGTATCCCAACTGTAGAAAGTCCGATGTACAATTGGGTTGCCAGCCGCTGGTGGGGAGCTAGGGGAGACGAGGTAGTGGAGAAAATAAATCATCCTCTTGAAATCAACGAGACCACTACTATAATGGCTGTGACAATTGGACCAGGGAAGAAAAACAGTGACGTCGTGACCTTTAACTACCAGGTGAAGGAAATCACTGCTGCCACTGGTACTGTCAGCAGAGGTGAACTTACTGTAATCAGCCTGGGAGGTGAGGCAGTGCTTGAACTGCCTCCGGGATCAATAGAAGAGGGCGATGAAGTTGTGGCAGAAATAGAAAAGATTGCTTTACCTCCGGCCTTACCGGCAGGCTGTAAATTCGGCAGCGGGGTATATGAGTTTATGATAGACGGAGAATACCGCTACAAATTTGCACGCAGCGTGACCATCAAGCTGCTCTTTGACCCTGATCTCGTAGGCGCTGCTGATACCCCGGCGATTCACTATTATGATGATGATTCAGGGCAGTGGATTAACATAGGCGGCTCTGTGTCGGATAATACCATAAGTGTACAGGTGGACCATTTTACAAAATTTGCGGTATTGATTTGTGAAACAGCTATGCTGGTACCCATACAGCCTCTACAGCCTTCCATAAACTTTACGGATGTGGCCGGACATTGGGCAGAAGAAGATATAAACAGGCTTCTGTCCTTGGGAGCCGTCAACGGATATACGGATGGCAGTTTTAAACCTGATAATCCTATGAGCAGGGCTGAATTTGTTACGGTTCTGGTCAAAGCCTTCCAACTGGATGGTCAGGGCGGCCGGTTTTATGATGATACGGTTGAGCACTGGGCAAAGGATTACATTGCTGTTGCTGCCGGCTTTGACATAGTCAATGGTTATAGCGATACCATTTTTGGCCCGGATGACTATATCACCCGGGAGCAGATAGCCGTAATGATCTGTAGGGCGGCCGGTATACCCTTTCTGGATGAAGAGACCAGTTTTGCAGACTGGGACAGTACCTCTGGGTGGGCGAAAGGCGCTGTTGCCGCCGCAGCCAGAGATAAAATAATCAATGGGTATCCTGATAATACATTCCATCCCGGAAACAGCGCAACCAGGGCAGAGGCAGCTGCGGTAGTTGTGAAAGCATTGGGTAGACAATAAAGGCAGGCGCAATGGACAAAATATATAATGAACACAACTATGTTTCCAGCCTAATTGGCAGACAGAGATTATTATCAAAGAAAGCGGATATTAAAAACTATGCGTATTGCCTGGTGGTGATCGTTATTGCCGGGCTGATTTTTATCGGTGCACTTGGCCTTTTGGCTCCAGCAGCAGCCAGTTCTGCAACTGCCGGTCAGCTGGAAATAACCGGTGATGGTGTGGCTAATCCGGTTACCTTGACTATGGAGCAGCTGCAGGGTATGGAGCAGTATCAGCATGTATACAGCACCATTAACACCTGGCCCACCAAAAGATGGTATGTTGGCCAAGGGGTTAAATTAAGAGACCTGATGACAATAGCAGATATAAAGCCCGATGCCCAGACAATAATATTTACTTCCAGTGACAGCTACTCGGTGACACTTACGGTTAAGGAGTTATTAAAAGACCCGCGTTATTATTTCCCCGGGCTGCAGGAAAACAGTGCCAGTGACGGTAGTATTCCGGGTTCTCCGGACGATGCCCAGGAAGTCGAAACCATCCTGGCCCTGTTAAGCGCCGAGGGCAGCGTCAATCCTGACGAAATGAACGACATGAACGCTCTGCTTATGATATGCGGGCAGCGGGCTGTTGCAGAGCAGACCAACAACCTGTTTCTTAAATATATATCCAAAATCGAGGTGCTCACAGCTGAACCGCTGCAATGGGATAAGCCAAAAGTAAACGTTGACAGTGGTGTGGTTGCCGCCGGCACTCTTCTGGAACTCAACACCAAAGGCAGCGATGTGGATAAAATATATTTTACCACGGACGGGAGCACCCCAAACATCAACAGTCCCATGTACAACTGGAGCGCCAAGAGGTGGTGGAGCCAGCGGCCTGACAGCTTGAGTTCCATTAATAGAGCGATTGAGATTCGAGAGGGTACGGTTATCAAGGCTGTCACTATCGGCCCCGGCAAGCTTGACAGTGAAGTGGTGACCTTTACTTATAAGATTGGCATCCCCGATCAACCTCAAGTGCCGGGGGGTCCGCCTGCCTCAGTCACCCTTGATGAGGAAGCCATCAGGTTAAAAGTCGGGGCCAGCTATGAACTGGCAGCAGATGTAGGGCCGAGAAATACTGTCGACAAGAGTGTGACCTGGCATTCCAGCAATACCAGTGTGGCTGTGGTTGACAATAACGGCCTGGTTACATTAGTTGGGCCAGGCGCAGCTGTCATTACTGTAAGAACAGTGACCGGGGGCTTAACAGCCAGCTGCCTGGTGACTGACATGAATAGTGCTGTTGCTGTTAATAATACTGTGGGCGCTGTTAATCATGAGGAAATTGAGGTGCAGCTCGATCTTGCCGGGCAGTCGGTAACAGGAGCACAAATGCAGGAACTGGCGACGGAAATTCCGGCCGGGGATCCCATAAACAGTGAAGAGAAACAGAATCCCCAGGATGGGCAGCAGCTGCTGAAAGAAAAGGGCCAGAAACTGGCAGCCATAGATATACCAGGTGGCGCCCCAAAAAAATCCGACCCTGATCAGGACGCGCAAACCTGGCAGGTATACGAAATGTCTGCCGAGGCAATGTCAATAGAACTGCCGGATCAATTTAACATCATGAACGCTGTTTTAGTGATTGTTTTTGTATGCCTGTTCCTTTCAGGCGTAGGTGTCAGATACAGGGAATATATTAAGGAGGCAGCACGGTGATCATCTCTTTTTTAACACCCCTGAAAGAAACGATGCATACTATTTCATCTGGTTTGCTGGCGCCCATCATCGTTATCCTGCTTTTGTTGGTGGCTTTTGTAGTTATCGAACTGGGCAAATTGATGGTGGAGGTCTTCAAGGAACGGCGCCATTTTAAAGTGGATGTCTCCGCGCTGCTGGATGCGTTTCAGAAAAAAAACGAGCTGGAAATCCTGAATGAAATCGAAAACAGCGGTCTGTACCAGCGGCAGAAATCAGCGCTTAGGGAATTAATCAAACACAGAGCGCTGCCCGCAGCATCTCATCAGGCCCTGGCACGGCGCCTGCTGGCTGATGAAGAAGATCGATTTGCCAGGATAACCAACCGTACTGATCTGATAGCCCGTTTGGGGCCTATGTTTGGTTTGATGGCTACGCTGATTCCGCTGGGCCCGGGCCTGATTGCCCTGGGCCAGGGCGATCCCAAGGGGCTTGCGGATTCACTGCTCACAGCCTTTGACGCAACGGTAACCGGCCTTGCCGCGGCAGGTGTCGCTTTCTTTATCTCGCGATTGCGGAAAAGGTGGTATGAGGATGATTTAACATCTCTTGAGGTCCTGCTGGAAGGGATATTGGAGGTAGTTGATAATGAACGGCGGATTGCGGAGTAGAAGAAGGCGCAGAAATGATGAAGAGGTTAATCCCCTGGAGGGTGTCATCAATATTGTGGACGCCATGCTTGTATTTGCCTGCGGGCTGCTGCTGGCGCTGGTCATTAACTGGGATGTGGACCTGACCACGAAAGGGGAGCGTATTAACCTGGATCGCGGGCAGGAACTGTCGGAAGAACCAGGACTGCGCAGCGATCTTATTGAGAGCGCGGACGGGCAGGGTGAATTCTATCAAAAGATGGGCACTGTATATAAAGATCCTGCCACCGGCAAGCTGTTTATGCTGACAAATCAGCCATAAGGATTTAGGTTTTCCCCTTTGTGTTAAGAAAAAAATTGATGAAGGGAGTGTGTTTCGATGCGGATTATAAAGAACAGGTTCATGTTTGGTTTCCTGGTGAGTGTTTTAACTATACTGGCGTTAGCTTCCCTGAGTATTATGGGGCCGACAGATGCTTTTGCCGCGGCGGAGGACTTGCTTGAAATCACTGGTGACGGCGTAGCCAACCCCAGCACATTTAGCCTGGACCAGCTGGAAGATATGCAGCAGACCCAGCATGTGTACAGCGCGATAAATACCTGGCCTACAAAAAAATGGTATGTTGGCAAGGGGGTTGAACTGCGCGAACTGCTGGAGGCGGCAGGGATTACGGAAGATGCCAGCATGATTAAATTTATTTCAAAAGACGGCTATGCCATTACGCTTACAGTTAAAGAGCTGCTGGTTGACAAGCGTTACTGCTTCCCGCACTTTAAAGATAACAGCACTGCCGTGGACGGTGATGGGAACATCCCCGGTTCTGCTGCAGGCGCCGAGCTGGTGGAGCCTATGGTTGGCCTGCAGAGTGTGGAGGGCAGCAATAATCCGGCTTATATGAACGATCTGAATACACCGCTGCTGATGCTGGGGCAGCGGGCGGTTACCGAGCAAAACGGTAATTTATTTGTAAAATACGTGCGTAAAATTGAAGTACTCAAAGGTGAACTGCCCTGGTGGGATGCCCCGCGGGCAAATCCGGACAGCGGGTTGGTGCCTGTGGGTACAATGGTTGCCCTGAGCAATGAACATAACGATGACGATAAAATATATTATACTACTGACGGCAGCACACCCACTTTTAACAGCCCGATGTACAACTGGATTGCCAAACGCTGGTGGTCAGCCCGGTCAGATGTGCTGGGCAATTACAATATGCCCATCGGCCCAATCAACGAAGATACCACAATCAGGGCTGTAACCATCGGCCCCGGCAAGGAAGACAGCGATGTGGTTGCTTTTACCTATAAAGTTGCCGCCGCCGGGCAGGGTGATGAAAAAAAAGCTGTGTCCTATACAGACACAACAGGACACTGGGCGCAGGAGTATATTGAAGCACTGGCAGCTTTAGGCGCTGTTGGGGGTTATCCCGACGGAAGTTTTAAACCGGAACAGGCTATCAGCCGGGCAGAGTTTGCCACTATGCTGGTAAAGTCTTTTAAACTGGAGTATAAGGGCGGCAGAATTTTTGCCGATACAGCACTTCACTGGGCAAAGGATTCCATAGCCGCGGCGGCAGCCAACGGGATAGTAACTGGTTATGACTCCAACACCTTTGGACCGGATGATATTATTACCAGGGAACAGATGGCAGTGATGATTTATAAAGCGGCCCAATTGCCTTCAGTTGCAGAGGGACCCGGCTTTGCCGACAATAATAGTATTTCACCCTGGGCCAGGCAGGCTGTGGCCGCAGTTGTGCAGAACAAAATTATGAATGGCTACCAGGATAATACCATACAACCCCAGGGTATAGCGAACCGTGCTGAGGCAGCGACAGTTATTATTAAAGCACTGCAAAAGTAGTATCAACCAGGGTTGATAGTTTTACTAGAAGCGAAATTGAACAAAGCTTGAAACCATATAGAAGTCAGTCTGGTTCGTCAATCTCCGGGAGAGGAGTATCCCTGCGTATGAATAGAAGGCCTGGAATAATTGAAATAATGGCAGCTTTTCTGGTGACAGCCATCCTGATCCTGCCGGCGGGCTGCTTGGGCAAGAAAAGCACGGGATATAATACTTCTGATCTTGTTTCGGGCACGCTGACTATCACCGGTGACGGGATAGAACAGCCAGGGCGTTATAAAGTTGGCGAGCTGAGGAGCATGCAGGATGCTGTAGTGGGCGAACGCTACTCTGCTGTCAATAACGTAGGCACAAAAAATATTTTTGTCGGTAAAGGCATTCAGCTTTCTTACCTGTTAGAAAAAGCCGGCATGCGGGATACGGCGCAGAGTATTAAGTTAATGGGTGCGGACGGCTATACCGTTATTTTAACCAGGGAACAGCTGGGGGAGAAGCGTTTTTATTTTCCAAAGCTGGTGGAGGGCAGTGAGGAAGGAGCCCGGGAGGTCCCGGCTGTTTTAGCCTGGGAGTATCGGGAAGGCAGCAGCGATTTGAGCCAGGCCAGGAGCGGCAGCCTACGTTTGCTTCTGGGGCAGACTGCGTTAAAAAACGTGGTTGTTCCCGCCTTTGTCAGGGATGTAGTATTGATCGAGGTGTCTAATTCTGTGCCCGGACAGTGGGAAACTGTCCAGGCCGAGCCGGCGCCCGGCAAGGTGGAGCCCGGTACAGGCATTGTTTTGAACCATCCCGAGCTGGATTCGGTCAAGATCTACTACACCACAGACGGCAGTACTCCGGATGAAAAAAGCTTGATCTATAATCCCAGCACCACTTACTTTAAGCCGGAATTAAACCGGGCGATCACAGTAAACCATGATGTTACCATCAAGGCCATAGCTGTAGGTTTCGGAAAGAACAACAGCCAGGTAGCAGTTTTTAATTATGACACATAATGCAAAGAAGCAGCTGATTTCAAACCATGGATTTGAAGTAGTCGGTTTGAGCATGATTAAGACAGGGAAACAAATTCCCTGTCTTTCCTTTAGGTTATGGGTATATTATTGACGATAAATTTTTAGTGCAGCGGGATTAGCGATGACTTTTATCGTGATTCAGGATGAGTTTCATCCCGTTGCTGGTTTTGTATACCGGATGCATTATTACATCTTTTCATGCAGGAATTTTACTTAACTTGTTGTATTTTACTTGTATATAGTCCAAAACAAGTTCACAAGCAGCACGTGTCAACCTGAATATTTAATATTGAGGCGGCGGAGAAAATTGATGTTTTTAAAAAAAGCAAAAGCTGAGATAAGCGGAAGAATGGACAGCGTCAGGGAAGATGTCACGAAAATCATTGAAGACGTCCGGTGCCGGGGCGATCAGGCACTGACGGAATTGACCAGCCGCTATGACGGGGTTGCTGTCAGCAGTTTGCAAGTGGCCCCGGAGGAAATAAGGCAGGCCTACCGGCAGGTAGACGAGCAGACGATTGAATATTTGCGGCTGGCCGCGAGCCGGATCAAATCCTTTGCGGAAAAACAGCTCTGCTGCCTGTTGCCCTTGGAATACGAGAGCTCACCTGGAGTTGTGCTGGGCCATAGGCTGATCCCCATATCATCCTGCGGGGCCTACATACCGGGTGGGCGTTTTCCGCTTCCTTCCTCCGCCCTGATGTCGATTATCCCGGCTAAAGCGGCAGGCGTCAAGAGGGTAGCTGCCTGCTCGCCGCCGTCAAAAACCTACTCGGGAATTCACCCGGCTGTGCTGGTGGCCATGGATATCGCCGGCGCCGACGAAACTTACACCATGGGCGGCGCCCAGGCTGTGGCAGCATATGCCTGCGGGACTGACAGCATACCCAGGGTTGACATGATCGTGGGGCCGGGTAATGTTTACGTGACCGAAGCCAAAAGGCAGGTCAGCGGTTCTGTGGGCATCGACATTCTGGCCGGTCCCAGCGAAGTGCTGATCATTACTGATGAGCATGCCCGGCCTGAAACATTAGCTTGCGACCTGCTGGCCCAGTGTGAGCATGATCCCACTGCCAGGAGTATCCTGGTAACGACCAGCAGCACCCTGGCCGGACATGTGCAGGAGATGATATATAGTCTGGGCGCTTCTCTGGAAACCGGAAAAGCGGCGCTGGAGGCCTGGGAGGATAACGGGCAGGTCATCCTGGTGGACAGCCTGGTGGAGGCAGCCGCGCTATCCGACCAATTTGCCCCGGAGCACCTTCAGCTGCAGACAGCAAAAAATGATGAACTTATTAATTCACTTCATAACTACGGTTCACTTTTTATCGGCGAAAATGCACCCGTAGTATTCGGCGACTATATCTCAGGGACGAACCATATCCTGCCGACCATGGGCGGTTCCCGCTTTTCCAGCGGAGTATGGGCAGGGATGTTCATCAAAGTGGCATCCTACCAGAAACTGACCGCTGCGGGCGCAGCAAGCCTGGCCGGAGCCTGTTCCCATTTGGCCGGAGCGGAAGGGCTGAAAGCGCACCAGCGCTCGGCTGACTTGCGTCGGGGCTAAACAGTAAACCTGTAGAAAGGGCATAAAGCATTGATACAACAGGATCTTAATGCTGCGGCAGCTGTGCATGCCTCATCCATTGCGCTTAAGCTGCAGGATATTTCTAAAATTTACCCCGGCACTGTGGCGCTGCATAAAGTCAGCATAGAAGTCAGGAAAGGTGAAGTTCATGGTATTATCGGCAGGAACGGAGCGGGAAAATCCACCCTTGTAGAAATTATCGCCGGGATCATCTCACCGACCGAAGGGCAAATAATTTTTGGTGACAAAGGCTATGACAGCCTGTCCAGGATAAGCGCGAAGAAGAAAAAGATCGCTTTTGTCCCCCAGGAGCCGCAGTTGATCCTGGATTTTACCGTGGCGGAAAACCTTTTTATTTCAGATTATGCCCGGATGGGAAGGCTGATCAACTGGCCTGCGCTCTATGATAAAGCAGAAGGGGTAGTAAAAAAGGCAGGCTTGAATATGAATGTGCGCATTAAAGCAGGAGACCTGTCCGTCAGCGAACAGCAGCTGCTGCTGGTGATCAAGGCATGTTACGTTGAAGAAGCACAGATCATTATACTGGATGAAGCTTCGGCCTCATTATCTCAAAAAGATGAAGATATATTGTACAGGATCATTAAGGAAAGAAAAGAAGAAGGCAACACCATACTATTCATTTCCCACCGGGCTGAAGAACTGCTTAAAGTATGTGACCGGGTTACTGTCCTGCGTGATGGGCGCAGTATTGCCACAAAAGAAGGTGCGGATCTGAATAAAGACACTCTCTCAGACCTGATTATAGGAGAAGAGGCGGAAAAAGAGATTAACTCGAGCGCTGCATCTTCACCACTATTAAGGGATACAGAAGAGACAGTGCTGTCTGTGGAGAATTTGACCAGTTTGGGTGTTTATCAAAATATCACATTCGATCTAAAAAAAGGCGAGATCCTTGGCCTTGCCGGGCTGAGGGGCAGCGGCAGGACCGAAATACTGAAAGGTATTATCGGCATAGAACACCCTGATCAAGGCCTTATATATGTAAATGGGAAAAAGAGGCGTTTTGCAGCGCCCTCGGAAGCGCTGAAAGAAGGCATCGTTTACCTGCCGGAGGACAGGGAAAAGGAAGGCCTGATCAAGATCCTGAGTGTCAGGGAGAATTTAGTCCTGAATTCTTTAAATAAAATAACAAAAGGCATAATTGTTAACAGAAAAAAAGAAAAAGAGTTAGTCACAAAGCTTATTAATAAACTAGATATAAAGGTTGCCTCGCCTGAGCAGGAGGTCAGCCAGCTCAGCGGCGGCAACAAGCAAAAAGTGGTCGTGGGTAAAATATCAGCTGCCCAGCCGCATGTTTTCCTGCTGGACGAACCTACCAAGGGAGTGGATATCTCCGCCAAGCAGGGGATATTAAATATTATAAAAAATAATTTGTGCAAAGATGCGGGTGTAATCATAACTTCACCCGGTCTTGAAGACCTGATCGGCATTTGTGACCGGATATTAGTCATTTTTAAAGGCAGTATCACCGGGGAGTTTTTACGCGGTGATTTCAGGGAAGGGGATTTATACCTGGCCATTCAGGGCGGCGCCGGTGATAAAAGTTCCTAATATATTTTCATAAATTAATAAGCGGAATAGGAGTAGTTATATGCCAAAGAAGTTACAGGTGGAGCTTTTTCTGCTGGAAAACCTGATCTGGGTAATATTAGCCGGTTTTTTCCTGCTGAACGCCATGTTTACACCTATGTTCGCCTCTTACGGCAACCTGGTAAATATACTTTACCACTCGGCTATCATGAGCATGCTCGTGCTGGGAGAGGGATTGATCCTGGTCATCGGCCATCTCGACCTGTCTATCGAGTCCACCCTGGTTTTTGCCCCCGGTGTCGCTATGTTGTTGGCCACGCGCTGGTTGCCTTTCACCCTGGACCCAGTAACTGCTATTATATTAACCCTGGCTATAGGAGCAATGATTGGTTTTTTCAACGGATTCTGTATCGCTAAAATAGAAGTTAATCCTTTCCTGCAGACTCTTTCTATGATGATCATCTTGAGGGGGCTGGCGCTGTTCCTGATTCCCCTCTCAATTTTTCCACTGGACAAAGTATATACATTCGCTGGTCAGGCCAGGACGATTGGCAACATTCCGGTAGCAGTGCCCATAGTGTTTGCAATTTTTTTGATTTTTCACTTTGTCATGCAGTATACATCATTCGGCAGGCATTTTATGGCTACCGGCGGTAACGCCAAAGCCAGTTATATTTCCGGGATCAATACCAACCGGATGATAATTTATGCGTTTGTTATAGCCGGTCTGCTGGCTGCGGTAGCCGGCCTTTTGGCTGCAGGCCGCCAGAATTCGGTGTCAAACACGATGGGTGAAGGGATGGTATTGCTGGCTTTTGCCGGCGCTATTTTAGGCGGGGCAAGCCTGGAGGGAGGCAAAGGCACACCGCTTGGCATGTTAGGCGGGGCGCTGCTGCTCGGTATGTTTTCTAATTCGCTTAACCTGCTGGGAGTAGGCGTAACCCTGGTTTACGCCACCCAGGGGGCGCTCATTTTTGTGGCTATTGTTTTGGACCGGGGGCGCATTAAAGTGCGAAACTACCTGTTGCACCAGGAGCAGGTCAGAAGATTAGAGATCCAGGAGCACGGAGATTAATGCTGCAGCATTTAACATAGGAGGTGATAACCAGCAATAGGTAAGGTTTTTAATGCATTCAAATTGGAAAAGTAAAATTAGGGGGTTTTGTAATGCGTTTCAAATGTTTGAAATACCTGCTGGTTACCCTGATTGCGACTGTCCTGCTGGCCGGCTGCGCCACCCAGAAAACTGCTGAACAAGCTAAGCAGCCGCAGCAACAGCTGAATTTTGGCATGGTTATTAAAGAGCCCGGCGCACCTTTTGTTCAGGCATTTGTAAAGGGCGCCGAGGGTAAGGCCCAGGAGTTGGGCGTCAAGGTGGATATAAAAGACGGCCAGGCTGATTCCATGAAGATCATGGAAATAATGGACACCTTCATCACACAGAAGGTTGACGGGTTTATCATGGCCGGTGCGGTAGACCTGAAAGCTATCGTACCCGGTATCAAAAAACTCAATGAAGCCGGCATACCGGTGATAGCGCTTGATACCTCTCCGGAAGGCGGCAAGGTTGATTATTTCATCTCTTTTGATATTGAACAGTCCAGTAAGAAAGCGGCGGAAGCTTTCGTGCAGGGGATCAAGGACCGCAATGGCGGCGTGGTGCCCAGCGGTGTGGTCATAGAAATAACCGGCGCGCTGGGTGACATGTTCACCCAATCCTGCACCAAAGGCCTTCGCGCGGTAACCGACCAGTACCCGCAGCTCAAAGTAGTGCAGGGCGAAGGGAAATGGAACGATGTTGATTCCCATGAGCGGACCAGCGACCTGCTGACCCGTTACGGCAAGGAAGTCTTAGGCGTCTACGTGCATACTCCGGATATCATGGGACCTGGAGCAGCCTCCGCCATTGAGGCAGCCGGTCTGGAGCCGAAGAATTTTGGTATTGCCGGAATCTGTATCGGCCCTGAGGGGCTGGATCTGATTAACCAGGGCAAGGCGCTGGCCATTGTCGAGCAGCCGGCCTTTGACTCCGCCGAGATGGCAGTACAGTATCTCTATGATATTAAGAATGGCAATCCGACTCCCAAGATCGGCGACACAATTACAAAGGATGGCGCTCTATGGTCTCCGGCCAAGGTTGTGCAAAACACTTGGGCTGAGGAAGGCGCTTTTATAATATTGCAGGGACCGCTGGTTCCGATAGATGTTAAGGCTGACGACCCGCGGCTTTGGGAAAATAAACTGAGCAGTTTATGGAAAAAATAACTGTATATAAGCTGTAAATAAATATTAACGATTTTTAACCGGGTGCACTTGAAGCCCCCCGGAAAAGCATCCGCGGGGGCTTTCCTGTCCTGTTCCCAAACAAAGCAGAAGGGGAATGTGAAGATATGTACATTCAGATATACAAGCTGAAAGAGATGCCGGCCGAGGACTATGCCAGGATTTTAAAGAGAAGTGAAGCTGAAACGGAATCGATCATGGCCGATGTCGAAAAAGTAATTACTGATATTAAAGATCATGGTGATCAGGCGCTGGTGAAATATATTAAAAAATTTGAAGATGTATCTATCAGCCAGGACCAGATCAGGGTTTCCCGGGAAGAAATTGAAGAAGCCTACCATAAAGTGGATAGCGAAACTATTGAGGCGATCAGGACCCTGGCCGGCAATGTCAAACGTTTTCACGCCGCCCAGATGCCCAACAAGATGTGGTCCACTGAGGTATCTCCCGGCCTTGTAGCAGGACAGATAATAATACCGCTGGAAAAAGTCGGCTGTTATGTGCCGGGCGGCAGGGGCTGGTTTCCCTCCGCGGTGATGATGTCAGTTTTACCGGCCAAGGTGGCCGGGGTGCCTGGTGTTTATGTGTGTACACCCCCGGCGCCCGACGGCGCGATCCCCCCGGGAACCCTGATCGCATGTGATATCTGCGGAGCTGATGCGGTCTTCAGGGTAGGCGGCAGCCAGGCGGTGGCAGCTATGGCTCACGGCACCCAAACGATACCCAAGGTTGATAAAATTGTCGGACCAGGCAGCAAGTGGGTGCTGGCGGCTTTCAAACTGTTATACGGTGTGGTGGAAATAGGCACCCTGGCCGGGCCCGGTGAGGGTATCATCCTGGCTGACGAGACAGCCAATCCGGAGTTTGCCGCCGCTGATATCTGTATCCAAGCGGAACACGGGTTGGATTCGGCCGGCGTGCTGGTCACCCATGTGTCTGCGCTGGCTTATGCCGTGCAGGAAAAAATCGGCCGTCATATCGAGCGCTTAAATGACTACAGGAAGAATTTTGTGATTGAGTCTCTGAAAAAATACGGCGCCATCATCCTTACAGATTCGTTTGAAGAGTCAATAGCTTATGTCAACGAGTATGCCGGTGAGCACCTGGAAATAATGACAGCGGAGCCGCTGCAGGATATGCAAAAAATTAAAAATGCCGGCGGTATTTACCTGGGGCATTATACCCCGCTTTCCACAGGTTGTTTCGGCTCCGGCCCCAACCATGTCCTGCCCACCGGCCGCAAGGCCACTGTGGCAGGCGGTCTGAAGACCGCAGATTTCTACAAGTCTGTAACTTTTGAATATTTCTCCCGCGACGGCCTGGCTAACCTGAAGGAGGCCATGGTCAAGCTGGCGGAGTACGAAGGTTTTACCGCTCATGGCAATGCAATTTCGGAGCGGTTCGCAAAAGAGTAAATAAACATTTTATATAATTATTATTAAAGCAGCCAGTATGAATGCTGCTATCGGAGGTGACTGCTTTTGCTTGCCGCCCGCTATTATGGGATCAGAAATATCCGTGTTGAAAATATACCAAAACCTGGGTGCGGCCCTGGTCAGGCCCTGATCAAGGTTGCCTGCGCCGGCATCTGCGGCTCAGACCTGCATATATTCAGAAAAGGTATGTTTATGACCTACGTCCCTGAAACCATGGGGCATGAATTTTCCGGTATAGTGGAGCAGGTCGGCGAGGAAGTAACAGAAGTGCGCCCCGGTGATCATGTTATAGGCGACCCGCGTGTTTCCTGCGGCGCCTGCAGGTGGTGCCGGGAGGGATCTTTTAACCTGTGCCCCAGCCTGGGCTTTATCGGTGAAGTTATGCCCGGCTGTTTTGCTGAGTGCCTGGTCCTGGACGAAAAAAAACTAATCAAAGTACCTGTCACGCTTGATCTTCGCCGGGCGGCCCTGGTGGAGCCCTTGGCAGTGGCGCTGCATATTGCCGATAAGGGCCGTTTTTCAGGGACGAAACATCTTGGCGTTGTCGGCGCCGGTCCGATCGGCCTGCTCACTGTCATCGTTGCCAAGTCCATGTCGGTAAAACAGGTGTCTGTCATAGATATATCGCCGGATAGGCTGGAACTGGCCGGCAGGCTGGGCGCCGTTGTCTTGAACTCATTCCCGGCAGGCGAATGCGATATGCCGGACACGGTGGTGGAAGCGGTGGGGGTGGAGTCAACCCTGGCCGGCGCGCTTGGTTGGCTAAAACCTCAGGGCAGGTTGGTAATGGCCGGCTTGTACGAGGAAAAGATAACGCTTGACCCCAATGAAATTGTTGTTAAGGAACTTGAGCTGGCTGGAGAGGATGCCTATGAAACGGCTGACCTGCATAAAGCTGTTGAGATATTGGCAGGTGGCATGCCGGAAGCCGATCAAATGATTACTCACGTGATGCCATTGGAATCCGCTGCCTCCGCTTTCGAAATGTTGACTTGCGCTGATAAAAAGGCGTGTAAAATTTTACTTGCCCCTTAACAGAAAGGTGATCAAAATGTGCAGGGAAGACACAAATATTTTTAGAAATGGCCTGGCTGGGTTGACCCCGTACATACGGGGCAAACCAGTGGAAGAGGTCAGGCGCGGGCTGGGCTTGACGGGGCGGATCGTCAGGCTGGCCTCTAATGAAAACCCCCTTGGCCCTTCTCCCAAAGCCCTGGCGAAAATGAAAGATGTCCTGGGTGAGGTAAACCTATACCCGGACGGCGGCTGCTATGAGCTGAGAGAAGCCCTGGCCAGAAAGCATTCACTTTCGACCGGGCATTTTATATTTGGCAATGGTGTGGATAATCTAATCCCACTGGTGGTGAACACCTTTGTTAACAGCGGTGACGAGGTGATCATCCCTTCGCCCAGCTTTGCCGCCTTACATACCAGCACTGTCATAGCGGGCGGGATACCGGTGGATGTGCCCCTGAAAAATTTCCATATTAACGTGGAGGATATTTGCAGCGCTGTCGGCCCGAAAACAAAAATGCTGATTTTGCGACCACCCCGGAATATAACAAGGATTATGAAATCACATGCGAAGATCCTTTCACGATATCAGGCAGTAATATAGTGATGTGGCCGGGTACTATTGCCGCTCCGGTTGCAACCAGCGTTACTGCCGTTGTATACGGTGACAGCGGAAACGGATCAGACCTGGAGATAAGCTTTGCCGCCCCGAATGGGCAGAAAACTAAAATCGCGTCATACCGTGTGCTGGTAGTTAAGTCGGCTGATGCCGCAAGTTTTGACCTCGCCGCGGCAAACGCGGTAACCGCAGGTAATTACACAATTGTTGATAAAATTATTGACGCTGTAAGTTACACTGTACAACTGGCTGCTGATGCCAAAGACGCAGATGGTGATACTGTCACCGATAGTGTGCCTTACAAGATATTTGTGCTGTCAGTGGCGGATGGCATCAATGCTACTGAAAACGCGCTGTCGGTCGCATCTGACGAGGTTAATTTAAGCGGCGGTGGTACTGCGACAATAACAATTAGCGGTATAGCGGCAGCTACTAATCTTGGTAAATTTAGATTTAATACTGATACTGCAACAACCATTGCGGATCTGAATGGCAAAATTAAAGCCAATGGCGCTGATGCGGTTAAAATCGGCCCAAGAGGTGGCGATTTGACTGGGATGCAATGGAACGCTGAATTTGCAACTATTCCTGAATATAACATAAATTATAAAATATCCAGCGAAATCCCGTTCACTATTTCAGGTAATGATACCGTAAATTGGATTAGTGTTCCTTAAGAAATATTGAGGGAGGTGCAGTTTGGCTAAAATATATGTAAGCAATATTAAAAGGATTATGCTCGGTGTGCTTACAATAAGCTGCCTGTTATTACTAGCTTTGCCGGCGATGGCCGCTGATGGTGACGGGACAGGAGGTGGGAAGGGCGAGCCCTTGAGCCTGGTTTCCTCCAACCCTTACGATGGCCAGCAAGATGTTGCACTGCCGCTGTTAATTACCATGACCTACAGTAAAAACGTGGTTAATATGATGGTGAGCGAAAACAACCTGAAATGTTTTTCGCTTTACGCGGCGGACGGCAGTATGGTACCAATCGATGTAATCATGGCGGATGACCAGATCGAACCGGAAAAGAAAAATGATGTGTCTTTAAAGCCGCTGCAGGACTTAAAGCACAACACTGCCTATACTGTTAAAGTATCATCTGCTCTGAAATCGAAGAGTGGTGTCACCCTGGCCGGTGATTTGACGGTTAATTTTATTACAGCTAAAGACAGTACTGTCACTGAACCAGCTGTAAGTGGTACCATAACACCGCAAAGTACGGTTGATCAATCCCCGGCAAACGTAAAAACAGAGACTCCACCCGGCGCTGTTGAGCCACAGGTTGCACAGGCTGGCAAGAGCGACCAGGGTGGCGCAGATACAGGAAGCGCCGTGGCTCCAGGGAACAGCCCGGCTGCTTCCACAAGTGACAATACTAAAGACACCGGAGCAGGCAGCCAATCCGGGGAAACCGGCAAACCGGCGGGCGTTAATGAATCTGAGCTGCCGTTAGATAAACCGAATGCCGGGCTGACCTGGGCAATTGTTATAGCTGGTCTTGCCATAGTTGTTGCTGCTGGATATGCGCTCTCCAGGAGAAAGAAATAGTCTTACGGATTTAAGATAATTTTGCAGCATAGACGCCAGATATTAAATTAGTGCCGCGATGATTTGGAACTGCAGTTACGGGGGTGGACAGAGTCAGAAAAAAAACTATCTATGCTATACTGCTGCTCAGCCCCCCATTATTTATATTCCTTTCCCTCTTCATCGGCAGGTATCATATACCTCTGCCGGCGATAGTCGAAATTTTATGGTGCAAGTTGACCTTCGGCAGCTGTAATCTACCTGATACTTATGTTTCCATTGTCTGGGACATCCGCCTGCCCCGCGCTATCCTGGGCGCCCTGGTGGGAGGCTGCCTGGCAATCAGCGGGGCCTCCTTTCAGGGCTTGTTCCGCAACCCTCTGGTAAGTTCCGGTATCCTGGGCGTCAGCTCCGGCGCTGGTTTTGGAGCAGCCCTGGCTATTATCTTATTCAGTTCAACTGCATATGCTTATGTATTTGCCTTTTTTTTCGGCGGCCTGGCGGTTTTGTTG
>DHGV01000083.1 GCA_002402945.1 Pelotomaculum sp. UBA4789
CCTCACTTGACAAGTTAAACGCAACCGCTATTTGCTTTGATGGTCGCACTTAATCTGGCAA
The DNA here is from genome assembly GCA_002402945.1 of Pelotomaculum sp. UBA4789. GTDB lineage: Bacteria > Bacillota > Desulfotomaculia > Desulfotomaculales > Pelotomaculaceae > Syntrophopropionicum. The sequence goes on from DHGV01000083.1 coordinate 62, forward strand.
AGCAGTAAGTTGCGTTTAATCATACAAACAGGAAAGCTCCAACTCCTGCTCCCCCGAGGGGGAGCAGTGACGTTTAGTCTGGCAAAACTCCGGTTTTATGACGATAAATATTTGTGTCTTGCGAAAAAAAATGGAGGTAATTGTCATGACTAAAAGCAAACACTTAACCGATACGGAGCGTCTGAACATCGAACATTGGCTCAGAGAGAGAGTCTCTCTGAAGCAAATCGCTTCAAGACTAGAAAAAAGCACGTCAACCATTTCCAGAGAGATTCGCTCTCGATCCACCTTCAGCGATAAGTCCGCCCCCTACCGTGTCCCAAACCGATGTGTGAAACGCAGCCAATGCCAGAGACGATATCTGTGCGAAGATAAACCAAACTGCACAAAACGCTGTTCTGCATGCAAGCTTTGCAACAACTTATGTGAAGATTTTGAAGAACAGTTTTGTTACAAGCTCTGTGACCCTCCTTATGTTTGCAACGGCTGCGTGGATGAACACCAATGCGTACTTCGGAAAAGATATTACCTTCACCGCAAGGCGCATGAGTCGTACCGTGAAATGCTCGTGGAGTCGCGTATAGGGGCCAACATAACAGAAGATGAGCTGCTGACGCTTGATGAATTTGTCAGTCCGCTTGTTATACGCGGTCAGTCGGTTCATCACATTGTTGCGCACAATCCCGACCAATTCTCAGTCAGTGAAAAATCCATTTACCGCTATGTTGCCGGTGGATTACTCAAAGCCAGGAATATCGACATGCCGCGTGTTTGCCGCATAAAACCGCGAAATTCCAAGCCTGTTGAGCATAAGGTTGACTGCAGCTGCCGTATCGGACGCACCTACGCCCAGTTCTGCGCATTCACACAACAGGCCAATATTCAGGCCGTCGAGATGGATTCTGTTATCGGTCGGGTCGGTGGCAAGGTTTTGCTCACACTGATGTTCAAATCCTGCGACTTGATGTTGGCTTTCATAAGAGAGCGCAACACATCTCAATTAACTAAACGTCTTTTCTTGGGGGTGCGTTTTCTCTGACCGAAAAATCAGTTTTTCGTAATCCCTTGCGTTAGCTTACTCTTTTTTTTGAAATCCAACCGTTTTTCTTAGTGCATCCGCCAAACACAGCTTTATATGTCGTTTTTCTGCCGTATTTTCCCATATCAAGCAAGACTTAATGCCACTCCTTGCTATTTACTCTGGCAAAGGTCGCATTTACTTTGTCCGCCCACCACTTTTAACCACCACTTTTAACCAACTTTTAACCGGCACTGACTAATACGACTTGCTCTTGATTTCCTCCAGCAGTTTGTCAGTAAACTCTGCCAGCGGCATGGCGCCCAGATCCCCCTGGGACCTGTGGCGGACAGCCACGCTGCCCTGGTCCGCTTCCTTGTCTCCCACGACCAGCATGTAAGGTATCTTCTGGTTCTGGGCTTCACGGATCTTGTACCCGATCTTCTCATTCCTGGTGTCAATCTCCACCCTGATCCCTTTTTCATCCAGGCTTTTTTCTATCTCCAGGGCGTATGGAACATGGCGTTCGGTAATGGGGATCACGATGGACTGCACCGGCGCCAGCCAGGCCGGAAAGGCCCCCGCGAAGTGCTCAATGAGAATGCCGATAAACCTCTCGATACTGCCGAATATCACCCGGTGGATCATCACCGGCCGGTGCTTCTGACCGTCCTCACCCACATAGGCCAGGTCGAATTTCTCCGGCATGATAAAATCCAGCTGGATGGTACCGCACTGCCAGGTGCGGCCGATGGAGTCTTTTAAATGAAAATCTATCTTTGGCCCGTAAAAAGCGCCGTCTCCCTCGTTTACCTTGTATTTGAGCCCTTTTGTCTCCAGGGCGTCACGCAGCGCATCAGTAGCCAGCTCCCAGATCTCGTCGGAGCCGGTGGAGTTTTCCGGCCTGGTGGAGAGTTCCAGGTTATAGTCAAAGCCAAACATTTTGTATAAATCGTCCTCCATGTCGATCACGCCGATGATCTCTTCTTTTACCTGGGAGGGCAGCATAAAGATATGGGCGTCGTCCTGGGTAAAGCAGCGCACCCGCATCAGGCCGTGCAGGACGCCGGAAAGTTCATGCCGGTGGACCAGACCCAGTTCCCCCATGCGGATGGGCAGTTCCCGGTAGCTGTGCGGCCTTATTTTGTAAACCATGATGCCGCCCGGGCAGTTCATCGGTTTTACCGCGTAATCACCCTCGTCAATTTTGGTGAAGTACATATTCTCCCGGTAATGGTCCCAGTGGCCGGACTGCTCCCACAGTTGTTGGCTCAGGATAATCGGCGTGCGGATTTCCTGGTAGCCCCGCTTTTTATGTTCTTCCCGCCAGTATTTTTCCAGTTCGTTGCGCAGGATCATCCCCTTGGGGTGAAAAAACGGGAAGCCCGGCCCCTCGTCCTGGATACTGAACAGATCGAGCTCCGCGCCAAGCTTTCTGTGGTCCCGGCGCTTGGCCTCCTCGATCCGGAAAAGGTGCTCGTCCAACATTGACCTTTTCGGGAAGGAGGTGCCGTAAATGCGCTGCAGCATCTTATTCTTTTCGCTGCCGCGCCAGTAAGCCCCCGCTACACTCATGAGTTTCACCGACTTCAGGCGGCCGGTTGAGGGCAGGTGCGGCCCCATGCACAGGTCAACAAAATCACCCTGCCGGTAAATGGAAAGAGGCACATCTTCCGGCAGGTCTTCAATTAATTCAACCTTATACTCCTGGCCCGCTTTTTTAAACATAGCCAGCGCTTCCGGCCTGGAAAGAGCTGACCTTTCAAATGGCAGGTCAGCCTTGATAATGGCTTCCATTTCTTTTTCTATCCTGGCCAGGTCTTCCGGTACAAACGGTTCACGGGTGTCAAAGTCATAATAAAACCCGTCGGCTATAGCCGGGCCGATAGCCAGCTTGGTGCCGGGAAACAACTTCTGGGCAGCCTGGGCCATAACGTGAGACGTGCTGTGGCGGTATACCTGCCTGCCCTCTTCATCGTCAAAGGTCAGAAAGGCAACGGCGGCGTCCCCTTCCAGGGTGCGCCCCATGTCCACTACCTGTCCGTCCACTTTTGCCGCCAGGGCCTCCCTGGCTAAACGGGAGCTGATATCTTTAGCTATTTCCATCAGGGAAATGCCTGCCGGGTACTCCCTGGCGTTACCGTCCGGCAAGGTTACTTTTATTTTGCTGTTTTCACTCAATTACTACACACCCCTTTATCCAATCTTTTATGGCACTCCCTGCCTGATATATTTGGCAACAAAGTTATTGTTGATCCAAAGCCTGGCAATACGAATCAATTCTCTTCTGGCTGTCCAATATTGGTTTTAGTGAAACCTAATCGGCCAGAGTGTCTTCCTCACTGTATCCAAATGGATTATCCAGGTCTTTAATAAAATAAATAATATATATCAGGATAAAACTCACAAATGAAACGAAAAAGACACTTTCATAAAAGGGATCCATTTTGATGAATATCAACCCTGCCACCAGAAAAAAGGTGATAATTTCAGCAATAGCATAGCCTGTTACCAAAAAAGAAGTTTACCTGATCGTATGAATTCTCTTTATCATTTTTCTGATGGAGGTTATGAATCGCTTGCATACTTCCTGTATAATATTATTCAAAGAGACATCTCCTTCTCTGGTTCTTGTTGTTTTGGTTGACTTCATTTTACCAAAGAAGGGTTGTCTCTTCCTGTTTTTCTCCTACATTTGTTTTACACCGGGGCCTGCTATAAAGAGGCGCTTAATCCACTCAAATACCCGGTCGAGAACGCGATCTGCAAATTGTACCCGCCGGTCAGGGCGTCGACGTCAATAACTTCACCTGCAAAATAAAGACCCCTGATTATTTTTGATTCCAGGGTGGAAGGATTAATTTCCTTTGTGTCAATACCCCCGCTGGTAATGATGGCCTCGTTTAAAAGACGAGTCCCGGTCACGGTTACAGTCAAGCCTTTCAAGGTCCTGGCCAAAAGGTTTATATCCCCCCTGGTGACCTGGCTGACCAGCTTCCGTGGATCCAAGTCCGCTATATCAAATATAACCGGGCTCATTTTTTGCGGCAGCAGGCTGCCCAGCGCGTTTTTCAGGTGTCTGCTCCCATTTTGCTTTAAACAGCTGCTCAAAGTGTCTTCCACCTGCCCCAATGATGGCTGGGGCAGCAGGTCAATGCTGATCTTTACCGGGAATTTTGAATACCTGCTGAGATAGCTGCTCAGGTTTAAAATGGCAGGGCCGGACAAGCCAAAATGCGTGAACAACAGCTCCCCTTGCTGCTCTGCTGACCGGCGGCCGATCAGCGCCTGGACCCTGACATTTTCTAATGTTATGCCCTGCAGGTCTTTAATCCATTTCTCAACCGTTATTAAAGGTACCAGGGCTGGGCGCGGCTCTACAATGTTGTGCCCGAGCTTCTTTGCCATTCTGTACCCGTCGCCGGTCGAACCAGTCTGACTGTAGGAGGCGCCCCCCCACTGCGAGTATTACCTTGCTGCCTTTTATGAGGCTGCCGTCTTTTAAAACAACTCCGCATACCTGGCGATCTTTAACCAAGATCTCCCTGACACCAGTATTCAGCCTGATTTCAACCTGGTTTTCCAGCAGGTGTTTATGCAGCGCCCCAACTATGTCAGCAGACCTGTCGCTGGCGGGGAAAACCCTGCTGTTCCTTTCAACCTTCACCTTTACCCCCAGTGATACCATAAGATTAATCAACTGCAGGTTGCTGAAAGCTGCAAACGCGCTGTACATAAATTTACCATTAGAAACGACGCTCTTTGGGAAATCGTCAATAATACCGCTGTTGGTGACATTACACCTGCCGCTGCCGGTAATGTATAGTTTTTTGCCCAGCGCATCATTCTTTTCGAGCAGGGCTACTTTCAAACCGTTTTTACCTGCCGTGGCCGCACCCAGCATGCCTGCAGGTCCGCCGCCTATGACAATTAATTCATACATTTAAACCTCCATTCCGCCGCTGCCGCTGGCGGCACAAATAGTAATGAAAAATGGTACGCGGCTTTTACCCACTTTGTTATGATTGGTTTAGGGAGAAGATACACTACAAAGCACGGTGAGGTGAGTCGTAGACTGCTCTTCTCAGCTTAAATCAGTATTTAAACCAGTGTAGGAATCGTCTTTCAAGCACAAATAAGTGGTTCTATAAGACCGCACGCTAATCATTGTTTTAGCTTTTAGTTAAATGTGTGATGATTCAGTCAATGTCTTCCTCCTCAACTATGAAAGGAGGTCGTGCCATGAAAGTTGTTTATCCTATCTGTTGTGGTGTCGATGTGCATAAAACTTTTCTCGTCGCCACAATCATTACTTCACAGGGGATTACCCCCCACTATTCCAAAAAGAGGTTCTCCACCTTTAACAATTCCATTCTACAATTCAAGCAGTGGCTGATTGATAACGACTGCTTTGATGTGTGCATGGAATCGACTGGGAAATATTGGGTTCCTATCTATAACCTTTTGGAAGACACCATCCGCATTACTGTTGCCAACCCCAAATGGGTAAGGGCTGTAAAGGGAAACAAGGATGATGCCAAAGATTCCAAATGGATTGGAGATCTTTTCCGCTTGGGTTTAGTTCTGGGAAGTTATATTCCAAACAAACCAACTCGTATTCTTCGTGAATACACCCGCTATCGTTCCAAACTCGTTTGCTGCAAAAGCAGTGAAAAGAATCGTTTTCAAAATGCCTTTACTGTTTGCAATGTGGCCCTTGATGCTGTCGTCTCCGACATGTTTGGCAAGTCTGCCGCTTCCATCACGGACTACTTGATTTCATCTGACTCTTTTGACCCGGAATACTGTTCATCACTTCTTCAAAAATCATTGAAGAAGAAAGCAGCTACTGTAATTGAATCCATTGAAGGATATCAGATGACCAGGGAACAAAAGGAACGTATAGTAATGGTTCGTTCCCACCTGGAATTTGTCCAATTGTCCATTGCAAAGCTGGATGAAAAACTTGATAAGATGGTAGCTCCTTATGAGAGTGCCATTACTCTCCTTTGTACCATTCCCGGAGTTGACAGAGTTTCTGCCATCACCATCATCTCCGAGATTGGTACTGATATGTCTCAGTTTGCCAATTCCAAGCGTTTATGCTGCTGGGCGGGACTAACGCCTGGCAACAATGAATCTGCCGGTAAGAAAAAATCTGTCCGTATAACACGTGCCGGTGTCTACCTTAAACCTGCATTGGTACAAGTCGCCCATGCAGCCGTGAAATCGAACCTCTCTCCTTACTACAGAGTCAAATATGAACGCATTTATAAAAGAAGGGGCAAAAAAAGAGCCATTATCGCTATCGCAAGGATGATACTCACCACCATTTACAACATGTTTGTTACTGGCGAAGAGTGGAATCCAAGCGATTTGTACAAAATTGACATGCCACAAGAAATGCTGGAAAAACAGAAGGAGAAAGCAATCAAACAGGCTGTAAAACTTCTAATTTCCAATGGTGTAATAAAAGTTACTGACATTTCTGTGGCTTAAACTGACGACTGTTAATTTTCCAAGGACGATAGTACCTTTATTTGAGTGTGTCCATTTTTAAGCTACGTTGGGTTATTTTTCAAGCTATGACCTCATAAAAATTTTAAATTAAGAATTGATTAATTTTTCAAATAATCTCACAATTATTTATCAGAATATTTAATCTATATGGTATAATACTACTAGTAACTATTCTGAAGCGCTGGATTAATTTTATTTCATTTCTCTTTGATTTTGCAAATAGAAAATTGAAGGGGGATATCTAAATGGAAAGGCTCGGGAATATAAACGAAAACACATTTTTATACGGGGAAAAGCTCGCCACATTATATAGCTTTAATGATGGGGTGAGAATTATTGGCTTCAAGCAGAATGATAGTTTTGATTTGAGAGTGCTGACCATAGGTTTTAATCCTAAGAAAAACGGGCTGGGAGAAAACGCTTTAAAGCTTGTCCGGCCCTTATTTAAAAATATATCTGTCAATGAGATTAGTGAAGGTGCCCTGCCTTTCTGGACAAAAATGAAGGAGCGCGGCTTGGTAAACAATCTGGGTTCGGTCAAATGGGAAAGCAACATTGATTATACCGTGGCCTGCTGAAAAACGCTTTCCAACCCTGTCTTCCAAAGATCAAATTGAACATATAAATAAGCCCTCCGGCTCCCCGGAGGGCTTATGTTTACTGGTGGGCGGGATTGGTATCGAACCAACGACCTCCTGCGTGTCAAGCAGGCGTTCTCCCACTGAACTACCCGCCCAGTAATATATATTATCATCGAAGGCCCTGCAAAAGTCAAGACTTCACAGCCGGCATGAGTTGTGCTGCCGTGCTATTCGGGAAAAGCAGATGCTTCTTTTTACTTGTTTTCGTTCAGCTTATTGCGGACGCCGGTATTGATTGAATTTTGTCTATTCCGGTGCCATAAGTAAGCCACCGCGGCTACGATACCGAGAATGATTACAGCATCCATCCTGTGGAACCACGGTTTAATAACAGCCCAGTTCTGGCCTAGTTTCAGCCCGACAAAAACAAGTAACAGGCTCCAGGGAAGTGAGCCTAAAAATGTGTAAGCCAGGAACTTTCTGAAATTCATGCCTGAAATGCCGGCGGGCAGTGAAATAAATGTCCTGACCACAGGCATCAGGCGGGTAAAAAAAACTGTGGCTTCACCATAACGGCAAAACCAGTGGTCGGCCATTTCCAGGTGCTTCATTGAAACACCGAAATAACGGCCGTATTTGATCAGGAAAGGTCGACCGCCCCACAGACCGAGGAAATAAGACAGCACTGACCCGACAGTGCCGCCCACTGTACCGGCTATGACCACACCGTAAAAATTAAGTTCGCCAGTCGAGACCATGTAGCCTCCGAACGGCAAAATCACCTCGCTGGGCAGGGGGATATTGGCGCTTTCTATAGCCATGCCGATACCAACTCCCCAATAGCCCAATGCCTCTATATACCCTGTAACAAATCTGACTATTACTTCAATTAATTCGGTCAGGAAAATTCCTCCTTACAACAGTCGGTTCATCACGGAAGTTTTTTATATCAGCTCAGAACGGTTTTTTAAAATATATCACTGCATTTTGGTGACATAGCGTGTGTCCTTGGCCACCAGTTTTAAAGACCTGCGGAGAAGCCCGAACCTGGACGATATAGTGGAGGAGGCAACGCTGTACCTGCTGGCGAGATCACTCTGGTTTAAACCCGCCTCTTTTTCAAGCCAGGCAAAAGTGTATATCACTGTCGCTGCCCAGACCGCGGTTTTTCTTATTACCGGCCGCTCCTTTGAACAGTAATCATACCAGAGCCTGACAGCGCCTTTTTGCTGTTTCAGGCTGTAACCCAGTGCCTGAAGTCCTTCCCGTACATTAACAGCCACAACTGCGTAGCTGAGCTCCGGCCATGAGCAGGTGTCCATTTCCCGGCCTGTTTTAAAAAGGCAGCCTGTGTCACCATCAAGCTCTGAAGAGGTGTGCCGCCGTTTTGGCCAATTATCTGTGCCGCGGATTATGTTTTCCTGAAATAGTTTCATCAAACGGTCTCTGCACACCGATAACTGCCCTGCAGTACCGGCATTCAAAATAATAAATTTTGATGTTAAGACAAGGTGGCCGATCACCGGGCGCAATGCGGCTTTGGCATGGTGGTTTTCCCCAAGTATTGCCGCTGTAGCCTGCCGGAAGGCGCCGGCCGCATCACTTGTCTCTCCGACCAAATTATACTGGGGCGTTTTTTTTATTGTTTCAAGGACTTCCTCCCAGCTGGCAATTGGCAGTACAGCCATTCTCTCAGCTGTATCCTTTTCCGGCGCATCACTGCTCTGCCTGGTATCGTCAACACCCATATCCATAACCCAGGCATTTATTACATGCGCCCTTTCTTTAAGGTAAAGACCCCAGCCCTGAACCATGGTTTTTTGCTCCCGGCAAAAATCCAACCGGTCCCGGTGAAGTTTTTTCAAGATAGGCCTTTTGTATCTGCCGGGCAAAACCAGACCGCTGGTAGAAAACTCGTATTCCTCGCCGACCTCAAGCACCCTCATCAGCAGCATACTTCCCTGCTCTATTTCCAGGACAGTGTTTACATCATAAATTTTAATCTCCCTGCGGGTCAGGATATCCTTGATTGTAAGCTCTTCATCCGGTAAAACGGCAGTTACTTCATAAAGCGAATTATAGGAAACAGCCCATTTATGCAGCAGGACAGCCTCGCGCTCGCTTAACGAATGGCGGTATTCATCCTGGTATGTTTCTAAAATGGTCTGGCCGCCATATAGCCTGTAATCAAAGATAAACCATTCAAAACAGCGCTCCATAATAAAATCATCATCGCTGTCAACAAGTTTCTTGTCAATGAGACCCAGGTAAAGATCCTGGGCGCGGGCGGCATCCCAGGAAAAGATCTGCCTGTCTGCGTATTGACCGAGGCTGCGGCGCAAATCATGCCCGGCGCGGCGCCACCTGGCCTGTTCCAGGGAATAAAAAACCTTCCGGCGCCCACAGCATTTTTCATATGGTTTCCCGCTGCCGCACGGACATGGTTCACTGGTTTCGGGCATTTTACCCCTCCACATAATAAGTTATGCTTTTTTATAACATTATTTATATCATAACTACAGGGTTTTCTCAATGATGATACTGTTGTTCTCATATTGTATGCCGGCATCAAAAAGCTTTAACAGTGAGTCCTGGATATAAACGCTCCCTTTGTCAGATAATATTGCCCCTTCACCGGGATAAGACAGGCCATTGATCATGTAATGTCCATCAGCGGGATAAATAACAGCTTCTGTCTGAAATCCCGTAATGTTAATGGAACCTTTATCCTGCAGCCAGTCAACCCGGTAGCCCAGGGCTTCGAATAAAAACCTCAGGGGCAGGTAGTTTATCCCCTGTCGCTGGATCACCTGACCGCTCTTGACAGCTATACCGTTTATTTCAGCCTCGGATTTATCTTTATCAAAGACTACTATGTTTTTTTCTGCCCCGCTCAGGTAAACCTGGGCCATAGCTTCAGACAGGTAAGGAGTTAATACTTGGATATCCGGGGTCAGCCCCGTGCCGTCAATAACCCTGTCAGCGGGAGTGTGATACCTGGCTACGGTAATTTTTAAAGCCCCCCCTGTATCCAAAGGGACCACCGCCTGTACAGTCCCCTTGCCAAAAGTTTGACCGCCGATCAGAACTGCCAGGTCGTAATCCTGCAGCGCGCCAGCCAGTATTTCAGCTGCGCTGGCAGTGTATCCGTCTACAAGCACCACAATGGGCATACCCCTTGCTGCGCCGCCCTTCTCCGCCAGGTAATCATCTCTCATTCCGGCGCGGTCAACAGTGCTTACAACAATATCGCCCTCGTCAATAAAATAACTGCTGACTTCAACTACCGAATGGATCAACCCACCGGGATTATCCCGCAAATCAAGGATCAGCTTAGCCGCACCCTGATCCAGCAAATCATCCAATGTCCTCTCAAATTCGTCTTTTGTAAAGTCTCCAAATGTGTTGATCCGGATGTAAGCAATATCACTGCCCAGGATTTTTCCTGTTACTGTTGGCGTGCTGATATTTGCACGTGTCAATATAATATCGAAATCAGCCATGCCTTCCCTGCGGATGGTCAGGGTTATTTTTGTTCCTTCCAAGCCGCGTATTTTCTCCACAACCTTCGCCAGCGGCTCTCCTGATATATCAAGCCTGTCTATTTTTATAAACATGTCTCCGGACTCTATGCCGGCTTCGCTGGCAGGAGTATTTTCCATGGCGTTTAGCACCTTCGGGTATATTTCACCAGGCTGCAGCTGAACACCGATACCCACATAATCCCCTTCCAAAGAACCCCTGAAATTTTTTAGGTCCTCCGGGGACATGTACACAGTGTAAGGATCATTCAGCGTGTTGATCAGGCCGTCGATAGCACCCAGGATCAGGGTCTGGCTGTCCGGTTCACTGATATGCAAGAGCTGGACGTCTTGGATAACCTCTTCCAGGCTGTTCATCCCTGGGATATTCTCTTCTGCGAATACATTTGACGCGCCGCCAAAAGTAAAGATGACAGCCAGGATCAGGGCAAGGTAGAGCTGTGTTTTTTTATGCAAATTTGGCACCCCCGATTTCTAAGTAAATAAACTTCGCCCTTCCGGTGTAAAGTCCTTCATACCCAACGGGAATGTGATTTTGCCGCCTTGCAAGCAGGTATTTTGATTTTGCCTGGTGAAATACTAAAAACACTGCATCCAAGGTGGCTTGCGCCGCCCCGGCAAACATGACAGGCAGGTGAACACAAATATGTCTACTGACGCCATTATTATCATAGACGGAAACAGCCTGGTCCACCGGGCTTTTCACGCTATACCCCCGCTTTCGACCAGCAGGGGACTGTTAACAAATGCAGTTTATGGTTTTACCAACATGCTGCTGAAAATTATTGCTGATGAATCCCCGGCCATGATCGTAGTGGCTTTTGATAAAGGGAAAATGACCTTTCGCCACACTGATTTTGAAGAATACAAGGCCAACCGGGCAGCGACACCTGACGATTTAAAGCCTCAGTTTCCCATTTTAAAAGACCTGCTCAAGGCCATGCGCATCAAGACATTCGAAACCGAAGGCTACGAGGCGGATGATTTAATCGGCTCCATTACAGAAAAAGCCGAGCAGAGCGGCCTGAAAAGCATTATCGTCACCGGAGACCGGGACGCCCTTCAGCTTGTGTCCCCCCTGACCAGGGTCAGGCTGACCAAAAAGGGGATCAGTGAGCTCGACGAATATGACGAGGGAAAAGTATGGGACCGTTACGGCATCACACCCGCCCAATATATCGANNACCTCGGACAATATACCAGGCATCCCAGGCATAGGTGAAAAAACAGCTACGCGCCTGCTTAAGGAATACGGTACGCTGGAAGAGATCCTGGCCCATGCCGGTGAGCTGCCAGGCCGCACCGGCGAGCTGATAAGTTCTGCCGGAGAACAGGCTGAACTGTCAAAAAAACTGGTCACCATACACCGCGAGGTGCCGGTAAAGATTGATCTGGAAGAGTGCCGCTGGCATGGCCCGGACTATAAAGAGCTGTTGGAGATTTTTAAAACACTTGAGTTTAATAAGCTGATCAAATCCATCTATCATAACAGCAGAAAGAACACAGGTGGTAACAGTGAAAAAGTCAAAGGGCAGGAGCAGAAAACTGCAAATCAGGTGATGAGCAGTCCCAACCTGGAGCAACACCATATTGCCTACTCCATGCTGAGCACACCAGACCAGCTGAAAAACTTTGTCAAAACCGCCCAAAAGGCAGGCGCATTATCCCTGGCCTTAAACAGCGTTAACAGCAGGATTTCCGGAGCCGGGTTTGTTTTGAGCGCAGACAGGGCTTATTACCTCAACCTGCAGCTCTCAAACACAGACCTGCCGGAAAAAGATACGGCCGGCCAGGCAAACTTGTTTTCAGTCATGAGACCGGAGCACGACGGCGCCGGAGAAGCACATAACAGAGCCTTGGGCGTTTTAAAGATCATCTGCGAGGACCCGGCTATAAAAAAATACTGTCATAGTGCCAAAGAAATGATCTGGACACTGCATAAAAATAAAATTAAATTAAGCCAGCTTTCCTTTGATACCATGATTGCTTCTTACCTTCTCAATCCCACCTCTCCCAACCGGGATCTTGAAGACGTTGCCCTGGAGCACCTTAACGCGGTGCTGCCTGTTGGGGAAGAAGAGCTGCCGTCAAGAGCGCACTGCATTTTTCAGCTTGTCCCACTCCTGGATAAAAAGCTGAAACATTTCGAGCAGGACCGTCTTTTCTATGATGTGGAACTGCCCCTGGCTGAGGTACTGGCCTCGATGGAAATCGAAGGCGTTACTGTGGACAAAAAACAGCTGAATGCAATGTCCAAAGATTTAGGGCTTCTGATTAAAGAACTGGAGACAGAAATTTACCACCTGGCCGGACAGTCGTTTAACATTAATTCCACCAAACAGCTGGCCAAAATATTATTTGAGGAACTTAAGCTTCCCGTCGTCAAAAAGACTAAAACCGGTTATTCCACCGACGCAGAAGTGCTGGACGAGCTGGCCATGTCCCACGATATTGTGGCCAAGGTGCTGGAATACCGCCAGCTGATGAAAATGAAATCTACTTATACCGATGGTTTGGCAGCCTTGATCGATCCGTATACCGGCCGCCTGCATACCACTTTTCACCAGACAGTAACCGCTACGGGCCGGCTGTCCAGCTCGGAGCCCAACCTGCAGAATATCCCCATCCGCCTGGAGGCCGGCCGTTTGATCAGAAAGGTTTTTGTCCCTTCCCGCGAGGGCAACTCGCTGCTGGCTGCCGACTACTCCCAAATCGAGCTGCGCGTCCTCGCCCACATCAGCCAGGACCCCTCGCTGATAGACTCCTTCAAAAAAGGTGAAGACATTCATACCCGGACGGCGGCGGAGGTTTTTGGGGTGAACCCTGAAGAAGTGACTAAGGAACTGCGCGGCAGGGCAAAAGCGATAAATTTCGGCATCATATACGGCCAGAGCGATTTTGGCCTGGACAGAAATATCAAGGTTGGGCGGCAGGAGGCCAGGCGCTATATTGAAAGCTACTTTGAGCGGTATGCCGGGGTGAAAGCCTATATTGACAGGGTGATCCTGGAAGCCAGGGAAAAGGGTTATGTCACCACGCTTTTAAACAGGCGCCGCTACCTGCCTGACCTTTTCAGCCCAAACCGCACCCTGCGCAATTTCGGTGAGCGCACTGCTATGAACACCCCGATCCAGGGCAGCGCCGCCGATATCATTAAGCTGGCCATGGTCAATATTCACCGTGAACTGGCCGAACACAATTTCAAGTCAAAGATGATCCTGCAGGTCCATGACGAGCTGATCTTCGATGCTTTCCCTGATGAAATCGACCGGCTCAAAGAACTGGTAAGACACGGCATGGAAAACGCCTTGATTTTAGATGTTCCCTTGGTGGTAGACATCAAAATCGGTCAGAGCTGGTACGACGTCAAGAAAGTATAAGGGGTGAAACAATGCCGGAGCTGCCGGAGGTCGAGACAGTAAAGCGCACACTGAAGCCAAAACTGATTGGATTAACGATTACCGGTGTTCACTTGTGCCTGCCAAAAATCGTACGAACACCGGGCCCTGAAGAATTCAAAAAGATTATTATAAATAAAAAAATATTAAGGATAGACAGGCGGGGTAAATACCTCCTGCTCGGCCTGAGCGGCAGCTATACCCTGGCAGTGCACCTGCGCATGACCGGCAGACTGGTTTATGCTGCTGGCGATTTAGCGCCAACCAAACACACTCATATAATCCTCCAGCTGGATAATGGCCACAGGCTAATTTTCGCCGACATGAGGCAGTTTGGCGGGATGTGGCTGGTACCCACAGCTGCATTGGACAGCCTGTCCGGCTATAAAGATCTTGGTGTTGAACCGCTGGATGAATGCTTCACCAGAGATTTTTTAAAAAAAGAACTATGCCGGCGGCGTACCAGGATCAAACCGCTCCTTCTGAACCAAACATTCATTGCCGGACTGGGCAATATCTATGCTGATGAGGTGTTGCACCGGGCCGGGATTAACCCGGAACGCCAGGCCGAAACACTGAAACCCCGCGAAACAGCACGTCTTCATCACGCTATTATCGACGTTTTAATGGAAGCCATCGACAACAGGGGAACCACCGTGCGCGATTACATTGACGGAAATGGCCTGGCAGGCACTTACCAGCAACTCCTGCGGGTTTACCAGCGGGAAGGGAAGCCCTGTCTTCACTGCGGCCAGGTGATAACGAGAAAAAAAGTAGGCGGGCGCAGCTCTTATTACTGTTCGGCCTGCCAGAAATAAATTGAGGTTCTGCCATGATTGTCATCGGTCTGACCGGCAACATCGGGAGCGGGAAGAGTACCGTGGCCCGCCGTTTGCAAAGCCTGGGCGCAAAAATTATTGACGCTGACCAGATAGCCCGGGAAGTGGTGCAGCCAGGCACGCCCGCTTTACAGGATATTGCCAGCAACTTCGGCCCTGGCGTTTTGGACAGCGCGGGGGGACTGGACCGCAAAAAAATGGCTTCCATAGTATTTGCCGATCCACGGGCGATAGTGATTCTGAATCAGATTACCCACCCGAGAATAATTGATGAGGTTAACCGAAAAATAGATAAATTTAAAAGAGAAGCAAAAACAAGCGCCGGATCCGGTGTACTGGTCATCGACGCGCCTCTGCTGATCGAAGTGGGCTTGGACCATATTGTGGATGAAGTTTGGGTAGTAAAAGTGGACCGGAAAGTACAGATCGCACGCCTGGCAAAAAGGGACGGCCTGACACCGGAAGAGGCTCTCAGGCGCATCGCTGCCCAAATGCCCCAGGAAGATAAAATTAAATGTGCCACCCGGGTGATAGACAACAGCGGTGAGAAAAGCGAAACCATTAAACAGGTTGATCGCTCTTGGAATGAAATGCTGGCTGAGCATGCCGGGATAAATGGCAGTAAATAACTGATTAAGCAGGCAGACATCGGTGGAGTGATTCTGATTGAGTGCAGTTTTAAGCAAAAGAAAAAGAAATAAAAGAAATGCCAGGCGGCGGGCCTTTATCATCTTTATTTTGATTACGCTGGCGCTGATCCTCAACGCAGACAGCCTCCAGCGTTTTTATTACCCGTTTCCCTACCAAATCTTAATATTCAAATATGCCGCTGTCTACGAACAGGATCCCAACCTGCTGGCGGCGATTATCAAAGCGGAAAGCAACTTTGATTCCCGGGCTGTTTCAGCTAAAGGCGCCAGGGGCCTGATGCAGATCATGCCTGAAACCGGGGAATGGGTCGCCGGCCAATTGGGATATGCCAGTTTTAAAAAAGACCAGCTCTTCGAACCGGAAACCAACATAAAGTTCGGCGCCTGGTACCTTGCCGATCTCGACAAAGAGTATGACGGCAGCACTATCTTGATGCTGGCAGCCTATAACGGCGGCCGGGGCAACGTCAGTGATTGGATTGAAGGTAAAGATCTGTCCGGCTCCGTCAACACAATTGACCAGATTCCTTTCCCGGAAACCAGGGATTATGTGAAAAAGGTCCTCTCATACCACAAGAAATACATCGACCTGTATGGCCAGAAAAACCGGTAACTTTATTAATCAGCCGGCAGCAGGGACCTGACAGCCTTTCCGTTCAGATAGTCAAACTTCCCGCCTTGGTGAATATCATTATTTACCAAGTATTCCTCGATCCGCTGCTTCACCAGCCACCAGCTGATCCCCCAGTTGCTGAACAGGAGATCGGCTCTCGGCCCCTTCCCTACCAGCCGCTGGATAACCATCTCCGGATCCAGGTAAACCAGAAACTCAGCCACTCTCTCAATATAGTCATCCAGGGAGATGATCCCAATCTCCCCTTTTCTGAACATATCACCCAGGACAGTGTCCCGCACCACATATAGCGAATGCAGTTTGACATATTCGACACCCAAGGCTGAGAGCAGCTTCGCATTTTCCCTCACATCAGCCATGTCATCCCACGGCAGGTTCAGTATCAGGTGGACGCAGGTTTCAAAACCGTGTCTCTTAACTCTCAGGACTGCGTCGACAAACTCGGCTAGGGTGTGACCACGGTTAATCCGGTCTAAAGTGCGGTAGTTTACAGTCTGCAAGCCGAGCTCAATATTTATTTCTAAATTTTGACGTTCCTTGACCTCCGCCAGAAAATCAAGATAGCGGTCATTGACACAGTCAGGCCTGGTTGAAACTGAAATACCCACGAGATCATCCACACTGGCCGCCTGCAGGATGTTTTCCTGAAAACGCTCCAGTGGTACATAGGTGTTGGTGAAGGCCTGAAAGTAAGCAATGAATTTTTTCGCGTTAAAACGCCTGCGGAAGAAAACCTTGTTCTCCTCCAGCTGCTGTCTGATGGACTCTGTATTGGGCAGACAGTCAAAACCTGACCCCTTGCTGTCGCAAAAAACACACCCGCCCAAACCAAGTGTGCCATCCCGGTTAGGACATGTACCCGGCAGGTTGACCGGCAGCTTGTACACCTTTTCACCGTACTTCTCAATCAAATGTTCGGAATACTGTTTGTAATGTCCTGTTTTCAAAAGAAAGCCTCTTTTTGCAAATAAATCTTGCTTTAAATTTTTTCATTGCAAAATACTGGTTTTGGTTTGATATGCCAAGTGCTGTCTACCATGTTTACGGTAAACATGGCCTTTCAAGCGGGAAGTATATTGACAAGCTTCTCCTTGCAATGAACAGTCCTACAGGTTATGATATATTAGGTATTTTGCACATTTATTTGAAAAGGGGAAACGGCTAATTGTCATTTGACCATAACAATAACAGTATGCTTGGCAGATTTGCCCTTACCCTGATACTCACCTGGCACTACCTGCTGATCCTTACCGGATTACTGGTCTTATTCTATTACATTCAACCAATCCTTACAGTATTGCCAGCACTTTTAATGATCTTTACGCTTTACTTTTTCCGCAATCCCAAAAGAAACATCCCAGCCACACAAAACCTGATCCTTTCTCCGGCAGACGGTTTGATCATCAATATTGACGAGGCATATGAGGATAAATTCATAAAGGACAGGGTGATCCGGGTAAATATATTTTTATCAATTAGTAATGTCCATATAAACCGCTCCCCCCTTGCCGGGGAAGTGAAGTATAGGTATTACCGCCCCGGAAAGTTTATTCCGGCATTTAAAAGCCACGCCTCGGAGATCAATGAAAAAAATTTTATCGGGATAGAAAGCCAGTCCTTTAAATTAATGGTGTGCCAGATCACAGGCTTCATCGCCCGCAGGATAAAATGTTGGGTTAATGAAAGTCATAAGCTGGCCGCTGGAGAAATTATCGGCATAATCAAGTTTGGTTCAGGCACTGAAATACTTATTCCCGCAGGATCCAAACTTTTAGTAAAAAAGGGCGACAAGGTCAGGGCAGGAGAAACGATTATCGGCACTCTGCCCGGTAATTAAAGAATTGGAAGTGTATGTGTGAGCAGGATAGAGTTAATACCAAACTTGTGCACGGGAGCAAATTTACTGTTCGGTGTACTGGCTATCGCCGCAGTTTTCAGCCATTATTTTATAATGAGTCTTGTGTTTATAATTTTGGCCGCGTTCCTGGACCGGGCCGATGGCATCCTGTCCCGCCTTTACAACGTTTCATCGGCCTTTGGCAGAGAACTTGATTCCCTGGCTGATCTGGTATCCTTCGGCGTGGCGCCGTCCGCGATGTTGTATGGTACTATGATCGGGAATTGGGCTTACGCCGGCTTGGTATGTTTCGCTTTCTTCACCTTATGCGGCGCGTACCGCCTGGCCAGATATAATGTCTCCGGCAGCACTGGCTTCTTTCAGGGCTTGCCCATAACCATCGGCGGGACCAGCCTGGCCGTACTCGTGATCCTCTTTCACAGCCCCGCAGTTACTTTGACAGCCAGTATTATCATCGCGCTGGCCATGATCAGCACTATTCGCATTCCCAAATTTTAAGCAGTTTCATTTAATATTTTCCTCAGGCATAATATTGATCACGTGATTTAAAAGTTTATTTGCCACTATCTCTTCCCCGTCCGGCAGCAGGTGCACAACATCAGCAAAATAATCATACGGCACTGCATAGTCTAAGTTTATAACATTGACGTCTTCGCTCTCAAGGTAGCTGAAAATATCTTTTTGTACTGAGAAATAAGCCGGATAGTCAATAAAGTTATACTCTTCCAGGAGTTTAAAGTTCCTGGGGATAGCAAAGAACAGGGCTTTGATGTTTTTTTCATGCAGCAGGGTAACAATTTTCTGTGTATAGACCCACTGCTCACTCCACTCCGGGCGTATCCTACCGAACTGGCTGCCATCTTCGGTGTAGAAAACCCCGTCCCAGTTTTTTTCATTCCACGGTGTGGCCAGGTCTTCAAGGTTATAATCCAGCTCATAAATATTATAGGTATTGGCCTCCACCAAGTCCATGTTGTAGACATGATATGTTGCTTTATCCAGCTCCTTGTTTGCTCCCAAATTCAGCAGGACCGGGTGTTCCAGTGTTTCCTGCCGGTCCAGCCAGCCCACATTTAAATCGTAAATACACAGGTCGATTTTAGAATTTCCCAGTTCCCTGGCGATCAGGTACACATCTGCGGGACCGGCGCTGGGCAGGGCGAAGTTGAAGACATTAATCGCCTGATCCGTTTTTACCATGGACAGCTTCTTTTTCAGCAGGGCCGGTATGGTCCTCCTCTCATCCAGTGTCCCATCTCCGTAAACAACTGAGTCACCTAAAAAAACGATGTTGAAACCATCGCTTTCATTCAGCCGCTCTATTCTCTCCATAATTTCCAATGGGTCATCACTAAGCAATCTCTGACCGTTGCTGATATCTATATATTTTGTCTTTCCTTCAGAATCGAAAACCACAGGCACTTCAATTTCAATCTGCTCCGGGACCGTTTTCCAGGCATCCGGGCCATCTGGCATGATGTCCTGGTTGTTAAAAGAAAAAAGCAAAAACATAGATATGATGACAATTGTTGATTTCATTAAAATACTCTTGTGCATCATTTGTTAACACTCGTTAGATTGTCCTTCACCAGTGCAGAAGTTGTCTGAAAAAACTGTTCCAGATCGTCGCTGACAATCTCGGCGGCCTTGTAAATTAATTGGGCAATTTTTTTTGTATTAACTTCCGCCCCGTGCCTGTACCACATCTGCATCCTGTACTTTTCTGCCAGAGCTTCGATGGCCGGTTTTTCCAACTCGATGAAACCGACAAACCTTTCGACCCTGCGGCTAAAATCCAGGTCCTTGTCCTGCCAGAGGCTCTGCAGCATTTCACCCACCTCGGAGACCAGGTCATGATTTGTAAACGCACTCTTCAGCCAATCACTATAATGACCGGCAGAGCCTACAATATATTCAATAGCCATCTCGACTATATTATGGGCCTTCCACCAGCCCATTTCCGGGGGTATATTGCAGGCTTTGACAGTTTCCCTGATCAAAGGCCGCGCCCGCTCAAAGCAGTAACCTCTTTCATAATCCAAGTACTTCTCATCACCGAAATAATCCAGCCCTTCGGGAGTTATGCCATGAGTCAGGACTGCCTGTCCGAATTCCAGCGGCGAATGGTTTACAACCAGGAAATCAAATATTTCCGCTCCCTTGCTGTGAGCCTCGCAGTGGTTGAAGCAATCCCCTATGATGATGTCCGGCAGCACACTCCCCAGTGAAACCGTATCTGACTGCCTGTCCAGTACTGCCTGCGCAAAACAGACATGCGTTTGCGGATACATTTCTCTCCTCCCAATATGTCACAAAAAGTTGTACAATGTAACCATATTTGCAACTATCCTTAATTTTATCAGTAAACATTAAAAAATAAAACAGGGGTTTCAGCTTTGAGTTAAGCTGTGACCCCACCGCTTACCAGACGCAGCATTCCTGCCGCGACACTTGCTTTCAAAATAGCACTCTGTTATAATAACTTTTACGGGCGACAGGAGCCATAACCCCCGGGAGCCCGCATTATATATAAACATGTTGGAGTGGCAGGATAGCAGCCGCGCTGGTTTGCGGTGGCGTCACTTCGTGNNNCGGAATAGGCAGACGCGCTAGTTTGAGGGGCTAGTTCTGTAAAAGGAGTGCGGGTTCAAGTCCCGCCCACCGCACCAAAAAGCATTATTCATCAAGGCTTTCGTGGTTATAAATGGAAGCCTTTTTGCTTGCTTTTTTGCATGTGGGAGCAGGATATATGATCTGTTTGTGTGGCGGGATGGGATCGAAACTCAAATGTTGCAAAATGAACAATCAGGTTATTTGTGTTATTTGCACATCCCAATTTAAAAAATATAATGGCTTATACTAATGTTTCTTCTCTCTTGTTTTATATTAAAACAATTATCTAAAATCTTAGATATAAAATGCAATATTTCCTCATATTGATTATTCGATTGTATCTCATACCATTTATATTTATCAGCATCATTTTCTTCTTTTTTTTGGTCATATGAAAAATAAATATATGGCTTATTAACAACGCACACTGCACTTATTGGAGCTTGATATCCTTCACCATATTTATCAATTGCCTCTTCTACTCTTTGCTTCTCCGTTTTCTTGAGATCTGCCAAATCTGAACTAAATGCAAATACATAACTCGGTATATTGTGCAAAGAGACAGATCGTATAACACTTGGATGAAAACCAAGTTTTTTTATTGATATGCCGTTTAGGATAGAATTCTTCAGAGTTTTTGAAGTTAACGTTGATTTTATTTCTATTGTAGCAAGCACAGACTCAACAGGAATAACACCTGCCTCCTGTCTTAATATAGCTGGAGGAATTATTTCCGAATCATAAATAATTATATCTATCTGTTTACTTTGCTTACCTGTGGAATTAATTACAATACCGGTACATGTCTTCATTGTTGGTCCTAAATATGGATTAAGAAGTTCATCTAAAAATATCTCTTTTAATCTTCCAAGCAAACCATCATGTTGAATTTTCTTAGCATCATCCGCTAAAAATATCATCGTTTTTACATTTGTTAATAAGTGCTTTCTAAAAATCATATTCCTACCTCACGTAAAATAAATCCGACAAATTACTTTTCCGATTTAAAAACTATTTCCATTAAACACAACATAAAACTGATGGATAAGCACCGCTTTACATCTTCTTTTTCCTTTATTCTCCATAACTAGATAATATCCTCTAGAATATGTTCGCCATACGTATAGACCATGCTGATTCTAGAAAAGACAACTTCCTCTCTCTCACACCGCCATCCCATATAGCCTTCCGATATATTCATAAACGGGCGCATTCCAGACAATCTCGATGTCCAGCTTCGGCCGGTTGTACCTCCCGATTTCGTCAGTTTCCTTTATAATGATCTTGTCAATCAGCAAGGTAATGTTCGTATTTGTAAGGGCTTTCTCCCGAATAATCTTATTCAAAACATCCATGCTCTTCATGATGTTTTCCTTTTCATAACCGTTCGATTCTGCAAGCTTCTCCATTTCGGCAAGCTGTTCTTCCAGCCTGACCAGCTCCTTGTTCGCATCTCCGGACAGTTCCAGAAACATTTTCTCATTGATGAATCCCTGGGCCAGCTGCCTTGCGTAGCCTTTAATCTCCTCTTCTTTTTTTTGCATATTTATCCTCGCCTTCTCCGCCTGCTTAACGTAATCCATTTTATTATTCAGTCTGTTGGCAACGCTTTTATCAACTTCACTTAGCCTGATTTGAGCTTTGTCAAGAAGTGTGTTCAAATAG
>DHGV01000044.1:0-11637 GCA_002402945.1 Pelotomaculum sp. UBA4789
CACATAACTTTGGACTTGATCTTCATACAGAAAGCATGTTTGCATGAGAAGTTTATTAACATTATAATGGTTTTAATCTGTATAAAAGGTGGTTCCTTTTTGAAATCGTATATTATAATGACTTTTGGCTGCCAGATGAATGAACACGATTCCGAAGTTCTTGCCGGAATGCTTGAGTCCCTTGGATTTACTCCCGCTGATTCGATTGATGCCGCAGCGATAGTGCTGTTGAATACCTGCTGTGTGCGTGAGACTGCCGAGAATAAAGTATTTTCACTTTTAGGGAGACTGCGCCGGCAAAAGCTTGAAAATCCGGATTTAATAATCGGGGTGTGCGGCTGTATGCCTCAGCAGGAAAATATGGCTGCCCGGATAACCCGGCTTTTTCCTCATGTCGATCTTGTCTTCGGCACACAGAATGCGCACCAGCTGCCTGAACTGATTAATAAGGTTTCAGAAAGCAGGAAAACTGTCAGGGAAATATGGACTGGCGCCGGAGGCTTACCGGAAGGACTTCCTATCAAAAGAAAAATAAGTGTGCGGGCCTGGGTAACAATAACCTATGGATGTAATAATTTTTGCACTTATTGTATCGTGCCTTTTGTGAGAGGGAGGGAGAGAAGCCGTAAAAAGGAAGACATCCTGTCAGAAGTAAATATGCTGGCTGGTGAGGGTTACAAAGAGATTGTTTTACTTGGCCAGAACGTCAACTATTACGGAAAAGACATGTCTGGTGAGCCGGACTTCGCCCAGTTGCTGCAGGGGCTTGAAGATGAAAACGGGATCAGGAGGATCCGCTATATGACCTCCCACCCCAGGGATTTTGATGAAAAACTGATCAGGGTAATAGCAGAGTCAAAAAAGGTTTGCGAACATTTCCACCTGCCGGTTCAGGCAGGCAGCAGCCGTATTTTAGAAAAAATGAACAGGGGATATACAAGGGAATACTATCTTGGCTTGATTGAAAAGATAAGGTCATATATACCCCATGCCGCCATTACAACTGATATTATGGTCGGCTTTCCAGGTGAAGATGAAGATGATTTTAATGAAACGCTGGATCTTGTCAGGCAGGCCAGGTTCGACAGCGCATACACATTTATATACAATACCAGGCCGGGAACACCTGCTGCTGATATGAGGGCGCAGGTTTCCGAAGAGGTTAAGAAGAGACGGATTCAGGCTTTGATTAAGCTGCAGAACCAGATCGGCCTGGAGAAAAACATGGAGGAAGTGGGTTGTGAACAGGAGATCCTGGTGGAGGGTATAAGCAAGAAAGAGAGCGGTTTGCAGCTTGGCAGGAACAGAGGGAACAAAATAGTCCTGTTCCCGTACAGCAAAGACTTATCAGGAGAAACCGTCAGGGTGAGAATAACCGAAGCCCATCTGGCCCGTCTGGCAGGCGAGCTGTTGCGGATTGAAACCTAAGTTCCGGCTGAAGGGTTTTTTAAGGGAATTGATTTGATTTAAGGATTTATTGTTCATAATGTGATATATTTAATACTTGAATAAAAATATTTAATTCAAATGATGGAGGTTGGAATAAGTGACAATATTAGAAAAAGCACAGGAACTGGGGAAAATACTTTCCGAATCAAAAGAGCTGATCACCATGAGAGAAGCTGAAAAGATGATGTTGGAAAACGATGAAGCCAGGAATTCCATAGCAAAATTCGATGAAAAGCAAAGGGCCTACCAGGTTATCCAGGCCCAGGGTATGCAGCTGACAGAAGGTCAGACTAAAGAGCTTGAAGATCTGGAATTGAAAATGATGAACAACCCATATGTATATAACTTTTTCAAGGCGCAGCAGGAGTTTCAAAATATCCTGGAGTCAATTAATAATATTATTGGTGAGGCCATCGGCATTAAGCAGGGTTGTGGCTGCGATGATGAATTCTGTAATTGCGGCAGTGAGGAATGCAGTTAGAGAAAATTGTAGGACATACTTTCCATGCCCTGGACACATCCAGGGTTTTTCTTTTTGTTTGGAAATCCATATGTTATAATTGTCTCCAGGAGGGATCCCGGTGAGTTTTACACCAATGATCAGGCAGTATTTAGAGATTAAAAAACAATACCCGGATGCCATCCTTTTTTTTCGGTTGGGCGATTTTTACGAGATGTTTTTTGATGACGCATTGACTGCATCAAAAGAGCTTGAAATAACCCTTACCGGAAGAGACGGCGGTCTGAAGGAACGTGTGCCCATGTGCGGAGTTCCTTATCACGCCGCGGACGGATACATTGCCAAGCTTATCGGCCGGGGTTACCACGTGGCAATATGTGAGCAGGCGGAGGATCCGTCAACAGCCAAAGGGATTGTGAAGCGGGAAATAATCCGGGTAATCACACCTGGGACAATGATGGACGGGCAGTTCCTGGAGGACAGGCGTAACAATTACCTGGCCTGCGCAGCAAAGTGCGATAACGGGTACAGCCTGGCCGTTACAGATATAACAACCGGCACTTTTATGGCAAGTTCCATTACAGGCGGTAAGGCAGCAGTTGAGCTTTCAGATGAATTGAATAGATTAATGCCTGCAGAAATAGTGGTGCCGCTGGCAGAAGCAGAAACCTTCTTGGATACTTTAAAACTAAGAGGTAAGTTTCTTGTCAGCGGGTACAGGGACGAGGCTTTCCGTTCGGTTGAGGCAGGAAGGGCGCTGGAAAAGCATTTTGGACCAGGCGCCTTTTTTAAAACAGATTTCTCCGCTGCGGAACTAGCTGTTCCGGCTGCCGGCGCTTTAGTGGGCTTCTTGAAAGACACTCAGAAGAGAAACATGGCCCATATCAACAGAATTCAGTTCTACGTACCAGGCAGGTTCATGAACCTTGACGCCGCAACCAGAAGGAACCTGGAACTGACCAGATCGATATCAGAAAACACGAAGAAGTTTACCCTGCTCTCAGTGCTCGATTACACTGTCACTTCGATGGGCGGCAGAATGCTGAGAACCTGGATCGAGCAGCCGCTGCTGAGGCAGGAAGAAATCATATCCCGCCTGGACGCAGTAGAAGAGCTGGTTAATAGAGCCTTTTCCCGAAGGGAACTAAGGGAAGATCTGAAGAAAATATATGATCTGGAAAGGCTGGCCGGCAAAATATCTTTTGGTTCAGCCAGTGCCCGGGATCTTGTTGCCCTGAAAAAGTCTATGTTTTATCTTCCGATAATAAAGGATTTACTGAGCAGGGCTGATTCCGCACTTTTAAAGAAAATAAGCGATGATATCGATACTATGGAAGAAACCAGGGAGCTATTAAGCCGGGCCATAGATGACGATCCGCCGCTGTCTCTGAGAGAAGGCGGGATCATTAAAACAGGTTTTAATCCTGAAGTGGACAGGCTTCGTTCCGCAGGCAGTGACGCCAGGTCTATGATGGCCGGGCTGGAGGAAAGGGAGCGGCGCCGGACAGGGATAAAGTCCCTTAAAGTCGGATTTAACAAGGTGTTTGGATATTACATTGAAATAACCAGGTCAAATCTGGATCTGGCGCCAGAGGACTATATCCGGCGGCAGACCCTCGCCAATGCGGAAAGATATATAACACCGGAACTTAAGGAGTATGAAGATCTTGTTCTGGGTGCGCAGGAGCGGCTTTTGCACCTGGAATACAAGCTGTTTAACGATATCAGGGAGCAGCTCACAGTGCAGATCCAGCGGATTCAGAATTCTGCCGCAGCCGTAGCTGGCGCAGACGCGCTTCACTCCCTGGCGGAAGCAGCGTCGTTTAATAATTACACCAGGCCGGAAATACTTGATGACGGCCGGTTAATAATCAGGGACGGCAGGCATCCGGTCCTGGAAAAGGTTATGGGGCCGGGTAACTTTGTGCCCAATGATACTGACATGGATTATACGGAAAACAGGCTGCTGATGATCACCGGACCGAACATGGCAGGCAAGAGCACATTCATGCGACAGGTCGCCATAATCGTTTTAATGGCCCAGGTCGGGAGCTTCGTGCCTGCTGCCCAAGCCCGCATATCTCTTGTGGATCGTATCTTCACCAGAATCGGCGCGTCAGACGACATTGCAGGCGGTCAGAGCACATTCATGGTGGAAATGAATGAATGCCGGGCTATTGTATCAAGCGCAACAGAAAAAAGCCTGATTGTATTGGATGAAGTTGGCCGCGGCACCAGCACATATGACGGGATAAGTATTGCCAGGGCACTGGCTGAATATATACACCAGAGGATTAAGGCGAAAACCCTTTTTTCAACACATTACCTGGAACTGACAGACCTGGACCGGGCGCCTGGGATCGTTAACCTGAATGTCGCAGTTAAAGACGAGGGGGAGCAGATAGTTTTTCTGCGGAAAGTCATTCCCGGCAGGGCAGACCGGAGCTACGGTATTCATGTGGCTAAGCTGGCCGGCCTACCGGCTGAAATTATCGGGCGATCCAAGGAAATATTAAGGATCCTGGAAAAAGGTGATGAAGCACCACCAAAGGATGTGCCCGCTGTTGAGACGGAAAATAATCTAAAGCGTGATCAGGATAATGAGATCATTGAAGAACTGAGACACCTGGATATTTTAAGGATGACTCCGCTGGAGGCTATGAATAAGTTGTACCTGATGCAGAAAAAAATAGATGACGGCATTGTGCAGTGAAAGGACGGAATGCTGATGGAGGGGAAAGAATGTTTGTTGGTATAGACGTGGGTGGTACATATACAGACGCTGTGCTCCTGGATAAGGATCAGGTTCGTGCATTTGCCAAGGTGCCGACCAGGGAAGACCTATTAGACACCTTAATTGAGGCAATAGACATGATCGTCAGGGATGCGGATAAACAAAAGATCGAGAGAATTGTTTTCAGCACGACGATCATAACCAACCTCATAGCGGAGCGCAAATACGAATATGTTGACCTGCTGATCATGCCGGGGCCAGGCTTAAGCCATGATTGCTATAAATATAAGCCTTATGTGCATATAATCTCGGGGGCAATAGATTACCGCGGCAGGGAAGTCATATCTCTAAAAGAGCAGGAAATAGAAGCAATCATGCTGGAGATAGCTAAAAGTGGATCTAAAAATGTGGGTGTGGTAGGCAAATTCTCGACACGCAATACTTCACATGAAAAGCAAGTGGCAAAAATTATCAATGACAAATACCCTGAATGGAATGTAGAACTCGGCGCAAAAATAGGCAGCCAGCTGAACTTCCCCAGAAGGATAGAGACCACATACCTCACCTGCGCTACACGTGAGCCTTATCATCATTTTATCGAGTCCGTGCGCCAGGCATTGATCAAACGAGATATACATGCGGATGTTTTCATATTGAAGGCTGATGGCGGCACAATACCACTGCACGGTTCAGAAGAAGTGCCTGTGGAAACAATATTTTCAGGACCCGCGGCAAGCACACTGGGTGTTCTTGCCCTTACCGGGCCTGGCGAAACAGCAGTGGTCGTAGACATAGGCGGGACCACCACCGACCTGGCACTGATCTTAAGCGGTCAGCCTCTGCTTTCAGCAAAAGGCGCCCGGGTGATGGACCGTTTAACCCAGGTGCGCGCCCTGGCGGTGAAGTCTCTTGCAGTAGGCGGTGACAGTGTTTTAAATATAGTTGAGGAAGAAATAAACATAAGCGGCCAAAGGATGGGTCCGGCACAATGCCTGGGCGGGCCCTCACCCACGCCTACCGATGCGCTGAGGGTGCTTAATATGACCGATCTGGGAGACAGGGACAAAGCCACGGCAGCGATGGCTGTTCTGGGTGAAGATCTGAATTTAAGTGCAGAAGAGGTTGCCAGGCGTGTTGTCGACCGGGTTGTAGATATTATTACTGCTGAGATAAAAAAGATGTTTCTTGAATGGGAGCAGGAACCTGCGTACCGGATCTGGGACATCCTGCATAAACATGCGATAAAGCCGACAATTGTGGCCGGTGTAGGCGGAGGGGCCGTTGGCTTTACGGCTCGAATAGCGGAGAAACTGGGCTGCCGGACGGTTATACCACAGTACTCCACAGTAGCTAATGCCATTGGCGCAGCGCTGGCCAAGCCAACGATGCAGGTGAATTTAAGGGCGGACACGGAACAAGGCTACTACATCATTCAGGAAGAAGGACACCAGGAAAAAATCAGCGACAGGGATTTCAATGAACAGAAAGCGCTGGCGCTGGCGAAGGACAGCCTGGTGCAGCGGGCGGCAAAATATGGCGTGGAAATAGCGCCCGGTGAGATTGAGGTTACCCGCCTGGAGGTCTTCAATATGATCAGGGACTGGAATACAACAGGCAGACTGTATGATATTACAGTACAGACCCCGCGGGGTATTGTATCAAGAATCAGGATGGGGGAGTGATTATATGAAATACGGCAGCAAGACAGGGTTGATTTTCTTTCCTGCTTTTGACTGGGCCATATCGCCCACCCATCCTGAAAGGGAAGAGCGCCTGCTCTATACCAGGGATCAAATATTTGAAGAAGGAATTATGGACCTGCCGCAGATAGCAGAATATGCGCCTGCCCTGGCAAGTATTCACGACATAGCCAGGCTGCACTTTTGCGTGCCAAATGTTGAGGCCCAGACTACAGAAGCTCACTTGATTGCCGCCGGCGCGGCCATTTTGCTGGCTGATAATATTGTCAAAGGCGAGATAAAGAACGGCTTTGCCCTGGTCAGGCCACCGGGACACCATGCCATGAGGGTTGTTCACGGCAACCGCGGCTTCTGCAATATAAACAATGAAGCAATAATGGTGGATTACCTGCGTACCCGCCACGGGCTAAAGAAAATTGCGATCATTGATACTGATGTGCACCACGGGGACGGGACCCAGGATATTTTCTGGCACGATCCCGATGTGCTGTTTATCTCCTTTCACCAGGACGGGCGCACGCTGTATCCCGGAACAGGTTACACTTATGAACTTGGCGGCCCCCGTGCCTATGCCCGGACCATTAATATTCCGCTGCAGCCCGGAACCACAGACGAAAGCCTGCTTTATGTAGTGGATAATTTAATTCTGCCGATCCTGAAGGATTTTAAACCGGAATTTATTGTAAACTCTGCGGGACAGGACAATCATTACTCGGACCCGCTCGGCGGCATGCGCATTACCGCGAATGGCTATGCCAGACTGACGGAAAAGCTGCGCCCGGACCTGGCCGTCCTGGAGGGCGGTTATGCGATCGAGACGGCCCTGCCATATGTGAATATGGGTATCATACTGGCTCTTGCCGGCCTGGATTACAGCAACGTGCGTGAACCTGATTACTGGCCGGGTAGATTCAAGGAAAGCGCAGAACGGACAATGCATGTCGAGAGGCTGGTAGATGAGCTGCTGCAGCGCTGGGAGATGCGTGACAAGACATCGCCAGACTCAAAAAAGATAACCGGCAATTATTACACCAGGGGTAAACATATATTTTACGATACTGATTACATTGAAGAAAACCAGGTAGAAAAGCTGAAGATTTGCAACAACTGCCCAGGTTACCTGTTGATTGATTCAGAGGCAAATCACGGTCACAGCAGGAGCGGAAAGGTTTTATGTATTTCAGTGCCGTTTACAGCCTGCGGCGCCTGCCGCAGTGAAGCAGCCGGCATATATGAGCAGACTAAGAAGTCAGCACAATATAAATATATATATCTACAGGATAAAACAGCAGATATATTTTTCAGCTACAATACAGAAGGCCAAATCGAATGGCGCTCGGAAGGATAGATGGTGTTAGGTATTGGCAAATATAATTATTCTCGATGAATTCACAAAGAATCAGATTGCTGCCGGCGAGGTGGTTGAAAGACCATTTTCCGTGGTAAAAGAGCTCCTTGAGAATTCGCTGGACGCCGGCGCCGGCAGGGTAATGATTGAACTTGATGAGGGCGGCCTGGCAGCTATTTCTGTCGCAGATAATGGGAGCGGTATGAGCGAAGAAGATTTGCTGTTGGCTTTCGAGCGCCACGCCACCAGCAAGATAAAATGCGCGTCTGATCTGAGCAGGATTGTCACACTCGGTTTCAGAGGCGAGGCGATCCCCAGTATCGCAGCTGTGTCCAGAATGGAAATCACAACAAGGACCAGTGACGTCCTGAACGGGAACAGGATGGAAGCTGTGGAAGGCAGTATCATAAAAAAGTCTGCTGTTGGGCGCCCGCCGGGAACAACGGTGGTGGTCAGGGATTTATTTTTTAATACGCCTGTTAGAAAAAAGACGATGAAAAGTTCCTCGATTGAAGGCGCACTGTGCGGTGAGATTATATCCCACATGGCGCTGGCCAGGCCTGATGTCAGTTTTGAGCTGAAATCAAAAAAAAGGCGTTCTTTTTACTCACCCGGATCGGGTAACCTGATGGATGCAGTTATCGCTGTTTATGGCATAAACCAGGCCCGGGAAATGATACCTGTAAACAGCAGGGGGGAAAGCCTGGCGCTGATAGGTTATATCGGGAAACCTTCACTCAGCCGCAGCAACAGGAACCATATTAATATAATTATCAACGGCCGCTATGTGCACTGCCCCGCAATCGCGGCAGCCGTTGAAGAGGCATACCGTACTTTACTGCCCCACGGGAGAAAGCCTGTGGCTGTATTGTCGCTTACAATTGCGCCCGAACTACTCGACGTAAATATACACCCCTCCAAACTTGAAATACGCTTATTAAAAGAAAAAGAAGCAGTAATGCATATCAGCCGTGCCCTCAGAGAAACGCTGCTGATTAAAACAGTAATACCTTCACACTTTATTGACACAAGGAGAAAGAATACTACAAGGGATTTAAGGCAAAACTTGTTTGTCCCAGCAACTGCGCCACCGAGAACAGAAGAAACTATTCCTTTTGATACGGCAAATGATCCGGGCATTCATGATCATTATAATGATACGGCGCCCTCAAGCCGTGAAACTGAATACACCGGTGAAAAGGCAGCAGAGTATTTATCTGCTGAAAAAAGCATGCCTGAATTGAGAGTTGTGGGTCAGATCGGTCTTACATATATCCTGGCGGAAGGGACGGAAGGTCTCTATATCATGGACCAGCATGCTGCGCATGAAAGGATCCTGTATGAGGATAACCTGGCGCACGAAGCAAATCCGCCAAGCCAGTGCCTGCTGCTGCCTGTGACCCTGGAACTGGATTACCGGGAAGCGGCTTTTTTAACACAACGTATTTTTTGGTTTAATCGCGCCGGCTTTATTATAGAATACTTTGGCGGCAATACTTTTTTGCTGCGCGGTGTTCCGCCTGGTTTCGCACCAGGCCAGGAAAAAGAATTCTTTGCCGACATACTAGAGTACTTCCAGGAAAAAGGTGCGGGCGCTTCTTTTGATGAGTTCTCCAAAACGCTGGCAGCAGCCATGGCCTGCAGTGGCGCTGTAAAGGCCGGTGAAAAGCTGCCTCAGTCGTCAATGGATGCCCTGTGCAGGCGTTTAGCCGGCACGGAAAATCCTTATACCTGCCCGCACGGCAGGCCCACCATCATTCATTTGTCGTTCGCAGATCTGGAAAAGAAATTTAAGCGCTAGACAAAACAGGGAGAAAAACTTGGCAGACTCCATACAAAATGCCCTTGGAACAACATTCGGATTTGTGGTTACAACGTCCCACCGCCCCTCAGCGCGGATTGTTGAAGGCGCGCAAGATTTAGCTGCGCATTTCAATGTTCCTTTCGCGACAAGGCGAGATCTTTCTCTGAAAGATTTGGCGCAGTTAACCTGTGCTGAAGCGCTGCTGGTAGTTTCATCAAAAAGGATTAAATTCGTAATGGAGGAAAAGGAATTCTTTTTCCATCCCGGCCTGGCGAGACCTCGTATAAAGGATATAAGATGCGGAAATACTGACCGCATGATTAAAGTGATGTCTCTCAGGGCAGGTGAATCTGTTCTGGATTGCACCATGGGCCCAGGGGCAGACATTATTGTGGCGAGTTATGTTTCAGGGGATGCCGGAAGAGTGACCGGTATTGAAAGCTCCCCGGTAATGTCAGAACTGGTCAGGCGCGGCTTACTGTCATATGAGGACGATGACCGGGATATATCTGAAGCGATGCGCCGTGTAAATGTAGTTAATGAAAACCATAAAGAGTACCTGTCTTCTTTGAAAACAGGGTGCTATGATATTGTTTATTTTGACGCGATGTTTCGTTGCCCCAGGCGCATGTCGTCTGCGATGAACGCAGCGAGGATGCTTGCCAACCACGATCCGATAGACTGCGAAACTATTGAATTAGCACTTAACGTTGCCGCCAGGGCGGTTGTTATGAAGGAGAGACGGGGGAGCGGCGAATTTTCACGCCTTGGCTTTGAAAATATTGCGGGAGGTAATTATGCGCCTGTGGCTTACGGTATCATGGAGCGGTGAGGATTATAGAAGTGAATGAAATACAGAAATACATGCTGCCGCTGGTGGTTATATGCGGGCCTACAGCTACCGGGAAAACTGATACAGCCGTGCAGATAGCGGAAAGAATGAGAGGCGAAATAGTATCAGCTGACTCCATGCTCGTTTACCGCGGTATGAATATTGGAACGGCAAAACCTACTGCTGCCCAAATGTGCGGCATACCCCACTACCTCATCGATATCATTGAGCCCGACCAGGAGTACAATGCGGCTCTCTTCCAGGTACAGGCCAGGGCTGTTATTGCAGACATATTAAGAAGAAGGAAGCTGCCCCTGCTTGTGGGCGGAACAGGTCTATACATCAGGGCAGTTATAGACAATTATGATTTCAGCGGCATTGGCAGCAATGATTTATTTAGAAAAGAACTGCAGAATGAAGCAGCCGATCACGGCAGTGCAATGCTGCATCAACGCCTGCAAGAAATTGATCCGGGTGCAGCGGCAAAGTTTCATCCCAATGATACCAGGAGGATAATCCGTGCTTTGGAGGTATACAAACTTACAGGCAAGCCTATTTCAACTTTTCACAAAATCGACCGGCCAGGCAGGCCGATTTATGACCTGCTGATGTTCGGCCTGACCAGTGACAGGGAAAAATTATATCAAAGGATAGAACAGCGGGTCGATCAGATGATCGAGTCAGGCTTGGTGGAGGAAGTACAGGGGTTATTAAACCGGGGGTTCTCAACGGAGCTGAGTTCCATGCGAGGTCTTGGCTACAAGGAAGTTGCTGAGTACCTGGCCGGAAGGCTGCCGCTGGTCCAGGCTGTTGATATTTTAAAGAGGAACACCAGGAGATTTGCCAAAAGGCAGATGACCTGGTTCAGGCGGGACAAGCGGATAAGGTGGCTGGATCCCGATCGGGATGATGTAGCGGAGGCTATTATTATAGAAATAAGCAGATTTATTAAAGGAGTATCCTGAGGTTTGTAGAAAGTGTATGGATAGTAAATTCCAATGGAGGGAGCCCTTGTTATGACAAAACCACAAATTAATTTGCAGGATGCTTTTTTAAACCAGGTAAGAAAAGAAAATATACCCGTCACCATATTCCTTGTGAACGGCTTTCAGCTAAAAGGAATGGTCAGGGGTTTTGATAACTTCACTGTAATCCTGGAAAGTGACGGGAAGCAGTTGATGGTATACAAACACGCTATATCCACAATCAGCCCGCTGAAACCGGTCAGCACCACTTTTTCAGAAACTAAAAGCATATAAACAAGATAACTGGCCCCTCGTAGGAGGGGCTTACTTTTTTATCATAAATGC
>DHGV01000044.1:11694-11931 GCA_002402945.1 Pelotomaculum sp. UBA4789
CCGTCTTATTGATGAAAAGGCCTTTGTGAACCATGCCAAGGTGCTTGCCTCTTTCCGGAGGGCAAAGGTGAGCGACTTTCACCTTAAGGGCTCGACAGGTTATGGCTACGGTGACAACGGCAGGGAAACGCTGGAATATTTATATGCGGATATATTTCATGCGGAAAAAGCCCTGGTGCGAGGCCAGATTGTTTCGGGCACTCATGCGATTGCGTTGTGTTTGTATGGCGTTCTGCG
>DHGV01000116.1 GCA_002402945.1 Pelotomaculum sp. UBA4789
TATAATTATTCCAGTAAGAAGCAATATATGATAAAACCAGTTCTATTCTTTCTTAAAAAGCCCCAGTTTAAGTGGGATGAGGCTCGGCGCCTCCAGATCGGATTCAAGAAAATATAGCAGTTTGTTACAACTGTTGCAAAAGTATACATCTTTTTTCCCGCTGGGCATGATCATGAGCGTTGCGCCGCACGTGCATTTTGCGTCTTTTTTTACAGCGCCCCAGGACATTTTTGACTTTACTTTATCAATCAGATTCAACATTACTTCCCACCTGTCCATGTTATAACAGTATAAATTCAAACCAATTTTTATTATAACATGTTGAAATTTAAAAAAATAATTATATTTAAAGTTTAGTGTATATTTATATTTGTTTTGAAACCTCTTTGCAGAATCTCTAATAACTGTAACAGCTCGGCATTGCTTTCCCGGAACATCACCTGCTCGGCCACCTTGCTTGACAGCCCCTCCATCCCATACCCGACATCACGTACCAAAAGCGCCTTGGGCCTGAACCTGCCCATGTTGTCCAAACCGGCATGTATTCCCTCTTCAATCAGACACCAGTCAGTCATTAAAACTACGTTGCTCCTTTTCGTTATCAGCGGCAGGTACTCCCACATATCAAGGGTAAAACCTATTGAAACTACATCATCCCCGTCCCAGCCTATTTCCAGTGTCACCATGTATTCATTATGTCTGAAAGAAACTAATTCCCATTTAAACCAATAGTTTATATCTTCACCTTCATGAAACCGCCTGTACAAAACAGACAGATCCTGATCAAGCGATGGTACAACCATAATTACTGCTTGCTCAGTATCTCCTATGAACTCGGGAATGGCAATTTCTTTATTCATACTTTTATGCTCCCATTAACTCAAAACTGAGCCATCTAACTAATAAAAAGATACAACCTATTGCAAACCTTTTTTTAAATATAAAAGCAGCCTCTCGGATGCCCTGCCAAGAGCTTTGTATCCTTCCAGGCTGGGATGGGCCTCGTCACAAAAATATGCCGGAACTGCACTGCCGGTGACAGAATCAAAAAGTGGTGTATAAAAATCTAAAACGGGCAGCTCTTCATCAGCGGCGAATTCTTCCGCCCAGTTTCTGAAACCGTCCAGCTCACAGCTGGCAATACCTACTTCATCAGTTACATATTCACCTATTCTGATCGGCGCCGGCAACCCGATCACCGGGCAAATGCCATTGTTTACAGCTGCCGTTACCATTTCTGTTATATTATCCTGGTATTTTTCCAGTGTATAACCCATAAAGGCGTCATTGGCTCCACCCATAATTATCACGTAAGCGGGCTTAAGGCTTGTCACGTCCCTGCTGAAACGCGTCCTCATACTGCGGGTGGTGTCCCCGTTAGCTCCTTTATTGATCAACTTGATGCCGAGTGCTTTCGCTCCCAGGTTAACCCAGGAGGCATCCGGGCCGAAAGGAAAACCGTAAGTTATGCTGTCGCCCAGGCAGACTATTATATCTCTCCCGGTCAAATTGCTGAATGCGTCAAGGCCTCTTTCATCACAGAGGGAGAACACAATTTGCTCCAGTCCCGAACCTCTGGCTACATGACGGCGTGCTTCATAAACCATCACCCTGGCTGCTTGGTCCAGTTCAAGACCGCCCACGCCAGTCCCAAGGGCAGGGAAGGCAACGCTTTTAAGATTAAGCTCTTCCGCCCTGAACAGAGCGTTCCTGACAGCGGATCGCACCTTGCCAACATCGGTGACAAGGTCCTGTCCCATGACAGCTGCATGAATTACATAACGGGCTGGCAGCTGGCCGGCGCCCGTAACCACTGCTTCGCCAACAGGTATCGGAGCCATGGCCAGCGCTTCATCTTCAATTGAAGCGCCGCCTTTCCTCTTGATCACTCCGGCGACTCCGGATCTCATCCACAGCTCGTTGTTTGCTGCGTTTATTATAGCATCAAAGGATAGGTTGGTTATGTCTCCTATTATTGACTTTAACAGGGCAAACACCCCCATCTTTCACGCTAATGTCTTACAACACCTTGGCCCTGCCCCTGTAAATTAAACCCCTCGGGCCATCTACCGTAACAATATCTCCGTCTGCCAAAATATCCGTTGCATCATCAGCGCCCACAACTACCGGAATATCAAACTCCAGGCAGACAATGGCCGCATGGGAGGTAAGCCCACCCATTTCGGTTATAACTGCCCCGGCCTTTTTCATTGCCGGATTATATTCGCTGTCTGTGACCCCCGCTACCAAAATGTCTCCCTGCCTAACCTTTTCTGATGCTTCTGCACCGCTATGAGCTACCCTTACAGTTCCCGTCACTGATCGGTTACCGATTCCGGTTCCCCTTAAAATGATATCGGCCACCGTATGAACGCGGATCAAGTTTGTTGTCCCTTTTATGCCAACAGGGATTCCTGCTGTGAAAACAATCAGATCGCCACCGTTTATTAATCCCGCGCTCAGAGATGCGTCAATAGACTCGTCCATCATCTCGTCGGTGCTTTCCCTGCCTTGTGCAGTGATAGGATTGACGCCCCAGTTCAACGCCAGCTTCCTCATTACCTCCGCATGTGAGGTGACAGCCACAATAGGCGCTTTGGGACGATATTTGGAAACCATTTTCGCGGTATGGCCAGATTCAGTGGAGACAATAATTGCCGCGGCGCCAAGGTTTTGAGCAATGGCACAGGTGGCATAGCTAATAGCGTTGGTGACCGTCTGCCTGAGCGTATCTGTTCCTTTCTTGCTGAGCATTTCCTCATAGTGGAGAGCGGCTTCCGCCCGCCTGGCTATGCGATCCATCATCTCAACTGATGCCAGCGGGTATATTCCGATGGCAGTTTCACCTGAGAGCATCACTGCGTCTGAGCCATCAAAGATCGCGTTGGCCACATCACTGGCTTCCGCTCTGGTAGGCCGCGGATTGTGGATCATTGATTCCAGCATCTGAGTCGCAGTAACTACTGGCTTACCGGCCAGGTTGCATTTCTCAATTATCGTTTTTTGCAGCAACGGTACCTCTTCCACCAGGATCTCCACTCCCAGATCTCCTCTAGCCACCATGATCCCGTCAGAAACCTTGATTATATCGTCAAGGTTGTTAACTGCCCTTCTACTCTCTATCTTAGAAATTATGTCAAGATCGCCCCCGGCCTCTTCAATAATCTTCCGGATGGAAAGCACATCCGCAGCTTTTCTGACAAATGAGGCCGCAATGTAATCAAGCTTCTGGGCAACTCCGAAAACAATATCCTGAATGTCTTTCTCAGTTATAAAAGGAAGGCTTACCTCCACACCAGGAACATTTACCCCTTTCTGGCTGGTCAGTTCCCCCCCGTTCATCACAGTACAGAGTATTTCAGTATCAGTAGCAGACAAAACTCTCATGGCTATTAAACCATCTGCCACGAGTATTGTGTCGCCTTTCCGGACATCTCCCGGCAGACCGGAATATGTGATGGGTATGCGTTTCTTATCCCCCTTGATAGGTTCTGTGGTTAAAGTTACTTGATCTCCTTCCTTGAGGTAAACAGGTTCTTCTATAAAATAGCCCAAACGTATTTCCGGCCCCTTGGTATCCAGCATGATTGCCACATTTATGCCGGTTTCCTTGGCAGCCTGACGGATAGATTTGATACGCCGCTTGTGCTCATCTTGCGTCCCATGGGAAAAATTAAGGCGAGCTACATTCATCCCTGCCCTCAATAATTTCTTGATCATTGTAATGCTCTCGCTGGCAGGGCCAATGGTGCAGACAATCTTGGTTCGACGCAATTATTTCCCTCCCGTTGTATATAATAACACCCGAAATCCGTCAAATGTAATAAGAAGGGGCCAGACCACTGCATGATTGTGGTCCTGACCCCGCAGATGTCATTTTAAGTTTCCGATGGTACGGAATTTTTCATACCTGCAAGACATCAGGTCCTCCAGCGACAGCTCCAGAAGTTCATCCAATGAATCAGCCAAAGCTTCACCAAGCAGATCGGCAGCCGCTTTAGGATCCCGGTGCGCTCCGCCCAGTGGTTCAGGTATTATTTTATCCGCCACGCCCAGGTCGAGTATGTCACTGGCTGTGATCCTAATGGCCTCGGCAGCCTCGCGAGCACGGGAAGAGTCCTTCCATAAAATGCTGGCATACCCTTCCGGTGAGATGACAGAATAAATCGTGTGCTCCTGCATTAAAATACGGTCTCCCACCCCGAAAGCCAGGGCTCCGCCGCTGGCGCCCTCACCGATCACTACTGTTATAATAGGCGTCTTGAGGGCAGCCATCGTCAAGATACTTCTGGCGATAGCCTCAAACTGACCTCTCTCCTCGGCGCCTATCCCGGGATTGGCGCCTGGAGTGTCAATAAAACAGATCACCGGCCGCTTAAATTTTTCAGCTTGTTTCATCAAACGCATACCTTTGCGGAAACCCTCCGGGTGGGCCATCCCGAAATTCCTGGCCAGGTTTTCCTTGGTGTTTTTGCCTTTGAGGTGGCCAATCACAGTGACTGCGCGGCTGTTAAACCGCCCGATACCGCCCACCACCGCCGGATCGTCACCAAAACACCTGTCTCCATGCAGCTCAATGAAATCTTTGATAATGTAATTGATATAATCATAGGTATTGGGACGTTCCGGGTGCCTTGAGATCAGCACATGCTGCCATGAATTGAGATTACTATAGATTGATTCTCTGACCTCCATGGCCCTTTTTTCCAGGGTAGTAATTTCATTTGACAAATCTATCCCCTTGTCCCTGGAAAAACTTCTTAATTCATTTATTTTATTTTCCAACTCCTGGATCGGCTTCTCAAATTCCAATGTTGCCGCCATTACTTATTTCACCCCCTGCAGATGAAATTCCAGAAGTGTGGCAAGTGTTTCTTTCAGCTGATTCCTGGGAATAATCTGGTCAATAAACCCATGCTGTTTAAAAAACTCGGCCCGTTGGAATCCTTCCGGTAATTTCTGCCGGATGGTCTGCTCTATCACCCTCGGGCCGGTAAAACCAATCATGGCTTCCGGCTCGGCCAGAATAATATCGCCCAGCGCGGCAAAGCTGGCGCTGACCCCGCCGGTTGTGGGATCTGTCATGACCGTGATATATAATTGGCCCGCCTCGCTTAACCTGGCCAACGCTTCCACAGTCTTGGCCAACTGCATTAAAGACAGTATCCCTTCCTGCATCCGCGCGCCTCCGGAAGCCGCAAAAATAACCAGCGGCTTTCTTTCGGCAGTGGCAGCCTCAATCGCCCTTGTAATTTTCTCGCCAACTACGGTGCCCATGCTGGCCATCATAAAATTGGTGTCCATAACAGCGATAACCAACGGAATATTATTAATGGTCCCCGCTCCGGTAACTACCGCTTCATTCAGGCCGCTTTTATTACGCGCTTCAATCAACTTGTTAGCATAGTCAGAAAGATTGAAAGGGTTTACCGGAAGCAAATCGGCATCCATTTCCCGGAAGCTCCCCTCATCCAGGGTCATTTTAATCCGCTCCAGGGCTGTCAATCTAAAATGGAAACCGCATTTCTGGCACACTTTATGGTTTTTGATCAAATCCTTGTTCAGCAAGATCTCACCGCAGCGCCCGCACTTGCTCCAAATACCCTCCGGGATATCGCGGTTTTCTGATCCTGCTTGAGCAGCGACATTTTTTTGTTTACGAAAAACTTCTAAAACCAAAAAAAGCACCCCTTAACTATATAATTCCTTTACAGATTTATTTTAAGCAGTATTAATTACTTCCATGGCCTCGTCAACTTCTGACTCCGGCAGCAAAATCTCTATTGAGCAGGTGTTATCAGCCTGTGTAAGTCCGATCATCCTCAGCTTCACTAAAAAGCCTTCGGTAGCCAGCAGTCTTTCCAGCCTGTCAGCTTCTTTCCTGTTTAGCGCTATGTAAACCACTGTCCACACATTGAAGGCCTCCTTATCATAGGTTTGAGGCATGCTTTTTATTTTCTACTCATCTCGCCGGTAATCCTCTTTTTTGCTGAGCATAAATATACCCAGAGTTTTTACCCTGGATACAGCAGTGTAACTGATAAAACCATGTACCTTAAACAGAGGAACAATACATCCCAAAACAGGACGCTTAAAAGGGACTTTCATGCAGCCGCGTGTTTAGTCGTCTGTCTTAATACCTCCGTGCTTGGTTAACAGCTCCACCCGCCCACGAATTTTAATAGCGGAAGTGTGTTCGGTGAACTGGGCGATCATAATCTCTCCCTTGTCCAGTTTCTCTGAATGGTGAAACTTGGTATCCACACCCCGGGTGAGGGCGAAAATGGTTACCCCGTTTTCAAGCGCCTTTATTACCACATATTCTCCGGAGATCTCTCCAATTGTAACCGGCAATATATTCACCCCTTAAATTTTTCCATTTTTGATGATTCATATTAACATAGGGCCTATTTCTTGACAAGTGCGGACACACTGTGAGGTTGCCGCTAATACTGGTTAAATATAGGGTTCCTAGAGTTCAAGGATGCTGAAAAAATCCCTGGCCTTTTTAGCCGGCTTAGACATATCTGCTTTCATTTCAGAGGCAATGACTGCAGCTGCCAGCTCCTCTTCTTTCTCACTGTTTTCCTTGCCCGGTCCGGCCTTCATCTCATTATTTTTTCTTTTTACTTTAACCATTGACTTCCCCAGCAGGTCTTCCAGCCTCCCAACAACCGGTCCTGACAGATCCACATGGTATTCCTCTCCCGCTTTAATTACTTTTTTCTCTTTCTCAAAATGTAAAAATACCGGGGAATTGCCCCTGAAACTGCTGATCATAATCTGTACCTGGTCCAGCAGTGGTGAGTCCGCATTCCTGATTTTCAGGTGCAGTTCTCCCTCCAGATGGCTGTCCAGGGTTGATATATCATCGCCGATTATCTTTGTTTCCTCACCATTCTCCCTGGTCTTGCCTTTCACCACCACTACCTCATCTATTCTAAGAGCCAGGCGGCTCTGAATGTATGGACGCGGATAAACCACGACTTCTACTGACCCTGTAAGGTCTTCCACTGTGAGGATGGCCATAGTGTCTCCTCTGCGGGTGCTGGTTTTCTTGATTCCCGTAATCAGGCCGCCCAGCACAATCTCACTGTTGTCAGGCAGCTCCGGTAATTCTACCGCTGTAATTGTGGACAACATGTTCAGCGCGCCGCGATACTGGGAGAGAGGATGCCCGCTGATATACAGACCAAGTGTTTCTTTTTCAAGTACCAGCATTTCGTCTACAGGGTACTCACCCACTTCGGGCAAATTGATACTTACTGATTCACGGCTTCCATCCAGGAAATCCAGAAGTGACATCTGACCGTCTTCTCTTTCGCGCTGCGACTGCTGCGCCAGGCCCAGTCCCGAGTCCACCGCAGCCATCAGCTGGGCCCGGCGGTAGCCAAGGGAGTCAAAGGCGCCGCATTTGATCAGGCTCTCCAACACCCTCCTGTTGACAACTTTTGTGTCCAGCCGCCGGCAAAAATCGGCATAGTCAGTGAAAGGCCCTTCCTGTTCCCTGACCCGGATGATAGACTCAACCGCCCCGAGCCCAACATTTTTAATCGCAGCAAGTCCAAAGCGAATTTTATTGCCTGCAACTGTGAAGCTTTCCCGGCTCTCATTTACATCGGGCTGCAGCACTTCTATGCCAAGGCGCCGGCACTCTTCAATATAGGCGGAAACCTTGTCCGTGTTGTCCTTTACTGAAGTCAGCAGCGCTGCCATGAACTGAAGCGGATAGTTGGCCTTTAAGTAGGCCGTCTGGTAAGAGACCATCGCATAGGCGGCACTGTGGGATTTGTTAAAACCATAACCGGCGAAATACTCCATTAAATCAAACACCTGGCCGGCAATTTCCTCATTGATGCCATTGTTCACCGCACCTGTGATAAACTGTGAGCGCAGGCCCACAATTATCTCCGGCTTTTTCTTGCCCATGGCGCGCCGCAGCATATCGGCCTCACCCAGGGAAAATCCCGCCAGATCGCTTGATATGCGCATGACCTGTTCCTGATACAGAATAACACCATAGGTATCCTTTAATATCGGCTCCAGCATGTTATTAAGATATTTTATGCTTTTTATTCCGTGTTTATTCTTAACGAAGTCTTCCACCATGCCGCTGCCCAGCGGTCCGGGTCGATACAGGGCTACGAGGGCTATAATATCTTCAAAAACTTCTGGTTTTAGATCGCGCAGGATGGCGCGCATCCCGCTGCTTTCCAGCTGAAAAACCCCGGCGGTTTCACCCCTGGACAGCATTTCGTAAGTAAACGCATCATCCATGGTTATTTTATCCAAGTCAAGGACATCACCGGTGATTTCGTTGATTGCCTTAAGCGCATCGCTGATTACAGTCAGAGTCCTCAAGCCCAGCATGTCCATCTTCAGAAGGCCGAGTTCTTCCACTGTCCCCATGGCAAACTGGGTTGTTACCGGGCCGTCTGAAGCTTTGTAAAGAGGAAGATAATTTATCAGAGGTTCCGGGGTGATCACTATGCCGGCAGCATGGGTGGAGGCGTGCCTGGGCATTCCTTCCAGGGATGAAGCGGTATCGATCAGTTTTTTTATCTCCTCCTTTTGCTCATAGAGCTCCTTTAATTCAGGTGCGTCGTTTAATGCCTTCTCTATAGTCATATTCAGCTCAGCCGGCACCAGCTTGGCTACCTTGTCCACATCGCCGTAGGGCATGCTCAGAGCTCTGCCGACGTCCCTGATGGCGCCCCTCGCCGCCATGGTGCCAAAGGTGATGATCTGCGCCACGTGATCAGCGCCATACTTTTGCACAACGTAGTCAATAACCTCGCTCCGCCGCTCAAAGCAGAAATCGATGTCTATATCCGGCATGGATATTCTTTCCGGGTTTAAAAATCTTTCAAACAAAAGCCCGTATTTTAAAGGATCGATGTTGGTTATGCCCAGGCTGTAGGCGACCAGGCTGCCGGCGGCGGACCCCCGGCCCGGGCCTACCGGTATCCCGCTCGTCCTGGCAAAGTGGATAAAGTCCCAGACGATCAGGAAATAAGCCGAGTAGCCCATCTGTTTAATGACACCCAGCTCGTACTCCAGTCTTTCTCTAATCTCACCGCTGAGGTCACCGTAAATGCTTTGGGCGCCCCGGTAGCAGAGCTCAATCAGGTAGGTTTCAGTATTATACCCTTCCGGCACCTCATAATGAGGTAATAAGTACTTGCCAAATTCCATCTCCACATTGCAGCGTTCTGCAATTTCCAGCGTGTTCTGCAGCGCCTGCGGATATTCGCCAAAAAGGAGTTTCATCTCCCCGGGGCTTTTCAGGTACAGTTCTTCCGACTGGAATTTCATCCGGCCCGGGTCGTCTACGCTCCTGCCGGTCTGGATGGCCAGGAGCACGTCCTGGCTTCCCGCATCCTCACGCCGCACATAGTGGACATCATTGGTCACAACCAGCGGTATACCCATCTCCTCGTGGATTTTAAGCAGCTCTCTGTTGGCGGTCCGCTGCTCTGAAAAACCATGGTCCATGAGCTCGAGGAAAAAGTTTTCCGGCCCAAATATATCACGGTATTCTCCTGCTGCCTGTCTTGCTTTTTCGTTAT
The DNA here is from genome assembly GCA_002402945.1 of Pelotomaculum sp. UBA4789. GTDB lineage: Bacteria > Bacillota > Desulfotomaculia > Desulfotomaculales > Pelotomaculaceae > Syntrophopropionicum. The sequence goes on from DHGV01000116.1 coordinate 9,570, forward strand.
CTCCGGACAGGACCTTGGCAGCGACCTCGCCGGCGATGCAGCCGCTTAAAGCAATCAGCCCCCTGCTGCAGCTCGCCAGCGTTTCCTTATCAACCCTGGGCCTGTAGTAAAACCCCTTGGTAAAACCCATGGAGACAATGTTCAGCAGGTTACGGTAGCCCTCTTCGTTTTCAGCCAGCAAAACCAGGTGGTTCAGGTTGTCGTCGATCTTCGGGGTGCGGTCGGACATGGTGCGCGGCGCTACGTAGATCTCACAGCCCAGAATTGGCTTGATCCCGGCATTTTTACAGGATTTATAAAAATCCACCACGCCGTGCATGACGCCGTGATCTGTTATAGCCAGAGCCGGCATCTCCATCTCGACGGCTCTGGCTACTGCCTTTTTAATGCAGGCCGCTCCGTCCAGCAGGCTGTATTCCGAGTGAACGTGCAAATGTACAAAAATAATGGACACCTACTTTCAACAAAAAAGCATTTATACCTGCCTGTTAATCAAACCAGATCCGCCCATTTACCGCCGGTGATCATCTCCAGCTGTGCCATTGTTACCGGCAGGGCCGATCTGGGGGTACCAGCGGCAGCATAAACCACTGGGAAACGGTACATGGAGTCATCCAGCAGAATGGGTATGGTTTCTGCCAGCGCCACCGGACATACGCCCCCAACCGGGTAGCCGGTAACACGTTTAACCGTGTCAGGATCGGCCATCCTGACCATGGCAGCGCCAAGCAGCCTTTTCAGCTTGCCGCTTTTTATTTTATTGTCACCGCTGGCTACGATCAAAACCGGTTGATCATCAGCCAGAAATACCAGGGTTTTAGCAATCTGGCCGACCGCTACGCCAAGGGCCGCCGCGGCCAGCTCACAGGTGCTGGTGCTTTCCTCAAGCTCTGTAATTTTCAGTCCCATATTAAATTGATCCAGGTATGTCTGGACCCGATCGATGACACTCAGATCATACCACTCCTTTTGCTCTGTAACTCTGTCCTGAAAATCAAATAGCTACCAGGTGAACATATTGACATGATTTACATAATTAATCAGGATTTACAGGATTGAAGTATTATTTTTCTGCATAAAACTAATATTTCAATATAACTTACCTTGAAATTTTAATTAAAATCCTGTTAATCACTATAGATCATGTTAATCCTATCAATTTGTATTAATTTTCTTCTTATAGCGCCGCATTTGCGGCATGAATGTCAATTTAACTTACCCCAGTCCGGGGAAGCCCTGCTGCCTTAAAGCCTCATAGAGCACCACAGCTGCCGAGTTCGCCAGGTTTAAGGATCTGGCCGTGTTGATCATGGGCACTCGCATCCGCTGCCCCGGGTAACCGCCGAGGATTTCCGGCGGCAGCCCTTTTGTTTCCTTGCCGAATATTAAAAAACCACCTTTATCATATTCAATTTCAGTGTAAGTATTAAGAGCCTTCGTGGTGGCAAAATAGAACCGCCCCCCTTTATAGCGGGCAGCAAATTCCGTAAAACTGTCATGGTATACTATTTCAACCAGGTGCCAGTAATCCAGGCCGGCCCGCTTGAGGTACTTGTCATCGGTAGAAAATCCCAGCGGCCTGATTAAATGAAGAGCTGTGCCGGTAACGGCACAGGTCCTGGCAATGTTCCCTGTATTGGCAGGTATTTCCGGTTCAACCAGTACTATGTTCACGGTTTTCCTTTCCTAATTGCGGATAACTGCAGTAATCTCTTAAACAGCATTTCTGGCAGGAAGGCTTCCTGGACTTACAGATTTCCCGGCCATGGGTAATTAACCGGTAATGAAAGGGAATTCTCAATTCAGGCGGTATGCAGGCCGACAGATCCGCTTCGACTTTCACCGGATCGCGCGCGGCTGATAGCCCGAGCCTGCGTGCCACGCGGTAGACATGAGTATCAACAGGCAGGGCGCTGCCGCCGAAAGCTACACCAATGACAACCCCCGCCGTTTTCCGGCCGACCCCCGGCAGCGCCTCAAGCTCAGCCCTTGTCGAGGGCACTATGCCGCTGTGTTTGTTAACAATGTCCCGGGAAGCTTCTATTATGAACCTGCTTTTGTTGCGGTACAGCCCAACACCTTTGATCTCTTCTCCCAGTTCCTCCGATGTCAGCAAAGCGAATTCCTGCGGGCTGTTGTGCTTTTCAAAAAGGCGGGCCGAGACTCGGTTAACTTGTTTATCAGTACTCTGCGCCGACAGAATGGCCGATACCAGCAGTTCAAAGGGGGTCTTAAAAACCAATGACGTACCGGCATGGGGATAACATTGTGCCAGCAATTCTAAAACAGCAGCAGTTTTATCTTTTTCCGGGCATGTTATTTTGTCTATGAAAAAAACTCCTTTTTCTGAAGTATTCTTTCTGGATTATAATATAAAAAGCCTGCAGGCAGTCCCATTATACCATGAAATATTTGATGATTTCCTATTCATATTTTTTATGAAATACTATACAAAAAAACAAAAAGAGGGCGTCTCCCGTAATGGATTGCCCCCCATAATAATTGACCACAATATTTATTTCATCGCCGAGATGATGGCATCGGCCATTTCACTGGTGCCGGCGCTGCCGCCCAGGTCATAAGTCAGGCTCTTCTTTTCTTTAAGCACCTTTAATACGGCTGTTTCGATCCGGCTGGCCGCATCCATCTCGCCCATATACTTCAGCATCATTACTCCAGACAGAATTGTAGCCAGTGGGTTTACCCTGTTTAAGCCGGCATGCCTCGGCGCGCTGCCGTGCACAGGCTCAAAAACGGCTGCTTCCTCGCCAATATTGGCGCCTGGCGCCACTCCCAGGCCGCCGACCAGGCCGGCGCAGAGATCGGAAACTATATCACCGTAAAGGTTCGGCAGGAGCAGCACATCATAGTTTTCGGGAGTCTGCACCAGCTTCATGCACATGGCGTCAACGATATATTCCTCATATTCGATGTCCTGGTATCCCTCCGCAACCTGCCTGGCACATTCCAGAAAAAGCCCGTCCGATAATTTCATGATATTGGCCTTGTGCACAGCAGTCACTTTCCGGCGCCCCTCGCGGCGGGCAAGCTCAAAAGCAAAGCGCGCAATGCGCATGGAGGCCTCCCGGGTGATGATCTTGATGCTCTCGGCGGCGTCCCGACCAACGCAGTGTTCTATGCCGCCGTAAAGGTCTTCCGTGTTTTCTCTGACAATGATCAGGTCAACCCCGCTGAAGCGGGTTTCCACACCCGGCAGGTTACGCGCCGGCCTGACATTGGCGAACAGGTTCAGTTCCTGGCGCAGGGTTACATTGACGCTGCGAAATCCTTTGCCGACCGGAGTGGTCAGCGGGCCTTTTAACGCTATTTTATTCTTCTTAATTGAATCCAGAACATACTGGGGCAGCGGCGTCCCGCATTTTTCAATCATGGCCTCGCCAGCCTCAACAACTTCCCAGTCTATCGGCACACCCGCGGCATCGATCACCCGGCGCGCGGCTTCGACAATTTGCGGGCCGACACCGTCACCAGGTATAAGCGTAATTGTGTACGGCATGTTGTCCTCCGTTTTATAAATCAAATTGATCAAACCCTGTTTAACCTGTCATCCCTGTGTAAATATTATCCGAGATTGAACCCGCCGTATTTCCTGAAATGCGCCGCCAGCCCGCCGTCGTTTAAAATCTTGATCATTACTTCCGGCAGCGGCTTGATCGGTAGGGTGATCCTCTTTGTCCTGTTGGTTATAACTCCAGCAGCAAGGTCAACAAAAAGCTCATCACCCGGAGCTATTTGATCCGTGTCGCATTCCACAACAGGCAGCCCGGTGTTAATGGCATTGCGATAGAAAATACGGGCAAATGATTTGGCCAGGACAGCGCCCACGTCAGCATACTTGATGGCCAGGGGCGCCTGCTCCCTGGATGACCCGCAGCCAAAATTGGTGCCGGCCACAATGAAATCCCCCGGGCTGACTTTTTCATAGAAGTTGGGATCAAGGTCCTCCATCACATGTTTGGCCAGTGCTTTCATATCCAGGGTTTTAAACTTGTACTTTCCCGATATGATATAGTCGGTATTCACGTCATCCCCAAATTTATGCGCTTTGCCGCTGAACTGCATAGCAACACCTGCTTCATTTTAAATTTATTTAAAATCGCTTAACTAAATGTCATGTTAAATGAATTCCCGCGGATCGGTGATTTTCCCGGTTAGCGCGCTGGCTGCCACTGTGGCTGGTGAGGCCAGGTAAATCTCCGCGTTGGAGTTGCCCATGCGCCCCTTAAAATTACGGTTTGCAGTGGATATCACCGTTTCATTATCAGAAGGCACGCCATTGTGCGTCCCCACGCAGGGGCCGCAGCCTGGGGTGACCATAGCCGCTCCTGCTTCCACCAGCGACTGAATGATCCCTTCCGCCATGGCGTCCAAAAAAACCCGGCGGGAGGAGGGCGCCACAATCAGCCGGACGTCACGGTGTACTTTACGGCCGCTGAGAATACCGGCGGCAATGCGCAGGTCTTCCAGCCGACCATTGGTGCAGGTCCCAATTAACGCCTGCTGCACAGGCTTACCCGCTTCCTTGCTGACCGGGGCAGTATTGTCTACCCGGTGCGGTCTGGCCACCTGCGGTTCAAACTTCGATACATCATATTCCAGCACCCGGGTATAAACTGCGTCACGATCGGCGGCAACAGGCTTGAATTCCCGTTTTGTAAACCGCCGCAGCCAGGCGAAAGTCTTTTCATCCGCTTCCATCAGCCCGGCCTTGGCTCCCATTTCAATGGCCATATTGGAGATGGTAAAGCGGGCCTCCTGGGACATGGCCGCTATGGCTTCCCCGGTATACTCAGATGACATGTAGGTAGCCCCGTCAGCTGTCACATCACCGATGAGATGAAGGATCAGATCCTTTGAATAAACACCCGGAGGCAGCACCCCGCTGCAGACAAATTTAATTGTCTCCGGCGCCTTAAACCACATCCGTCCGGAAATCATCCCACCGGCCAGATCAGTGGAGCCGACCCCGGTGGAAAAAGCGTTCAGGGCGCCGTAGGTGCAGGTATGGGAGTCCGCGCCTATCACGAGTGAACCTGGCCCCACTTCCCCGCTCTCAGGCAGGACCTGGTGGCACACACCTTCACCTATGTCATACAGGCGAAAACCCTTGTCCCTGACAAATTCCCTCATCATCTTGTGCAGGGCGGAAACTCCTTCATTCGGACTTGGTGAGCTGTGGTCGATCACGAAAGCGATGCGCTCTCTGTCGAAGACCTCCAGCCCCTCCATGTCCTGAAAAGCCCTGATGGCCAAGGGGGCGGTACCGTCCTGACCCATGACATAGTCAACACTGGCCACCACAATGTCACCGGCGTAAGCTTCCCGGCCGCTCTTTAATGACAGGATTTTTTCTATGATCGTCCGGCCCATTTCAATCCCTCTTCCCAAAAAAGTCTTCGTAAGTGTACATTAATTCCTTGTCAAAAAGCGGTCTCTTGACCGAAACCGTATACGAACGGACTTTAGGCAGCAGTTCCCTGGCCTGGTGCTCGGTGAGAACAATGCCAAACTCGGCAAATTTATTTTTCAAAGACGACGTGCCGGAATGTTTGCCGATCACAATCTGGCGCAGCAGGCCGACTTCTTCAGGCTGAAAAGCTTCATAATTAGTCGGATCCTTCTGCACGCCATCTGCGTGTATGCCGGATTCATGAGCAAACATGTTTTTTCCAACAATAGCCTTCCACTTGGGCAGCTCTCTGCCGGAGGCTCTGGAAACATATTCTGCCACTTCCAGGAACATTTCATTTTTAAAATTAAGGTCTATCTGATAAAGGTACTTTAAAGCCATGACGACTTCTTCCAGGGCGGCATTGCCGGCCCGCTCGCCGAGGCCTAAGACTGTTACCCCGATGTATCTCGCCCCCGCCTTGACTCCCGCCAGGGCATTGGCCGTAGCCATGCCAAAGTCGTTATGGGTATGCATCTCGATATCGATATCCACCGCCCGTCTGATCTCTTTAATCCGTTCATAGAGCATAAACGGTTCCGTGATCCCGACAGTGTCACAATACCGCAAACGGTCCGCCCCGGCTTCCTTGCCGGCCCTGGCGAATTCAATCAGGAAAGCCATATCCGAGCGGGACGCATCTTCAGCATTAACCGAAATCTGCATTCCCTCTTTTTTGGCAAAAAGGGTGGCTTTCGTCATTTGTTCCAGGACCTTTTCCCGGGTTGTATTCAGCTTATGTTTGATATGGATGTCAGAAGTGGAAATCGAAATGGCAACCGCGTCGACACCGCACTCTAGGGAAGCTTCAATATCTTTTATCACAGGCCGGTTCCAGCCCATGATGCTTGCCTTCAAACCGGACCGGCAGATAGCTCTGATCGCCTCTTTCTCGTCTCCGCCCATAATCGGCACGCCCGCCTCAATCTGCTGTACGCCTATTTCATCTAAGAGTTTGGCTATCCGGACTTTTTCCCTGTTGGCAAAGACGACGCCTGCGGTCTGTTCCCCGTCCCTCAGCGTAGTGTCCACTATAATAATATCTTTGTTCATTATCATATCACCCCTCAGCTAGTCAAATAATCCCCTTGTGCATCATGCTAAATAACGCCAGATGCGATCCTCACTAGTTATAGAAATAGTATCACAAATTACATTGACAAAATAGTCGAATTTTTTGATATGTGTCTAAAGATCAAAGAGCACCTCCCTTGTTAGATGTGTGTCTAACATTAGGAGGTGCATTTCATCAAGTTTTAATTTTATTTGCCAGTATCTTTAGCTTTCTTTTCAATCCTGCCGGTGGTGGTTAGAGCGTTTTTTTCTCCACTTGCCGGTTTTTTTGATCCTTTCTTTTTTTGGGGAATGTCCTTCTTGCCTGTTTCGGGATCATCTTTTTTTCTGAACAAGCCTGTTGCTTCTAAATCTTGCTTCAGAAAGACGAACATAGATATTGCCAGGGCAACAGCTAATCCAAAATACAGTTCCCAGTTAAAATTAGTCCAGTCAATACCCATTCTTTACAGCTTCTCTCTCAACAGCTTATTTACCATTTCAGGGTTTGCCTTGCCTTTAGATGCCTTCATTACCTGCCCGACTAAAAAGCCCAGGGCGCGCTCCTTGCCGGCCTTGAAATCATCCACCGGCCCGGGATTTTTAGCCAGCACCTCGTCCACAATAGCAATAATCGCGCTCTCATCGCTGATCTGGAGCAGTCCCTTTTCTTTTACGATGCTTTCGGCATCTCTGCCGCTGGTAAACATCTCTTCAAAGACATTTTTTGCGATTTTGCCGCTGATGGTGCCTTTATCGATCAACCGCAGCAGGGAAGCCAGGTTTTCCGGCGCAATTTTGCACCCGGTTATTTCTTGACCGCTTGAATTAAGCAGTCTGGTGAGATCCCCCATAATCCAGTTGCTGACTGCTTTTGGATTCGGCCAGGCCTTGACACAAACCTCAAAATAATCAGCGAGCTCCTTTGTATTGGTAAGGATCGCGGCATCATATGCCGGCAGCCCGTATTCTTCAACATAACGCTCTTTGCGCTCGTCAGGCAATTCCGGCAGGGAACGCCGGATGTCATCAACCCAATTCCTGTCGATCTCCATTGGTACGAGGTCAGGGTCAGGCAGGTAACGGTAGTCGTGCGCCTGCTCCTTGCTGCGCATCGAAAGGGTCACTCCTTTCGCTTCGTCCCAGGTGCGGGTTTCCTGAATGATCCTCCCGCCTTCCTCCAGTGTCTCGATCTGTCGTTCAACTTCATAAGACAGAGATTTCAGGAGTGATTTGAAGGAATTAAGGTTTTTAATTTCGGTTTTGGTTCCCAGTCCCTCCATCCCCATGGGCCGCACAGATATATTGGCGTCACAGCGCAAACTGCCCTCTTCCATTTTGCAGTCGGACACTCCGGTATAAAGAATAATAGCCCGCATTTTTTCTATATACTGGCGCGCCTCTTCCGGCGAGCGCAGGTCAGGCTCGGAAACGATCTCTATCAGGGGTACACCGGCCCGGTTGTAATCAACCAGGGAAAAAGGCGTTGTGGTAATGGTCCCCTGGTGCACAAGCTTGCCTGTGTCTTCCTCCATGTGCAGGCGGGTGATGCCAATTTTCCTCGGGCCATTCTCAGTGTCGATTTCCAGGCATCCATGTTGTGCAATGGGCAGGTCATACTGTGAAATTTGATAGTTTTTAGGCATATCGGGATAATAATAGTTTTTCCGGTCGAACTTCGAAAATTCCGCTATTTCGCAATTAAGAGCCAGGGCGGCCCTGATGGCATATTCCACTACCTTTTTGTTGACTACGGGAAGAACACCCGGTAAACCCAGGCACACCGGGCAGACATGGGTATTCGGCTCCCCGCCGAACTCGGTAGTGGAGTTGCAGAAAATTTTCGACCTGGTTTTTAGCTCTATATGTACTTCCAGACCGATAACCGTTTCATACTGGGGCAAAGCGCAAACCTCCCAAATCAGTCGTCAGCCGTCGGACATCGGACATCATAATTATATTTTCCGCTATAGCTCGGGGTAATGTTTGTGATAGTCGGTATTCTGCTCGAAGGTATATGCCGCCCGCAGCAGGGTTCCTTCATCAAAGTGCCTGCCCATCAGCTGAAGGCCAACGGGCATCCCATCGACAAAGCCGCAGGGGATTGATATCCCCGGTATGCCTGCCAGGTTAACTGATATTGTACAGACATCGGAAAGGTACATCTGAAGAGGGTCATCCGTTTTCTCGCCGATGCGGAATGCCGTGGTAGGGGAAACAGGTGAGAGCAGCAGGTCATACTTTTCAAAAGCGCGGTCAAAATCCTCCTTGATCAAGGTACGCACTTTCAGGGCTTTCAGGTAGTAAGCGTCGTAATACCCTGCCGAGAGCGCGTATGTCCCCAGCATAATTCTCCTTTTAACCTCGTTCCCGAAACCCTTGCTGCGGGTTTTCATAAACATATCAATGACATCTTCAGCATCTTCAGCCCGTATGCCGTAACGCACCCCATCATAGCGGGCCAGGTTTGAGCTGGCCTCAGCCGGGGCAATCATGTAGTATGTGGGCAGGGCATACTCTGTATGTGGCAGGGTTGTATATTCCACGATGGCGCCTAAAGACTCCAGGCGCTCCATCGCTTTGATAATGACGGCACGCACTGCCGGGTCGATCCCTTCCGCCATATACTCCTCCGGCACACCAAATCTCATGCCCCGGACATCATCCCGCAAAAAACCGGTATAATCCTGCGCCTGGTATTGGGCCGAGGTGGAGTCAAGCTGGTCGTGGCCGCATATTACATTCATCATTAAAGCACAGTCGGTAACATCCCTGGCCAAAGGTCCGATCTGGTCAAGGGAAGAAGCGTAAGCAATCAGGCCGTAACGTGAAACAGCGCCGTAAGTGGGCTTCATGCCAACCACACCGCAAAACGAGGCCGGCTGCCTGATGGAACCCCCTGTATCCGATCCGAGGGCGCAAACAGCCTCACCGGCGGCAACCGCAGCCGCAGAACCCCCGCTGGAACCTCCGGGCACCTTGCTGGTATTCCAGGGGTTACGGGTCACAAAAAAAGCTGAGTTTTCAGTGGAAGAACCCATTGCGAATTCATCCAGGTTTGTCTTTCCGACCATGGCAGCGCCGGCAGCGTCAAATCTTTCAACAACAGTGGCGCTGTACGGCGGAACGAAGTTGGACAGGATCTTGGATCCCGCCGTGGTCAGAATACCGCTGGTGCATATGTTGTCTTTTATCGCTAAGGGGATTCCGGCAAGAGGGACAATTTTTTCACCGCTTTGGATCTGCCGATCAACCGCCCGGGCTCGCTTAAAAGCATTTTCAGTGGTCCTGGTAATAAAAGCCCCGATCTTATCTTCTGCTGATTCTATCCTGTCAAAAACAGCTTTGCTTAATTCCTCCGCTGATATTTCTTTTTTCATCATCAGATCGTGTAGTTCATGAGCAGTACGCATAAAGAGCTGCAATTGTTTCGCCTCCTAGAAGTTCGCAGGTTGTCCAATCCGGGTCCCGTTCAATATGCTTAAACGATCCTCGGCACTTTAAAAAAGTTTTCGTGCCGGTCAGGACAATTGGCAAGGGCTTCTTCACGGGAGATATGCCGGCCAACCACGTCCTCTCTAAAAACATTTTTCAGGGGCAGTACATGGGCTGTAGGCTGTATATGATCAGTATCAAGGCGTTCGAGGTTTTGGAAATGCCCCAGGATGTCATTTAACTGCCTTGTGTACATGTCATTCTCTTCCCCGGTCAATTCCAGCCGCCCCAGAAGGGCTACGTGATCAACATCTTTCTTGGTAATCAATATTTCTCACCTTCTCCAATTCCAGTAATTATACCAGTAGTCTATTTAAATTTATTTTGAGGTTTTAATACCTGAACTATTATAACATAAGGAAGATATGTTTCAAATATAAGGAAAAGATCACACCTCTATTTTGGACCTGCTTCAGTTGCCTGAGGAATACCGGTCAAGGCCTTGAATTCCCCTTCATCCAGGATGGGGATACCCAGAGAAATTGCCTTGTCATATTTTGAGCCGGGGTCTTCGCCGGCAACAACATAATCAGTGCTGCGGCTGACGCTGGATGACACTTTCCCGCCAAGGCTTTCCACGAGTTCCTGCGCCTCCTGACGGCTGAACCCCTCCAGCGCGCCAGTCAGGACAAAGACCTTGCCGGCCAGCGGCCCGGCGCCCCTGCTGCTTTTCTCAGCGCGGGTATTGACACCCGCCCTGACCAGCTTGTCGATGACCCGCATATTCTGCGGCACCTCAAAAAAAGCAACAATGCTCGATGCTATCTTGGGTCCGATTTCCGGGATAGCCTCCAGGTCTTCTTCCCTGACACTCATTAAGTTATCAAGCGAACCGTAATGCGCAGCCAGGATCTTAGCTGCCCGCTCACCCACATGACGAATGCCTAAGGCAAAGATCAGCTTTGAAAGGGAATTTTTTTTGCTGGACTCGATGGCTCTCAATAAATTTTGAGCTGACTTTGGCCCCATTCTCTCTATGATGACCAGATCTTCATAGCGCAAATTGTAGAGATCCGCCGGATCGCGAATGAGCCTGGCCGCAAGGATCTGGGCCAGGACAGCCGGGCCCAGTCCGGCTATGTCCATGGCATGGCGTGAGGAAAAGTGGATCAATCCCTCCCATAGTTTGTCCGGGCAGGCTATGTTCGTACAGCGCACCGCAGACTCACCCTCAACCCGCACTACCCTGGAGCCGCAGGAAGGGCATTCCGTGGGCATGGACCATGGCTTTTCTGTGCCTTTCCTTTCCTCAGGCAGGACGGCCACCACCTCCGGAATGATGTCACCAGCCTTCTGGATCAGCACCCGGTCGCCGATGCGGATGTCTTTATCATGTATATTGTCTTCATTGTGTAAAGTGGCTCTGCTGACCGTGGTGCCGGCCAGCCGTACCGGATCCATTTCCGCGGTTGGAGTAAGGGCGCCGGTGCGTCCCACTCTCACTGTTATATTCCTCACGGTTGTAACCGCCTGCTCCGGTGGAAATTTATAGGCTATCGCCCAGCGCGGGCTTTTCGTAGTGGCGCCCAGCCTCCGCCGCTGGTCGAGAGAATTGACCTTTATCACCAGCCCGTCAGCCGCGTACGTCAGATCAAATCGTTGGGACTGCCAGTCCATGCAATACTCAATAATCTTATCTATGTCTTCCAGCAAAGTGAAATCATTAACCCTGAAACCAAGTTCTTTCAGTAACGCCAGGACACCCATGTGATCCTGCAAGTCAATCCCTTCACTATAACCAATGTCATAAGTATATAGGCTGAGTTTGCGCGAGGCTGTAACCCTCGGATCAAGCTGCCGCAAGGTTCCGGCAGCAGCGTTGCGCGGGTTGGCGAAGAGAGGCTCGCCTGACTCCTCCCTGGCCTCGTTCAGCCGGGCGAAAGAGTCCTTCGGCATATAGGCTTCCCCCCTCACTTCCAGGGCTGGCAGAACCTGGCGCAGCCGAAGCGGCACACTTCCGATGGTTTTTAAGTTCTCGCTGATGTCCTCGCCAATCTCACCGTCTCCCCGGGTAGCGCCCCTTAACAGGATACTATTTTCATAGTAAAGAGAAACCGCGAGGCCGTCTATTTTTGGCTCAATTACATAATTGACAGGCTCACCGGGCAGCGCCTGCCGCACCCTCCGGTCGAAATCCCTCAGCTCGTATTCCTCAAAAGCGTTGGCCAGACTCATCATAGGCGAGATGTGACGGACAGTAGAGAAACCTTCCCTTGGCTGCCCTCCTACCCTCTGCGTGGGTGAATAAGGGCTGGCCAGTGAGGGGTACTGCTTTTCAAGTTTCTCCAGTTCCCTGATCATTTTATCATACTGAGCATCTGCGATCGTCGGATTGTCCATCACATAATAACGGTGGTTGTGATCCTCAATCTCTTTTCTTAAAGCTTCGGCCCTCTCTTTTGCCCTCTCAATATCATGGTCCATTACATTTACACCTCCAAGCCCGTTTTATTCTTGGGTCGGCTTAAGCCGGCCTTATATTCGGGGACATAAGCCCCCTATGCAAGCAGTGTGGCAACATGTTTGACAAGGTAAGCTGACGGTAAAAAAATCAGCTGGGCAAAGACTGTGCCTAAAATTCTGGTGAGAGTAAGGTAGAATACCATTTGTTTCACATCTTCCTCGCCCAGGTCTTCCCGTATTGCCTGGTCAGTAATGGCCGCGGCGGTAGGCTCGACGACCGTTGCCGCCAGAATGGTAGCTATCCCGTTCACGACAGCCGAGAGCAGGGTGGCGGTTGAGCGGAAACCGGGAAACAGGGCTCCCGCATAAATGGCAGACAGGATTCCGGTAGTATATATGCCTGTAACAATAATGTTCAAAAATAAAAATGTTTTTGGGATGGCAATTTTCCGCTTAACCGCATTTTTAAATGAAATTCCGCCGGGCAGGTAATTCTGACCGCCGATATTCATGAACTTTCGCGGAGAAAAAATAATCATGCCCAGCATCCGCGGAACCGATCCCGTTTCTTCAAATAGTAAAATCGCCCGGTTGAATATATTGACAAATGCAGGGATTAGCGCCGCGGCAATCAGAGTCCCCACAGTGGCGGCCAGGATCACAACCCGCACGTTCTGGCCGAGCGATGCAAGCAGCACCTGGTAAGCGGCGCTGTCAATCAGCTGAGCGTCAGCCAGCCTGACGCCGGCCTGGTCCTGCCCGGTTTTTATAACCAGCTCAACCATTGAAGCCAGGATGGGCGCCTGGATGGTGTTGGCGGTGCTGGCTACAAGAAATATCACGTTAAAAAGCGAAAAAGCCGTAGCCAGGCGCCTGGTGCGGACACCCGATATACGCACCGCATAAGCCAGGGTATTAGTAAAATGAATTACCGCTGTCAGAGCAGCCACAATCAGGAGACGCTCCATAATTCCTCCAGAATCAATATATCTTCAATATTAGCTGAAGACGCATTTACAGTTCCGGGTCACACACCTTATTATCTTTCTCCAGCGGCGCGTACTTTGCCAGGAGCAGTTTAATACCTTGTTCCGGAAAGGCTACCTGGTAAGCCATACTGTCGCCTTTACCCTGCACCCCCACGATTAAACCCGGGCCCCATTTAATATGCCTGACCCTGTCGCCGAGGATAAACCGCTGCGGCTCTGATACGTTTTTGGCGCCTGTATCCCCTGTTCTTCTATGCCTGGATTGGCTTTTCCCGCTTGTATATTCCGGAAGGTCGTCGCTGCACATCAGATTTGTTGGGATTTCCTCCAGAAAGCGGGAAGCTTTGTTGTATCTCTCGATGCCAAAAAGTGTCCGCTTCCAGCAGTGGGTGAGGTATAGCCGCTCCATGGCCCTGGTCACACCGACATAACATAAGCGTCTTTCCTCCTCCAGTTCACCAGGCTCCAGCAAGGAACGGGAATGGGGGAAAACGCCCTCCTCCAGGCCGGTCAGGAAAACTACTGGAAATTCCAGGCCTTTGACGCTGTGCAGCGTCATCAGGGCTACCTGGTCAGACTCCACGTCATATTTGTCCAGGTCGGTTACCAGAGCTATGTTTTCAAGGAAGCTTCTCAAACCCTTCTCCTCGGCTTCGCTGTCAAATTCCATGGTTCCGGACAATAATTCATCCAGGTTTTCCAGTCTGGTGCGTGATTCCACGGTCTTTTCGGCCAGCAGTTCTTCCCGGTAACCGGTTTGTTCAATCACTCCCCTGGCGATATCAGTGACAGCTGCATTTGGAACTTCTTCTGTAAAGCTCCGGATCATCAGACCCAGGTTCCTGGCCGCCGCCTTGATTTTCGCAGAAAGCCCCTCAATTTCAGATGATCTTTCAAGGGCTTCCACTGGTGTAATTTCATGCTTCTCAGCATAAGACATAATCTTGCTGAAAGAGACCTGCCCGATCCCGCGCCTGGGCACATTTATTATCCTTGCCAGTCCGACCGCGTCTCTGTGGTTCAGGATCAGTTTAAGGTAAGCCAGGATATCTTTTATTTCTTTCCGGGCATAGAATTTTAAGCCGCCGATAATGGTGTAAGGGATACCTGTCCGGACGAATATTTCCTCAATTACACGCGACTGGGCATGGGTACGGTACAGCACGGCGAAATCCCGGTAAAGCCTGTTTTCAAGTTCTTTAATACGCACAATTTTCCTTGCTATGTAATCAGCTTCAGCGCGTTCATCCTCGCTAAAATAGTTTACCAGGCTGTCGCCGGGCCCGGCAGCGGTCCACAGGCGTTTTTCCTTGCGATTTTCGTTATGCCTGATGATATAATTTGCCGCCTCCAGGATTTGTCCGGTAGAGCGGTAGTTTTGCTCAAGCTTTATTAACGCCGCCTCAGGGTAATCTTTTTCAAAGCTTAATATGTTCTTAATATCCGCGCCGCGCCAGCTGTATATGCCCTGGTCCGGATCTCCCACCGCGAATAAGTTGCGGTGAGCGCCCGCCAGCAGGTTCACCAAAACATACTGGGCGTGATCAGTATCCTGGTATTCATCCACCAATATGTAGCGGAACCGGTCCTGGTAGTACTCCAGCACCTGTGGGTACTCCCGGAACAGCCGCACGGTAAAAAAAATCAGGTCGTCAAAATCAACAGCGTTGTTCTGCCGCAGTTTTTCCTGGTACAGGTGATAAACCCTGTTAGCAACTTTGTTAAAATGATCGAAAGCGTATTTTTCATAATCACCCGCGTCCAGCAGCTGGTTTTTAGCCTGGGAAATAACACCCGCCACTGCCCTGGGCGGATATTTTTTATCATCAATATTTAACTCTTTAATGCAGTCTTTGATCACAGTGAGCTGGTCATCGCTGTCATATATAACAAAATTTCTGTTGCGCCCGTAAAACTCATCCTGGCGCCTTAAAATACGCAGGCAGGCGGCATGAAAGGTACAGATCCAGATATCACGGGACAGCTCCGGCACCAGGGCCTCTACCCGTAACCTCATCTCCTGGGCGGCCTTGTTGGTAAAAGTTATGGCTAAAATACGGTAGGGAGGAACCCGCATTTCCTTGATCAGATAGGCAATCCTGCAGGTTAAGACCCTGGTTTTGCCGCTCCCGGCGCCGGCAAGGACCAGCAGCGGGCCGTCACCATATGTCACTGCCTCAACCTGTGCGGGGTTCAACTGCTCTAATATTTGTATCAAATCCTCTCAAAATGATTGCCTGACAGCTATCCATGCTCATTAAGATTCGCAGCCAGACACGGCAAATCCTTCATCATAAAATAAAGCGGTAAAATCCCTGAAGCGGGATTTCAGCCGCCTTTTGTCTTATACAGCTATGAAAAGTATTTCATTTATTGTGCTTTTTTATCGTGGCGGGCTGCCAGCTCGGCCAGAATATCGCCCGGCTCCATATTATGCCAGGCCAGAAGCACGAGCAGGTGATAGACAAGGTCGGCCGCCTCGCCGGCGATTTCGCTCCTGCTGCCATTCTTTGAGGCGATTATTAACTCCGAGGCTTCTTCCCCAATTTTTTTTAATATCTTATCATCGCCCTGCTGAAACAGGTAAGCGGTATAGGATCCTGCCGGGCTATTTTCCCGTCTTTCAAGAATTACCCTATGCAGCTCTCTTAATATATCTCTTTTTTCCACTTTGATTCCCTTTGTATTAATCGGACAATTATCGGATTGCAGCATTTTTGTGCATGCATTCGCACCTGCAATAATTTTATTTTCCCTAAAGGATTACATCAGGATTTTTTACCGTAAACCAGATCCGGGTCGAAATGTCTCTCCCCCACGACCGTGACATTTCCTTCCTGCTCAAGGCGATAGTGAAAACAGGAATAGAAACCCTCGTGGCACGCCGCACCGTTTTGTTCCACTTTAACCAATAGGGTATCCCGGTCGCAGTCATATAAGACTTCTTTTACCTTCTGGACATTGCCGGAAGTTTCTCCCTTATGCCAGAAAGTTTTTCTTCTCCTGCTCCAAAACCAGGTTTCACCGGTGGCCATTGTCTTTTCAGCCGCTTCCCTGTTCATATAAGCCATCATCAAAACCACGCCGCTGGCACAGTCCTGGACAATGGCAGGAATCAGCCCGTCCTCATTATATTTCAAGCCATTCAAATCAAAAACCATATTATTTCCCCCAATATTCATTCGCAACCGCTTTTTGTTTGATCGGGGACATATCCTGTGAATTCGGATGTGTCCCCGTTCCGCTGTCAGATTTAACGACAAAAGCTGCAGAAATATTATCCGGTGTACCCCATTCCTTACAACCGCACGGGCACTCCCCTGGCGTGCAGGTACTGTTTTGCCTCCCTGATCGAGTATTCACCGAAATGGAAGATTGAGGCAGCCAGCGCGGCATCCGCTTCCCCTTCAGTCAATCCTTCAACAATATGCTCCAGGGTGCCTACACCACCCGAGGCTATGACAGGTATATTTACGGTCCTGGCGATAGTCCTGGTAAGAGGGATGTCATAGCCGTCTTTGGTCCCGTCCCTGTTCATACTCGTAAGCAGAATTTCACCGGCGCCCAGAGACTCGACCTTTTTGGCCCAACCCGCGGCGTCAATACCAGTCGGAGTACGGCCGCCATGGATGTATACTTCCCAGCTTTCCGGTCCATTCTGCCTGGCATCGATCGCCACCACAATGCACTGGCTGCCGAACCTGCCCGCAGCCTCGGCCACCAGTTCTGGATTATTTACTGCGGCAGTGTTTAGAGAAACCTTATCCGCGCCTGCGGTAAGGATGGTCCGGATATCATCCAGGCTACGGATCCCGCCGCCCACAGTGTATGGTATAAACACTTCTCCCGCGGTACGGTATACCATGTCCAGTGTCGTCCGCCGATTGTCGGAGGATGCCGTGATATCCAAAAACACCAGCTCGTCGGCGCCTTCCCGGTCATAAAACGCGGCTAACTCGACAGGGTCACCCGCGTCCCTGAGATTTATAAAGTTTGTGCCTTTGACCACCCTCCCGCCGGTAACATCAAGGCAGGGGATGATTCTTTTTTGAAGCATCAGCCAGCCTCCGCTTCTTCACCGGCCGCTATAGCCAGGGCCTCGCTCAAGGTTACAGTGCCGGCGTAAAGCGCCTTGCCCATGATCACGGAATCAATCCCCAGAGGCTCCATTTTCTTTAGTGTCCTCAGGTCCTCGGGAGTTGAAACGCCGCCTGATGCGACTACCTTCAAACCGGTCGCCCCGGCAAATTCACTGATTGCCTCAAAATTCGGCCCCTGCAGGGTGCCGTCCCTCCTGATATCTGTAAAGACAACCCTGTTTATACCGAGATTTTTCATCTCAACGGCTAACTCAATTGTTCCTTTTTCAACTGTAACACCCCAGCCTTCAATGGCAACCCGCCCGTTGCGCCCGTCAATGCCTACGAGAATGGAGTCGCCATACCTGGAACAGGCTTCCGAGACAAGTTCGGGCTTTAAGATAGCCGAAGTGCCCAGGATTACACGCGCCGCGCCTAGCTCGAGGAGGAGTTCCACAGACTGCATATTTCTGATACCGCCGCCAACCTGAACCGGAATGGATGCTACCTTCAGGATATCTTTAATGACGTTGAGGTTCTTGGGCGAGCCGGAAAAAGCTCCGTCAAGGTCAACCACATGCAGCATCTGTGCTCCCTTTGCCTGCCAGTGGGCGGCCATCGCCACCGGGTCATCAGAATAAATGGTCTCCTGGTCAAGCTGCCCTTCCACCAGGCGGACACATTTCCCTTCCCGCAGGTCAACGGCCGGAATAATTAACATAAATCTACCACTCTCCCGAAATTTTCTAATATCTTTAGGCCTAGGGTGCTGCTTTTTTCCGGGTGGAACTGAATTCCATAAACCTTCCCATTGCCTACAATAGACGCAAAGCGTATCCCGTATTCAGTCATGGTCAGGATGAGATCTTTATCTGACGGATTTACCGCATAAGAATGAACAAAATAAAAAGAGGAGAGATCCGGGATTCCTGCCAGCAGGGGATCGGGGCGTATAATTTCGATCTGATTCCAGCCCATGTGAGGCACCTTCAGCCCTTCCGGCAGGCGGCATACCTGTCCCGGGAAAATACCCAGGCCCTTGTGGTAACCCCATTCCTCACTGGATTCAAAAAGCAGCTGCTGGCCCAGGCAGATGCCCAGCAGCGGTTTCCCCGCTGCTACCGCACGCTGGATCGCGCCAACCATGCCTGAGGCCCTGAGGTTTACCATGGCATCGGCAAAAGCACCCACACCAGGCAGCACAACACCATCAGCGCCGTCTACCAAGTCGGGATTTTCTACTACCGCCGCCTGAACTCCTGCCTTGAGAAAACCCCTGTAGACACTCCTGAGGTTACCCATTCCATAATCAATTATTGCAATCATTATTTTCTCCGCCTGGCGCTGTATTAAACTGCTGCTACCCTTCCAGGGTTCCCTTGGTGGAAGGGATATCCTCGCCGCCTACCCTGACAACAGCGCTTTTCAGCGAGCGAGCCAAGGCCTTAAAGACAGCTTCTATAATATGGTGAGTATTCTTGCCGGACAGCAGACGGACATGCAGGTTAAACTCCCCGTTGATCGCCAGAGCCCGTAAAAATTCTTCGACCAGCTCCGTGTCAAAATCTCCAATTCTTGCGGCTGGCATCGGTACGTCGAAAACAAGATGACCCCTGCCGCTTAAATCAACCGCCGTCATCACCAGGGCTTCGTCCATTGGAATAATGGCGTCCCCGTACCTGTTAATCCCTGCCTTCTCGCCGAGTGCCTTCTTGATAGCCTGTCCCAGGCACAAGCCGGCATCCTCCGCCGTGTGGTGGCCGTCCACGGCCAGGTCGCCACGTCCGGTTAACTCCATGTCAAACGAAGAGTGTTTGGCAAATAACTGGAGCATGTGGTCAAAAAACGGCATACCGGTAGTAACCCAGTATACACCATCTCCATCCAGGTTTAATGCGCAGTTAATCTCTGTTTCTGCTGTCTTTCTGGTAACATAGGTCGCACGTGATTCGGACATGTTTCTTTCACCTCAATAATAATTTTTTTATTAAAATGGGCCTTCATCGCCACAATTTAATCCTCATCCATTGATTATCCCGCTGAGCTTTTCAATAAAGATCCTGTTTTCCTCCGCTGTTCCTACGGAAACCCGCAGACAGCGCGGTAGACGGGGCCCTTCCACGTTCCTGATCAGCACTCCCTGCCTGAGCAGTTCCTGATATATTCTATCTGCCGGCAAGCCGGTGGAGAACATGATAAAGTTTGCCTGCGTCGGGTATGCTTTTACATTCTTCAGCACGGACAGCTCCCCATAGAGCTTTTCCCTTTCCTGCAGGATATTATTTATCCTGTCTTTGAAAAGAGGCAGGTTCTGCATAACCAGGCAGGCGGCTGTCTGGGAAAAAACATTCAGATTGTAAGGCTGTTTTACTTTGAGCAGTTCGTTAATTACCTGGCTGCCTGCCAGAAGATAGCCCACTCTCAGGCCGGCCATCCCAAAAGCCTTGGAAAAGGTACGCAGGATCACCAGGTTGGCATATTTGTCCATTAAGGGGACACAGGATTCCCCGCCAAACTCATTATAAGCCTCGTCCACCACAACTATTGAATTTGCGCTCCTGAGAATCTTTTCAACTTCCTCCGGAAGCACAGTATTACCAGTGGGGCTGTTCGGCGAGCAAATTACAACAATCTTTACTTCCGGCAGGGAGGCGGCACTGATCAAACCGTTTACATCTATCCTGAAACCATCAGCACGCGGCACCTCCATCATCATGCTGGAGGCTATCCTGCCATGTACCTCGTACATGGAAAAGGTCGGGGTCGCCACGGCAAATTTTGCCCCCGAACCAAAGGTAAGCATAAGGTTCAGGATAAGCTCATCAGAGCCGTTCCCTACCATAATGTTTTCCGGCCTGACCCGGATATAATCACTAAGATTAATACGCAGCTTTTCCGCGGCCGCATCGGGATAGCGGCTGAGATCCCCTGAAGCGACTTCCCTGAAAATTTGAGCGAGCACTTCCGGGGGGAACCCATAGGGGTTCTCATTAGCATCAAGTTTGATTACATCATGGTAATAAGGCGCATGATAGGGTCCCATGCACTTCAAGTCTTCCCGAGCCAGTGCGGATATACTGAATGCTGTATTCATTCTAGGGGAACCCCCTTTTGTCCTTTTCTTTTTCTTCATTTTTCTTAGGCAGACTGCTTTAACCGGATGACAGCCTTTCAAATACCAGCTTGTATCCGTCAGCGCCGTAGTTCAGAGCCCTTTTCACCCGGCTGATAGTAGCAGTGCTGGCGCCGGTCCGGTTTGAGATTTCACCGTAGGTCCGGTTTTCCTGGATCATTTTAGCCACCTCAAGGCGCTGAGCCAGTGCTTTTAATTCGGCCACGGTGCAGATATCTTCAAAAAAACGATAGCACTCATCCGTATCCTTTAAAAGCAGTATAGCTTCAAAAAGCCGATCCAGAAGATCATCCCTGAGCTTTCCAGAATACATCGTGTATCCCTCCAGGCTTTTGCTTTCTACTACTTTAACATTTTAACATGATAAAGAAAATTAGGCAAGAAAAAAGCGCTTTTTCAAGTGCTAAATTCTTATTGTGATCTTTCTATAGCCCTGTACCCGATATCCTTACGGTACTGCATCCCTTCGAAACTGATTTTATCCACACCCGCATAGACAGACTTGATCGCGGAAACGATGTTTGATCCTGCTGCGGTCACACCAAGGACCCTGCCGCCCGCTGTGATCACCTCACCATCTTTAAAAGCCGTACCGGCATGGAAAACCATGACTTCCGCCGGCACCTGGTCCAGGCCTTTGATCACTTTACCCTTTTCATATACCCCCGGGTACCCGCCGGAGGCCAGGACCACACAAACAGCGGATTGAGCCAACCACTTTATATCAATTGAATCCAGGCGGTTTGCCAATATGGCCTCGACGATCTCTACCAGGTCGGTATCCAGGAGGGTAAGCACAGGCTGTGTCTCGGGGTCGCCAAAGCGCGCGTTAAATTCCAGCACCTTCGGCCCCTGGTTGGTGATCATCAAACCAGCGTATATCACCCCGCGGTAGGTACGCCCCTCGGCATCCAGGGCACGGATCATCGGTATGATGATCTCTTTCATTGCCTGGCTGTGCACCGCCGGTGTATAGACAGGCGCCGGAGCATAAGCCCCCATGCCGCCGGTATTGGGTCCCTGGTCGTTATCAAAAATGCGCTTGTGGTCCTGTGATGAAATCATGGGAACCACGTTTACGCCATCCGTAAAGGCCAGGATGCTTACCTCTTCGCCGACAAGGCATTCCTCAACTACAAGGCAATCCCCTGCCCCGCCAAAATCACGGTCAATCATGATCGATCTCACTGCGGCAAGGGCGGTTTCTTTGTCCATGGCTACGATCACTCCCTTGCCGGCAGCCAGACCGTCCGCCTTAACTACACAGGGAGCGCCGTTTTGATCTACGTAAGAAACTGCTTCTTCATACCTGGTAAAAGCCGCGTACTTTGCTGTGGGGATGTTGTACCTGGCCATTATGTCCTTGGCTACCACCTTGCTGCCTTCAATTTCCGCAGCAGCCTGCGACGGGCCGAAAATTTTCTGGCCGGCTTCCTGGAACCGGTCTACTATTCCCGCGCACAGCGGCGCCTCAGGTCCAACCATGGTCAGGTCGATGCCCCCGCCTTTGGCGAAAGCCAGCAGCCCGGGAATATCTTCGGCGCTGATATCAACACAGGTGGCTAAACCGGCGATCCCCGCATTGCCCGGGGCGCAGAATATTTCTTTGACGCGGGGGCTTTGTTTCAGCTTCCAGACCATAGCATGCTCGCGCCCGCCGCCGCCTACCACAAGTACTTTCACAGGCTTCAACTCCCTCTTTTATTCAGATCGGAGACCTTCCCTGGTAACGGGTGTGTCTCCGTTCCTTTGTAGGGCGGGATTTATCCCGCCAATATTTGTGCGAATGAATTCGCACCTACAATTTCGCTCCGCTGACAATGTGCCCTCATCTGTGCGGGTATTCCCCGTAGCAAAGTGCCTGGATCCTTTTCGCCGATATGTCCTCGGTGAGTGTAAAAAGCTATTTGCTTCCAATGCCTTCAAGGTACGCCGTGATAGCGGTGTCATAGGAAGCTGTATGAGCGAAGGCTTCCTTTGCCAAGGCCAGCCTGAACTCACTGTTTACCGCATCGCGTCGAATCGCCTCCAGGACTTCCATGTAGCGCCCGGGATTCACGATTACCAGCACATGCTTGAAGTTTTTGGCTGCTGAACGGACCATGGTCGGGCCGCCGATATCTATATTTTCAATCGCGTCTTCCAGTGTCACGCCGGGTTTGGCTATGGTCTCCCGGAAAGGATACAGGTTAACCGCCACCAGGTCGATCGGTGTAATATTATGCTTTTTGAGCTGTTCCAGGTGATCCTGGCTGCGAAGGGCCAGGATGCCGCCGTGGACATTGGGATGCAGGGTCTTTACCCGCCCGTTCAATATTTCCGGGAAACCGGTGACATCGGATATGTATGTGACGGGCACCCCGGCCTCGCGCAGGGCTTTTGCCGTCCCCCCGGTGGACACTATCTCCACACCCAGATCTGCCAGGCCGCGGGCGAACTCCACAATGCCTGCCTTATCTGAAACGCTGATCATGGCACGCTTAATCGGCATATTGATTACCTCCGTATTTTTTATTTTACAAGAACTTTTCTGCCGTTGAGTTTTACCCGCCCCTCAGCCAGCAGTCCAATGGCCTCCGGGTAAATTATATGCTCCTGCTCCAGGATGCGGGCAGCCAGGGTATCAGCCGTATCGTCGTCAAAAACAGGCACCACAGCCTGAATAATAATCGGGCCTGTATCCATCCCTTCATCTACAAAATGGACTGTGCAGCCGCTGTACTTAACCCCATATTCCCAGGCCTGATGCTGGCCGTGCAATCCCGGGAATGACGGGAGAAGGGCCGGGTGAATGTTGATAACCCTGTTTGGGAAGGCGTCCAGGATCACTTTACCGACAATCCTCATGTAGCCCGCCAGGCAAACAAGCTGCACGTCATGATCTTTCAGCAGCTTTATTATCGCTCTCTCGTATTCATCCTTTGAGCCGAAATTTTTCGGATTCACGTGCAGCGCCGGGATACCCGCCTTGCGTGCTCTTTCCAGGGCGAAAGCGTCCTTGTTGTCGCTGATTACCGCGGCAACTTCTGCTTTAATTTTGCCCGCGGCGGCAGCGTCCATGATGGACTGAAGGTTTGAGCCCCGCCCGGAAGCCAGTACACCCAGACGTAATTTGCCCATTCTTATCTCCTCCCCATGTAGCTTATTTCTTTATTGCCCTCGGTCACTTCACCGATCAGGCGGCTGGCTTCACCTCTTGCCGACAGGTCCGCCATAACCGCCTCAGCCTGCCCGGCAGCAGCCACAACCACCAAGCCAATCCCCATATTAAAAGTACGCAGCATTTCCTGCTCTTCAACCTCACCCTTTTCTCTGATCAAATCAAAAACGGGCGGGATGTCCCATGTGCCCAGCTTTATAACAATACCGGCGCCTTGCGGCAATACCCGTACAATATTCTCGGTTAAACCGCCCCCGGTGATATGAGCCATGCCCTTGATATCAAACTTATCCAGCAGGGGCAGTACAGCTTTTACGTAAATCCTGGTGGGCTCGAGCATTTCCTCACCCACAGTCCGTCCGAGCAGGTCAAGATATGTATCTGCTTTAAAACCTGCGGCCTCAAGCAACACCTTACGCGCCAGGGAATAGCCGTTGCTGTGCAGCCCGGATGAGGGCAAGCCGATCAGCGCATCACCAGCTGTTATTTTTCTGCCGTCAACGATCCTACCGCGTTCCACTACACCTACCGCGAAACCAGCCAGATCATATTCCTCAGGACCGTAAAATCCCGGCATTTCCGCGGTTTCCCCGCCGATCAGCGCACAGCCGGCCTGACGGCAGCCTTCAGCAACACCGCTGACGACAGCAGCCACCTTTTCCGGAACCAGCCTGCCTACGGCCAGGTAGTCAAGGAAAAAAAGGGGTTCCGCGCCCTGCACCAGGATATCATTCACACACATGGCCACCGCGTCAATACCGATGGTATCATGACGATCCATCATCATAGCCACCCGGAGCTTGGTGCCGACGCCGTCTGTGCCAGCCACCAGGACCGGCTCCTGGTACTTGCCGGCATTAAGGGCAAAAAAACCGCCGAAGCTCCCTATCTCAGCCAGGACTTCCGGCCGGAAAGTGCTGCGCACGGCGTCACTCATCAGGTGTACGGCCTTATTGCCCGCATCTATGTCTACCCCGGCATCCGCATAGGTCATTCCCTTCTTGTTCCCGGTCATCATTAACCTCCAAATTCAGGCGTCAGATATCTATCATCGGACGTCGGTATATTTTACTCCAGGATGTGTTTGCCATTAACAGCAGCGTCAGGAATTTCAACCGGGTACTCCCCGCTGAAACAAGCGGTGCAAAAGTTATCCTGGCTGTCTCCAAAAACATTCAGCAACCCTTCAAGGCTCAAAAAACGCAGCCCGTCAGCTCCTATAAACTTTCTGATCTCTTCCACGTTTTTATTGGCGGCTATGAGCTCGCCCTTGTTGGAAGTGTCTATGCCGTAGTAACAGGACTTGATGATGGGTGGGGAACTAAGGCAGAAGTGCACTTCTTTCGCCCCGCTCTCCCGGATCATATTCACAATTTTGCCGCTGGTAGTGCCCCGCACAATTGAGTCGTCAACAACCACGACCCTTTTCCCTTCCAGAACCTCGCGCACGGGATTTAATTTAAGTTTGACACCAAGGTCCCTTGCACTCTGATCCGGCTGGATGAAGGTGCGGCCGACATACCTGTTTTTCATCAGGCCCTCTTCAAATGCGATACCAGATTCCAGCGAGAAGCCCCAGGCCGCGGTTTTGCCCGAATCGGGAACCGGGATCACGATATCGGCGTCAACCTGGTACTCCCTGGCCAGCTGCCGGCCCATTTCCCGGCGGACCTTGTTGACATTAAAACCGTCCATGTTGCTGTCCGGCCGGGCCAGGTAGACATACTCAAAAATGCAGCGCGCCTTTTTGGATCCCTGGAGCACTTTTCTGGAGGTTAATCCTTTATTATCTATGATGATAATTTCACCAGGCTCGACATCCCTGATGAATTCCGCTCCCACAGTATCCAGCGCGCAGGATTCGGAGGCCAGTACGTACGCCTCTCCTTTGCGGCCCAGGCATAAAGGACGGAAACCATGGGGATCCCTGACCCCGATCAGGCTCTTTTCAGTAATAATTACAAGGGAATAAGCCCCCTTGATATCAATCATTGTTTTGACTATGGCATCTGCCAGATTGCCCTGGCTGTACCGGGCGATCAGGTTGACAATCACTTCGCTGTCCGTGGAGGACTGGAAAACCGAGCCGGTTGAAAAAAGCTGGGAGCGCAGTTCGTTGAAATTGGTCAGGTTGCCGTTGTGGCCCAGGCCGATCATGCCCCGGGAGCAGCGAAAAACAAGGGGCTGGGCGTTTAACAGGTTGCTTGTCCCTGTTGTTGAATACCTGACGTGCCCCGCGGCGATATATCCCTGGAAGTCGCTCAGCTTTACATGGCTGAACACATCAGAAACAAGACCCATCCCTTTATGCAGATGAATCTTCTTTCCGTCTGACACGGCAATTCCGGCGCTCTCCTGTCCCCGGTGCTGCAGGGCGTACAGTCCGTAATAGGTTAGTGTGGCCACATCCAGTCCAGGACCGTAAATGCCGAAGACTCCACACTCGTCACGAGGCTTATTAAATTCTGCTGTGCATTTGTCAGCCAATTTCAGCGCTCCTCAAATCGTTTTATGTGATCCACGGCTCACGGCTACTACATGCTTTTCCCTGTCAGCCTTCTGTAAATCTCTTCATATGCTTCTTCCACTTTGCCCAAGTCACGGCGGAAGCGGTCTTTGTCCAGTTTTTCATGGGTCACTTTATCCCAAAAACGGCAGTTATCGGGTGAGATCTCATCTCCCAGGACAAGCTCTCCCCCGTGGACGCCAAACTCGAGTTTGAAGTCTACCAGGTCAATGTTTTTATCAGCCAGGTACTCCAAAAGAATTTTATTTACTTTTAGTGAGAGTTCCGTTATTCTGTTCATTTGTGCCGGTGTAGCCAGGCCGAGCGCCCGGATGTGGTAATCGTTGATCATGGGGTCGCCCAGATCATCATCCTTATAGTAGAATTCCAGGATGGGTTCAGTAAGGACCTTCCCTTCCGGTACCCCCAGCCGCTTGGACAGGCTGCCGGCCACAATGTTCCGCACAACCACCTCAACCTTGATTATATCCAAAGCTTTTACCAGCATCTCCCTGTCGCTGACCTGTTCCACAAAGTGGGTGGGGATGCCCTTCTCTTCAAGGAGGCGGAAAAAGACGGCGGAGATCAGGTTATTCAGCACACCCTTATTTTGAATGCTCCCCTTCTTGGCTCCGTTGAAAGCGGTCGCGTCGTCCTTGTAATCCACCAGGTATAATCCGGGTCTGTCGGTCCGGTAAACCCGCTTGGCCTTTCCTTCATATAGTTGTTCGCGTTTTTCCGCCATTTCCTTTTCCCCCGTTCCTACAATCCAAATCTCTTGTATATTTCATCCACATTTTTCAGGTGGTAGTTAAAATCAAACAGCTCATTTATCTCTTCTTTTTCAAGCTGGGATGTCAACTCGCCGTCCGCCAGCAGCAGGTCGCGAAAATTCTTTCCCGTCCGCCAGGCTTCCATGGCATTGCGCTGCACCAATTCATAGGCCCGCTCCCTGGAAAGACCCTTTTCCTCAACCAGGGTCAAAAGGACCCGCTGGGAAAAGATCAACCCGTGGGTGAGCTCAATATTGCGCATCATGTTCTCGGGATAGACTAATAAATAGGTGATGGTATTTGTGAACTTGGAAAGCATATAATCAAGAGCGATCGTGCTGTCCGGAATAATCACCCGTTCCACCGAGGAATGGGATATATCCCGTTCATTCCAGAGAGGGACGTTTTCCATAGCCGCCAGGGCATTGCCCCGCAGCAGGCGGGCCATTCCGGAAATACGCTCGCCGATGATCGGATTTCTTTTATGAGGCATGGCCGAGGAGCCTTTCTGGCCTTTTTTGAAATGTTCTTCCACTTCCAGGATTTCAGTGCGCTGGAGGCTGCGCAGTTCAGTGGCAAACTTGTCCAGCGAACTGCCGATCAGCGCGATGGTGGTCAGATATTCAGCATGGCGGTCTCTTTGGAGCACCTGGGTAGAAACCTTGGCCGGTTTCAACCCGAGCCTGGAGCAAACGTGCACTTCCACCCGCGGGTCAATATTGGCGTAGGTGCCTACAGCGCCGGAAATCTTACCCACGCTTATCGTTTCTACCGCCTGCTCCATCCGCCGGATATTACGGTCAGTTTCCTCTACCCAGAGCAGCATTTTCAAACCAAAAGTGATTGGTTCGGCATGAATGCCATGGGTACGCCCGATCATGATTGTGCGGCGGTGCTCCGCCGCTTTCTCCAGCAGGGCGGCCCTTAATTGTTTCAGCCTTTCCAGGATATGCTGGCCCGCCTCTTTCATCAAGGCGGCCAGGGCTGTGTCCAGCACATCGGAGGAGGTCAGGCCTAGATGAATGTACCTGGCTGCTTCACCTACATATTCACCAACATTTGTTGTAAAAGCGATAACATCATGGTTGGTCACCGCCTCAATTTCAGCAATCCGCTGCACATTGAAGTCTGCTTTACCCTTAATTTTAGCTAAAGCGTCAGCAGGCACTTTCCCCAGATCGGCCATGGCTTCACAGGCAAATATCTCTACATCCAGCCACTTGCGGTACTTATTTTCCTCCGACCAAATCTGCTTCATTTCAGGCAGGGTATAGCGGTCAATCATGCTTAAAGCCTCCAGTGTTTAGATACTATAAAACAACACTTTATTCAGCGATATGTCAAAAATTATCTTAGATCCTTGGGCCGCGCCAGGTAACCGCCTATGCCGAGTTCAGCGAGCAGGTCATCTTTTTCACCAACCTGTTTGGCCAGCTTATCCTTGTAAGCGGCAACACCGGCTCTGACAGTTGGGTCAGTGGCGCCGATTATCTGGGCGGCCAGGATGCCGGCGTTCTTGGAGCCGTTGATGGCCATGGTTGCCACCGGCACGCCGGCAGGCATCTGCACCATAGCATAGAGGGCATCGACACCATTTAAAGCTCCCGATGCAATGGGCACCCCGATCACCGGCAGGGCAGTATAGGCGGCAATGACGCCCGGCAGGTGAGCTGCCCCGCCCGCGCCGGCGATAATCACAGCCAGCCCGCGCTCCGCGGCGCTCCGGGCATAGGCCGCCGTTTTGTCCGGCGCCCGGTGGGCGGAGGATATCACTACTTCACTGGATATGCCCAGCTCGTCCAGGATGCGGGCAGCCTCCTGCATTACAGGGAGATCGGAATCACTGCCCATAACAATGCCAACTTTTGGTCTCGCCATAAAATTTTCTTCCTTTTCTATACATTATTTTGTTTGTTACTAGAAAATTGCAGTTAAAAATTTAAGCCCGGGCGAATAGGATTTCGTTTATGAGCGAAACCTAACCGCCTGGGCTTTTATCCCTTGTCGGTGTAGCACCCCAATTTAAAGGTTAACTGTTCGAGGCCGCTAATTCGTTAGTTCCTGCAGCTTTTTATCGAACCTCGAAACTCGAACTTCTAATTCGAGAATGCCTGTGCCGCTTGGACCAAGCCGCCCCTCTGCAACCCTGGGCGTGGAACCCTAGGCACACTTTCTCTCCAGTATTAAAATGTGGATAGTGTATGACACAAGAATTGCCCGTATCATTTGAACGGGCTGCATAATTATCTAAATTAATATTAACAAATTTTAAGAAAAACTGTCAATATAAAAGTGCTTTAGTTATAACAAACCAGCAAATATTACAACAGTTTTAAACTACTCCCATTCAATCGTCGCCGGAGGCTTGGAGGTGATGTCGTAGACCACCCGGTTGACCTCCTTGACTTCACTGACAATGCGGGATGAAATGGCTTCCAGCACCTCGTAGGGCAGGTGCACCCAGTCCGCGGTCATGGCATCGACGCTGTTCACCGCCCGGATCACAATGGTATGCGCGTAAGTACGTTCATCACCCATCACCCCGACGCTTTTCATAGCCGGCAGCACCGCGAACGACTGCCAGATCTGCCGGTAAAGCCCGGCTTTGCGGATTTCCTGCTCCACAATAGCATCTGCAGCCTGGATAATGGCCACTTTTTTTCTGGTTATCCGGCCCAGGATGCGGACCGCCATGCCGGGTCCAGGGAATGGCTGACGCCATACAACCTCCTTGGGCATGCCCATCTCTTCACCCAGCACCCTCACTTCATCTTTAAAAAGCCAGCGCAGCGGCTCTACCAGCTCGAGACGCATATCTTCCGGCAGGCAGCCCACGTTGTGGTGGCTTTTGATCACAGCTGCGGTGGTAGTGCCGCTTTCCACTACGTCAGGATACAGCGTGCCCTGTACGAGGAAATCAACTTCCCCCAGCTTGGCGGCTTCATCCTCAAAAACCCGGATAAACTCTTCCCCGATGATTTTCCTCTTCAGTTCGGGATCAGTCACGCCTGCCAGCTTGGAAAAGAAACGCTTCCTGGCATCCACAAAAATCAGGTTCATTTTAAATTTTTCTTTGAAAGTCAGCTCTACCTGCTCCGCCTCGTCTTTTCGCAGCAGCCCGTGGTCTACAAAAACGCAGGTAAGCTGATCCCCGATCGCTTTTTGTACCATCATCGCGGCAACAGCTGAATCAACCCCGCCGCTCATCGCACACAGGACTTTCCTGTTTCCCACCTGCTGCCTTATCTCACCTATGGTTCTCTCCAGGAAAGAGCCCATGGTCCAGGTTCCGTGGCAGCCGCAGATATCATAGAGAAAAGTTTTTAATATTTCCTGCCCTTTGGGTGTGTGCACTACCTCCGGGTGAAACTGGACAGCAAAAAGATTTTTGGCTGATTGAGCCATAGCCGCCACCGGTGCTTTAGCCGTGTGCGCGGTGACTGTAAAACCAGGCGGCGGAGACTCCACCAGGTCACCATGGCTCATCCAGCACTGCTCGATAGGCGCCAGGCTGGCCAACAGGCCGCCCCCGTCCATAACATGCAGCTTGGTCTTGCCGTATTCCCTGTGGGTAGCCCGTGACACAAGACCACCCAATTGCTGGGCCATCAGCTGCATGCCATAACAGATGCCCAGCACGGGGATCCCCATCTCATAGAGTGCCGGATCACACACCGGAGCATTGTCCTGATATACACTGGAGGGGCCGCCAGAAAAAACAATGCCCTTGGGCCTTCTCTTTTTTATATCTTCAATGGGGGTTGAGAAAGGCAGCATCTCGCAGAACACCTTTAATTCGCGGATACGGCGGGCAATCAGGTGGCTGTACTGTCCCCCAAAATCAAGGACTATGACCAGCTCCTTCTCGGGCAGCTGCATTTACCTTATTCCCCCTCGTTTATATATACTTTCGGGCTTAAAACCATAATGCATGGAAAGTTCCGGTAACGATCGCTGTAATCAAGCCCGTAGCCCACCACAAAATCATCGCGGATAACAAAACCTTTATAATCAATTTCCACAGGTTCAACCCGGCGTGAAGGCTTGTCCAGCAGCGTGCAGATTTTAACGCTGGCCGGATCGCGCGACATGAGGTTTTCCGCCAGGTAATTCAGCGTCAGGCCGGTATCGACAATATCCTCCACGAGGATAATGTTGCGTCCCTCAACACCGTATTCCAGGTCTTTCAAAATACGCACCTCGCCGGATGACTTTGATGAGGAACCGTAGCTGGAAACGGCCATAAAGTCAAATTGAGTCGGCACGGTTATTTCCCTGACCAGGTCGGCCAGAAAAATCATCGCTCCTTTAAGGATACCGATTAAGAGTACTTCTTTTCCAGCATAATCACTGGATATACGCCTGCCTAACTCCTGCACTTTGGCGCGGATTTCTTCCTCGGTTAAAAGTATACGTTCGCAGTCCGGATGCACCTCGCAGCCCTCCCCAGATAATACTGCACCGATGTTCAAAATATAACGAATCAATACCTTTCTTATGTTCATCATTATAACTGTTATGATATTATTAATAAAGGTCAAAAAAAGATGATCCGGCGGCATCGATACCGGCCTTTAAAACACCTGGGTTTACAACAGGCGGATTAATTGTTATATTCTTGCCATATCACACGGCAGTGATAAGAAAATATTAGAAAGTTAAGGGCTAGCCCTGACTCACTTGTGGAGGAGATGTAAAATGGAAATCAAAGATATGCAGGGAGAAGTAGACAGATGGATCACCCAGTTTGAGGAAGGCTACTGGAGCCCTCTCTCCATGCTGGCCAGGCTGACCGAAGAAGTAGGCGAATTTGCACGGGAAGTCAACCACCAGTATGGTGAAAAACCGAAAAAACCGGAGGAAGCGATAGGCGACCTGGCGCTGGAGTTGGCCGATATTTTGTTTATAGTGATCTGTTACGCCAATTCCCTGAACATAGATTTGGAAGACGCCTTTAAAAGGGTGATGGCCAAGTACCGCTACCGCGATAATGACAGGTGGACCAGGAAAGAATAACTATCATTTGTTTTTTGATCCTGTTTATAATACAATTTAACCAGGTTAATCATGTCATGACAGCAATAACTGTTAAATTTTTTTATTTTTTCAGGAGGATTATTTAAATGGCTGCAATCATCCCCATTAAAGGCCTGCGCTACAACCAGCAAAAAGTTGGCAGCCTGGCCGACGTGGTGACACCGCCTTACGATGTGATCGACGCTGCCGCCCAGGACAGTTACTACAAGCGGCACCCCTACAATATCATCCGCCTGGAATATGGCAGAATACTGCCTGGGGACAGTGAAAAAAACAACCGTTACACCCGCGCCGCGGCTAATTATAGAGAGTGGATTCAAGAAAACATCCTGGTCCCGGAAACAAAACCCGCCATCTACCTTTATGAGCAGGAGTTCACAGCAGGCGGGAAAAATAAAATCCGCAGCGGCATCATCTGCGGCGTCAGGCTGGAACCATACGAAAGCGGCGTAGTTCTCCCCCATGAAGAGACCATGTCCAAGCATAAAGCGGACCGGCTTGAACTGATGCGCGCCTGCAGGGCAAACTTCAGCCCGGTTTTCAGCCTCTATGCCGATCAGGAAAATGGAATCATTGCTTCGCTCAAAGAATCCGTGAAGGGGGAACACCCGGACATAAGCTTTACTGACGATTCCGGTGAGATGCATAGAATTTGGGTCGTTTCCGATCCTGAAGCGATTAACAAAGCACAGCGTATAATGGAAGAAAAGCGCATCTTCATCGCAGACGGACACCATCGCTATGAAACAGCGCTGAACTATAAAAAAGAGCGGGAAGCCGCCGGCGAAAATGCCGCCGTTATCAATGCCGAACCAGCATACAACTATGTGATGATGACGCTGGTCAACCTTTACGATCCCGGGCTGGTGATCCTGCCCACCCACCGTTTGATTAAAGATGTCAAATCGCTGGACAAAAAACACCTGGTGGAACAGCTAAAGGAAAATTTTGCTGTCGAGGAATATGAATTAGAGCCTGCCAGNNNAACAGCCTGAAAAAAAAGATAAAGCGCACCGCCATGCATTCGGTCTTTATGCCGGCGATAATAAGTTTTATTTGCTCACATTAAAGGATAGTGTCGATCTTACACAGATAATGCCAAAAGAAAAATCCCGCGCCTGGCAGAAGCTTGACGTATCTATCCTGCACACTCTCATCATCGAGAAGTACCTGGGTATCTGCGGGGAGCTCAGAGCCAGGGCCGATCACATAACTTATACCCGCGAAGAGGAAGGCGCTCTGGAATTGGTGGACAGGGGCGAGTACCAGCTTGTTTTCTTTTTGAATCCCACCCTGATCGAAGAAGTCACCATGGTGGCAGGGCAGGGAGAAAAAATGCCCCAGAAAAGCACCTTCTTTTACCCGAAAGTGATCACCGGTCTGGTGATCAACCAGCTTAAGAATTAAAATACCGCCCTGCTGGGCGGTATTTTCAACTGTGGGAGGTGGATATTTACGAAGCTTTATCTTTTATTAAAATAACCTTAACGGTTTGGAGCAGGATGGCCAGGTCCCTGGCCGGAGAATACGACTTGGTATAGAGCAGGTCATATTTCAGCTTGTTCTCAGCGCTGGTACTGTAGCGCCCGGCAATCTGGGCCAGACCGGTGATACCCGACTTCACATTCATGCGGAAGGCATATTCAGGGGTATCTTTGACCAGTTCATCAACGAAAAACGGCCTCTCCGGACGCGGCCCTACCAAGCTC
>DHGV01000051.1 GCA_002402945.1 Pelotomaculum sp. UBA4789
TTTTTTTCGGCGCCACCCACACGAAGTAGCGAAGAGCCAAATATTTTAAAAGATTAATCTATTGGTAATAATGATTTAATATTTTTATAGTTAAATTAAACCAGATGATGAATTTAACAAAGTTGCTGCCACATTTAAGTAAGCGCTAACATTTTTCTTATCAAAGGGAGCTGCTGTGTTAGGTAAAAATGAAAGGATGTGAAACTATGGAACAAATGACCAAACAAACAGAAACACGTAATACCAATCCGGAAAATTATACCGCACAACGTTTTATTGTCGCAATCTTCGGCATTATCGAAATCTTATTGGCCTTTCGCCTGGTTTTCAAAGTGATGGGAGCAAATCCGGCAAGTGGGTTTGTACAAGGCATTTATTCCGTCACCCAGATTTTTGTGGGAGTTTTTGAAGGCATTTTCTCCCGGGTTACCACAACTGGCGCTGAGACCAAAGCGGTATTTGAGCCTGCAACCCTGATTGCAATGGTGGTCATCGCCCTAATCGCCTGGGTTGTGCTGAAGTTGATGCCGTCGCGCGTCGGAACCCACGTGGAAAAAACCGAATACACTCAGCGTGACAATCAGAATAAATGAACATAGGCTATTAGTATAACTTCCATTGTCTTTTGGCTTTGAAAAAGATGATGGAGGTTTTTTTATAACCATAAAAAAACCGGCGTACTATACACCGGCAAGACATCTTGACACCATTATACAGGATTTAAATGCGGCGAAAATATATATCAGCTCTGTTTGAAAATAATAAAAAATGTGGTTCCTTTGGGGCTGGTTTTAATTTTAATTTCGGCGTTATGCCTGGCAGCAATACTATAACAAACCGCAAGTCCCAAACCTGTTCCTTTTTCTTTAGTTGTAAAGAATGGGAGGCCTATTTTTCCCAAAACATCCGACGCAATCCCGCTGCCTTGATCCTTTACTGTCAAGACAACATCATTATTGTCCATAAATGTCCTTACTGTAATTTTCCCGCCGGGCTCCATTGCTTCCAAACCGTTGTTTACCAGATTTAAAACCAGTTGCCGGATCTCTTTTTCGTCGAGCAGCAGATCCGCAACTTCATTAAGGTCAAAAACAACTTCTTTTTTCCCATTTACGGCGCTTGCCTGGATCAAATGGGAAATTGCATTGAGGATATCATTTAATTTCTGTCTCTTTAATATCATAGGCTTGCTTCTGGCCAGGAATAAAAATTCTTCGACGATAGCGTTAGCGTGATGCAGCTCTTCAATTATATAATCAAAATAAATACTGTTTGAGGTTTCCGGTGTTTCATTTTTTAAGATCTCTGTAAAGCCAAGAATGCTAGTCATGGGGTTCCGGATCTCGTGAGCGATGGTTGCCGCCATCTCCCCCACCAGGTTCAAGCGGTCCATACGAGCCATTTCGATGTCAAATTTTTTACGCTCGGTAATATCATTGACGATAGCATAGACACATTGCGCACCGTTTACGGTAATAATCTCGGCTGTGAACAAACCATAACGCGGCTCGCCGGATTTCATTTTGAAGGTAATTTCCTTGTTAAGGATGCCTTTGTCCTCATTGATCTGCATATATAACTCTTCACATTCGCCAGGATTGGTCCAAAAACCGCTCTCAGATATCTTCATGCCGGAAATACTGGCTTTTGTGCGGCCGATAACCTGTAAAAAGGCGTCATTAACATCAACAATTTCACCGTTGTCGAGCAAGGTAATGGTCATCGGATTGGGGCTGGCGTGAAATGTTTTAGAAAAACGCTCCTCTAACAGGCGCAGATCTTTTTCCGTTTGCTTATGCTTGGTAAGATCCCGAATGGATTCTATTGCTCCATTCAGATTGCCTTGATCATCAACTAGGGGTGATGCTGTTCCCCACAGGTAAGCCCCTTTTCCATCGAATACAAAAGGGCAAAATGTTTCAGCAATAAAACGGCTGCCTTTTCTTTCCACATACTCATAAGGAATTTCATTCTTTCTATCATCAAAAAAAATAAAATCGATAAGCATCGGTCTTGCCGTGCCATAAAATGGGACAGAATAAGCATAATCCCCCTTGCCGATTATGTCATTCTTGTTCACTCCTGTAATTTCTTCCAGTGCAAGGTTCCAGGCGATCACCCTGCGTTCCTTATCCAAGACAAACGTGGGATCGGGCAAATAATCGATTATTTCTAAATAGTGCGGAAGGTTCTCCTGGGCAAACATAGTTACAATCACCGTCCTGATTATTATACATTAAATATAATAAGTGCTTTTACGCTCCGAGAGCGCTTATCATAAATAACAGCCACATCCTGCTGGCATGACCAATGGTTTATATG
The DNA here is from genome assembly GCA_002402945.1 of Pelotomaculum sp. UBA4789. GTDB lineage: Bacteria > Bacillota > Desulfotomaculia > Desulfotomaculales > Pelotomaculaceae > Syntrophopropionicum. The sequence goes on from DHGV01000051.1 coordinate 2,323, forward strand.
AATGTGATCTAATATTAACAATACTTCAAGGTAGTGTAAATATTTATTTTGAAACCGACATGTGCCCGGCATGGCTCTAACCCTTTAATAATAGCAAAAAAATTACACACTCCCGGACAACAAAAAACCGACCTTCTGCGGCCAGCTTTAATACCAGGATTCCTTTGTCAGCAAATTCAAGCTGTCTTAAATATCCATTCACATCAGGCAAAATACTCGAATTTATAACCAGTCCCCCAGACAGTTTTTATGAATACCGGCTTGGACGGATCAGTCTCTATTTTTTCACGCAGTTTTCTGATATGAACAGTTACTGTATTATCATCACCATAAAATTCACTTTTCCAAACCTTATCCAACAATTGTGCCTTAGTAAAGACACTGTTGGGGCTAGAAGCCAACAGCCATAGCAGTTCAAACTCTTTTGGGGTCAGCTCGACCACCTGGTTGTCTATTTTAACCACACGCCTATCGTAGTCGAGGACAATGCTGCCGTATTTCAAGGGATTTTCGCTTTTGACTATTTGCCCACCGCTTCTTCTTAATACGGCTTTGACCCGCAGGGCCAGCTCGGTCGGGCTGAACGGCTTGGTCTGATAATCATCAATCCCCATCCTGAAACCTACAACCTTATCTATTTCATCAGTTCTGTCAGTCAGGAATATTATTGGCATATCGTTGATCGCTCTTAATCTCTGGAAGGTTTCATAACCATCAATGCCCGGCATTGTAATATCCAGTAAAACCAGGTCAGGTAAGCTCTTCCCGGCTAACTGCAGGGCTTCCTCACCAGAGGACGCCGTGCTCACCCTGAAACCTTCCTTGCTCAACGTATGATGCAATATCTTCAAAATTTTGGAATCATCATCTACCGCTAAAATATTTTGGGTCATGATAAACTCTCCTTATGTGCTTCTTCAGATTATCTGGTTGACAGTCTCTCATGGTCAGGGGAATGGAGTCGCAGTCAGTTCATTATCACTCGTGTTCGCCCAGAAAAGAGCCGTGCCAGGTGTGGACCCAGATATCCCCGGTGTAAGCATTTACACTCAGCATGCCCTCAATTTCCAGGCGGCCAAAATCGAAAGTGTAGTAGCCCGGGAATGCCTGTCCCTCCATAACCTCAGAGCCGGGAAGATGGTCCGCCAGGAATGCCGCAGCCAGGTTCCTGGCAGCAGCCTGGTCATAGCTCACCTGACCGGGGGTCTCTGTCGTCGTGCCAAAACGGACGTTCCACATCATGTTCGGGCCGGGCTCAGGATATACTGAGCCGGTATAGCGGTCTACCAGCAATTCAGCCAGCCCCTCACCGGTACTGGCATCGATCATCTGGCCGTAATAATTAATGCTGAAGGCCATGAAATCCTTGACCTTAACATTTGTACCGTAGCGGCTCCTGTAGGTTTCCAGGCTTTTCAGCGCCTCAGCTTCAAAGACTGGCTTGGCGTCAGGGGCATAAACAGCCATCATGCCCATGCCTCCCATCATGCCTGAGCCCATCATCCCACGCCCGTACCCGTAACTGTTATACCTGCTGTTGCCCATCATCCCACGTCCAAACACGTTACCGCCTGCTACAAGCCAGGTGAGCACTATGGCCAGAAGCAGAAAGCCCAAAACGAGAAATCCGGTAAGGCTTTGTTATTCATGTTTTCACACTCCCTATTAAATATTTGGACCTGTAAATAATATATTTCTGCCCATCCCACCAAAATCTGTGGCATATTCCAGCCTTCTGCTTTTCACTATTTAAATATACCTGTAATTTGTTAAGAATAAGTTAATAAAATATTAAAAATTAAAAAACACAAGGGCTGTCCCCCTTGTGTCCTGTAAAACAGATCAGGGAAGCAAGAGAATGAACTGACCCCTTGCTTCCCCAATGCTAATCTAATGAATCTTTTATTTTTTCCAGATCATATCCCGGGGAGACGGTGACGATGTCTTTCAATTTTGTCTGGGCCGGAACATCAGCGGGAATCTGAAATAAACCGTAAAACTCCTGCAGGTCCATCTGCAGCGAATCAGCCGCCTCCCTGACCGTCATGGAGCCTTTAATGCCGCTGATATCCACCTTGCCTGATTCTACTGCCCCAGTATTTTCGACTGTAGCATCTGCCCCACCGGCTTTCGCTTTCGCCGCGTCAAAATCATATCCCGGCGCTACATTCGATATCTCTTTCAACGTTGTGCTCTTGGGCACATTTTTGGGAATGCCAAGTTTTTCGTAAACTTCCTCGAGTGACAGACCGGTGGCAATGGCGGCGTCTTCTATGGTGTAGTAGCCCTTGACCTCGGTTATCGATATGATTTCTCCTTCCTTCAGGGCGGAAGGCATGATTTGATAATTGCCTGTCGCCTGGGCCACCAAGATGGTCCCGAAAAACAATCCCACTACTACTAAGAGCATCGCCAGCGGGTGCACGACCTTCTGCGCCGTCTTAACTTCGAGCGCGCCTTTTTTCGGGCAGACCAGCACACATTCGTTGCAGTTGATACATTCGATACTGGTAACTCTGACTGCCTTTTCCACATCAATGTTAACCGGGCAAACCTTACTGCAGGACTTGCAGTGTATGCACAGTTCGTCATTGCGCTCAACGATGGTCGGGCTGACCATACCGATAATGCCATAAAATATGCCCATCGGGCATAGATATTTGCAGAAGAACCGGTCGTAGAGGACAGAACCCAGTATTGTTACCGCCAGCAGCGCAAACCCGATTACAGCCAGCGGGTCTTCAGCGATAGATGCTGAGATAGTTGTGATATGTGAGTAAGCTGAATAAGGATCGTAGGGGGCCATCCAGAGCTTGCCGTAGTACCAAGCCATAACCAGGGTCAGCGCCAGGGCGGCATATTTCAGATAGCGCAGGGGCCGGTCAAGCTTCAGGGGGACGACCAGTCTCTTCTTGAATATTTTTTGGCCCAGCAGACCGAAGAGTTCCTGCAGCGCCCCGAAGGGGCACAGCAGGCCGCAGAAACTGCGGCGGAAGAGGATTGTTATGACGGCTGTCAACACTAACAGCACCACGGTGCCCGAGTAGATTTTTTGGACATAGGTCCCCAGGAAAAGCAGCGTATAGAGGCTTTCCAGTGCCCCAAAAGGGCAGAGCGCATGGACTGACGGCGCCTTGCCGCCTCCCAGTACCTGGTGCAGGTAAGACTCGTAGGTAACCCAGGCCAGCAAGCCGGTGATCACCAGAAGCCTCAGCCATCTGGCGGTTTTGTTCCAATTCATGCGGTACCCCTCCACTTATTATTAAATGTCTTAGTTATTCAATAATATAATTAGTTTCTTTTCAGCACAAGCATAGAGCGGGGTTTTTTTTCTTTATTCACGAAGCAATACTATTATTTTGCCATTCTGCATATTTAAAATATATTCCTAATAGCGAGACTCCAATCAATAATATGATTGGAGTCTCGCTTAAATTCACTCTTAATTATTCAAGCACATTTATTACGTTTCTCAACAGGACGGCTGCTTCTGCCCGGGTAAGCAACCGTTCCGGATAAAAACTCCCGTTGTCACCGGCAACGATGCCCATGTTTTTCAAGGCCAGGACATAACCCAAATCCCCTGCGGGGATCCCGCTCTGATCCTGAAATACCATTGCACCCTCAGGAACAGCGGCCTGCTCTATACCCAAACTCTTTGCCAGCATCACGGCAAACTGCAGCCGGTTCAGCTGCTGCTCCCCATAAAGCTGGCTCTGGCTCGCTATGCGCAGCGCCGTGGCCTCCTGCATCATCTCTCTGGCCCAGAGCGGCACAGCATCCCTGTCAATATCCCCTGCTGTACCTGCCCCGGCATCGATCCCGGCAAGACAGTTCGCAAGGCGGCTCATCATGAGCACGGCCTCTGTCCCTGTAATATTGTTTTCAGGCTTGAAGCTGCCGTCCGGATAACCGCTGGCCAAGCCCCATAAATATGCCGACATTACCTGCTGCCGGGCCCAGTGCTGCTGCATATCCTGGAAATAAAGCTGATCTTGCTCCTGAATCCGCTGGCGATCCTGCATTTGCATTGTGGCATCATCTGTAACATGCAGCCTGTCCCTGAGCTGCAATCTCTTCTGGTCCTCCAATAGTTGTGTCTGGGTCTGGTCCTGGATTTGATCCTGGGTCTGATCCTGATCCTGTGTCGGGTCCTGCAGCCTGATTTGATCCTGGATCATATCACCAGAACCCTGAGCGGCTGCAAAGGCGGGCACACCGAGCAGCATCACACCCAACAGCAGCAGTGTAAGAAATTTTTTCTTCACAATACTTCACCTCCGTATTTTATCTACAATTTATATATGGCAAGACCTCCGCCATAACCCTTAACCTGTTTTAAACAAAATTACCCCCTACAACTATACAGACAATTTATTAAGAATAAATTAATGAATTATAAAGTATAAATAAAATTTAGTATGACGTCCGTTTTGGTGACAGATGGATAATCCCGCATCTTGCTCATGAACCATTTTTCTTCATGGCAACAATTAAACTCCAAATATCTTTGACATCCGCCCATGATCAGTTGTATTATCTTTATGAAATACCGTTCATAAAGATAGTCACGATAAAATATAAACGAATAAGGAGAATGGGCAGTTATGGATGAGCATGTTGAGAAAGAATTTATACTAAATATGCAGGGGGAATACAGTGAAACCGTGATTGACCATGCCAGGAGCCCCCGCAACGTGGGCAACATCCCCGAGTGCGACGGCTTCGGACAGGGCACGGGTGAATGCGGCGATACCCTGGGTATCTGGCTTAGTGTAAAAAATGAACAGATTACGAATGCCACCTTTTGGACTGACGGGTGCGGTGCATCCATAGCCTGTGGCAGCATTACAACCGAGCTGGCCATAGGCCGCCCGGTTGCAGAAGCTAAAAATATTAGCCGGGACACGATCTTGAAAGCCCTGGGCGGGCTGCCGGAAGACCACGTGCACTGCGCTGTCCTGGCGGCGGACACCCTCGCGGCGGCCATCAAAGATTACTCTGAGCTTTCAAAGTTCCCCTGGAAAAAGGCTTACATGAAAAAACGATAAAATACTTAGCTCATCCGCAGCTGCATAATTTATTTCAGGTTCACTTTTGACTGGAAATAATGGCCGGCGTATATTGCCGCCAGCGGGTTGTGCCCAGTGGCCCTGTCTTTCACCGCCAGGACCGTGATCGGGGCTTTTGAGTGTTTGATGAAAATGGTGTCGTGCCCCACACACAGGCCGAGAAGAATGTTCAAATCGGTCTGTTCCTTGTTTAAGAGCAGGGCCTGCACCGCGGGATTGCACATGGCCTCAAACTGGCCCGGCCGTACTTTTTCATCGTCCCGCAGCCCCAGTTCCTCCTTGGGCCGTGAGCCGGTTTTGCACATGACCGAGGCTACCGTAAAGCCGTTGTTTTCAAATATCCTGTTTACTTCAAAGGCCTCTTTGCGCAGCCCCACGCAGAAGGCCAAACCCAGCTTGTTGAAACCGGACAGCCGGGCAAACTCCATGATCTCGCGGATTCTCGGCCAGACACCGTAACCGCCGGCTTCCACACGTGCCGAGTTACAGGCCATGCTGCCGTCAGACTCACGGTAAATGGCTGCGGCCTCTTCGTATGTTTCACCGTAAGATTTCATCGGGCAGTTTGACGGCAGCTTGTCCAATTCAGCTTTATAACAAGAGTGAGAACCGCATTTGGCACAACTTAACATTGAAATACCTCCCCTTCACAAGATTTTCTTAACTTTAGGCCTGACACATCTGCCTGAGCAGATCGAGGAACATATCCCTCGTCAGGGGTTTCCTGTATTCCATAACAAACCAGCCTTTTCTTGTCGAGTATAAGAAATTTACCGCCTGTCTGTTGTTGGTCATGCACACCTGCCCGATCGCGCCGATGGCGAACCTGCCGACCGGACGCACCTCCACCTCGCACTCCTCCGAAGTGATAAGCAACATCGGGGCAAAATATTTTCCGATATACTCTTCTTGTCTTTCCGTGGTCGATTCGATAGCACACGGGACAGCGCCCTGCTGAAGACTTATCTCCCACTCTTTAATTTGTTCCACGGTCCACTGTTTGAGCTGCTTCATCAGCTCGATCAGCGCTGATATCCAGTCTTCTTTTATTTTTTGGTTTGCTGCCGCTTCCTGATCGCTATCCCGCCCTGCCATACTCTGTCCCCCATTCGCTGCTTTATCTTGTTTTTTTTAGAGATATCTCTCTAAACAATAATCCCTGGCATATCACTAATGAGCAATTGTTCAAAAATATTATAGGCTAATTGTCAGGGATAATCAACATTATTTTGAATAGTGAGCCATATTATAATTGACAATGGTTCATAATAGAAGTTATAATAATTTTGAAACAATGACCATATTAAACGCAGAAGCAGATTATGCAAATACGGGAGGTGAAATTTTTGAAAGTAGTTGTTACCTCTACGGGAAAGGACCTGGAAAGTAAAGTCGACCCCAGGTTTGGCCGCGCAAACTGGCTTATAGTGTTCGACACGGAAACAAATCAACACCAGGCAATCAATAATGAGCAAAATTTGAACGCCGGCCAGGGAGCAGGCATCCAATCCGCGGAAAATATCAGCCGGCATGGCGTGGAGGCTGTAATTACCGGGAACTGCGGCCCTAAAGCTTTTAGAACCTTAGGCGCCGCGGGCATCCGGATTTACTGCGGCGCTGACGGCACTGTAAGTGAAGCTCTGGAAAAATTCAAAAGCGGAAAATTAAAACAGGCTGATGGAGCCAATGTTGAAGGCCATTGGATCTAAGCAAAATAAATTGTAAAGGAGAGATTAAAATGCCCAGAGGAGACGGAACCGGACCTGCAGGTAAAGGTCCTGGAATTGGCAGGCGAAAAGGCCAGTGTGGAGCTGGCCAGGGTCAGGGCGAAGGCAAGGGTCAAGGCCAAAAAGGCCAGGGCCAAGGTCAAGGTCAAGGTCAAGGACAAGGACAAGGCGCCGGGAAAGGCCCGGTTCGCCCATAATATTTAAAAAGGAGGATTTACATTATGCCAGGTTTCAATGGAACGGGCCCGCTTAGCGCCGGGCCAATGACGGGGCGCGGCCAGGGCTATTGTTTGAGTAATATCGGCCCTGACTCGAGATCCAACCAGAGTTTTTGCCCGGGCGGCGGCAGGGGCCGGCGACATTGGTATCATGCCAACGGGCTGCCCCGGTGGGCCAGGTGGGCTCCCAACACTGTGATGGCAGCACCGGCATCTGCGCCCCCGCTGACCACCGAACAGGAGCTGAGCTTCCTCCAGGGACAGGCCGAACACCTGGAAAATGCCCTTGAGCAAACAAAAAACCAAATTAAAGAACTGAAAAATAAAGATTAGATAGATCACCCTGTCAGGGGGGAATTATGACGCAAAAACTTACTATAGCTGTGGCAAGCGGCAAAGGAGGGACGGGGAAAACCACCGTCTCTGCCAGCCTCGCTTGCATAGCGGCAGATGCCGGGTATAAAACCGCTTACCTGGACTGCGACGTTGAAGAGCCCAACGGGCATCTTTTTTTGAAACCGATAATCCAATACCGCCACATGGTCGGCATTCCCGTGCCGGTAGTAGACCATGAAAAGTGCACCGCCTGCGGGTCTTGCGGGGAAATCTGCCAGTACAGCGCTATTGTCTGTATCAACAAAAACGTCCTTACATTTGATAAAATGTGCCACGGCTGCGGTGGGTGCAGCCTGGTCTGCCCTGTTGGGGCTATTACTGAGAACAGCAGAAATATCGGTGTGGTGGAAACAGGAACTGCCGGCAAGGTCGCTTTTTATCATGGAAAGCTCAATGTGGGCGAAGCGTTCAGCCCGCCGCTGGTCAAAGCGGTGCGCTCTGCCATACAGGACGACGATTTGGCCATTATCGACGCGTCACCCGGCACATCCTGCCCGGTTATCGCTGCAGTAAAGGGCGTGGACTTTGTCCTCCTGGTCACAGAACCCACCCCCTTCGGTGTCAACGACCTGGAAATCGCCGCCGACATGGTAAAAAAGCTTTGCCTGCCCTACGCAGTGGTTATAAACAGGCATATTCCCGGTTACACCCTGGCACGTGATTTCTGCAGGGCCAAAGGTATCAGGATATTGGCGGAAATTCCCGACGACCGCAGGGTGGCTGAAGCTTATTCCAAGGGAATGCTGCCTCACTCTGCCGTGCCCGGTTACCGGGAATTATTTGAAGGGCTCCTGAATGCTGTAATGAAAGAGGCGAGACAGTGACAGAGATAACAGTTATCAGCGGCAAAGGCGGCACGGGTAAAACAAGCCTTGTAGCTTCACTGGTTTCCCTTGCTCATAAACCGGTAATCGCGGACTGTGATGTGGACGCCGCCGATCTCCACCTGGTCCTTAATCCAGTAATCAGGCAGGCCCACGACTTTTCCGGCGGGAAAAGAGCCGAAATTGTACCGGACAAGTGCACCGGCTGCGGCAAATGCTTTGAACTCTGCCGCTTTGGAGCAATAATAAGAAATGAAGCTGACAAGCCCACCTATATTGTTGACCAGATAGCTTGTGAGGGATGCAGTGTCTGCAGCCACTTCTGCCCGGAAAAAGCCATTGATTTCAATCCTTCCGTCAACGGCCAATGGTATATCTCCGATACTATTTACGGACCCATGGTCCATGCCAAACTCGGCATAGCTGAAGAAAATTCCGGGAAAATGGTTGCCCTGGTTCGCAGCCAGGCTAAAGAGATCGCTGAAAAAGAGGATCTTTCCTATGTAATTATTGACGGGCCGCCAGGGATTGGCTGCCCGGTTATTGCCTCTCTGGCCGGCACGGACTATGTGCTTATCGTAACAGAGCCGACATTGTCCGGTGAACATGACCTTGAGCGAGTCATGGAGCTGATCAATTTTTTTAAAATACCTGTCTGCCTCTGTATAAACAAGTACGATATTAATCTTGAGATGAGTGACCGGATCGAGAAAAAAGCCAGGGCTGCCGGTATCAAAACCGCAGGCCGAATTCGCTATGACCGGGCTGTGACAGATGCCCAGATTAAAAGGCTCCCGGTGGTAGAGTTTACTGATGCGCCCGTGGTATTGGATATCAGGAAGATGTGGAACACTCTCATGCGTGAAATTAATTTAACAACGAAAGGAAGTCAATAATAAAATGAAAATTGCCGTACCAATTGCAGGAGAACAATTGTGCGCCCATTTCGGACACTGCGAAAGTTTTTATTTTTTTGATGTCGATCCGGAAACCAAAACCATTATGAAAAAGGTGACCATGACCGCCCCGCCTCATGAGCCGGGCCTTCTGCCCAAGCTTTTATCAGAAAAAGGTGTGAACATTATCATCTCAGGCGGCATGGGCGGCCGCGCGCAGCAGCTTTTCAGCCAGAATGGCGTTCAGGTTGTGACCGGCGCCAGTCCTGACAGCGGCAGCCCGGAAGAAATAGTTAAAATATACTTGACAGGTTCACTGCAAACCGGCGCCAATCCCTGTGATCACTAATTCATTACAACAAGAAAAGGAGACACCTGAAATGGAAAACGATGCTACTTGCGGCAGCGATGAAGCGCAAATACTCCCTGAAAAACTGGTACTAAACGAATTCAGCACTGTTAAGAATGTCATAGCCATCATGAGCGGAAAAGGCGGCGTCGGCAAATCTTCGGTTACATCCCTGATGGCCTGCGGGTTCAGAAAGAAAGGTTTTGAAGTGGGTGTGCTGGATGCGGACATCACCGGCCCCAGCCTGCCAAAAATGTTTGGCGTAAAGGGAAATCCTGAAAACGTCGCATTCGGGCTGCTGCCGCTGGAAAGTTCCACCGGAATCAAGGTGATGTCTGTCAACCTGCTGATGCCCCACGAGGATGATCCTGTAATCTGGCGGGGTCCGCTGCTGGGCAAAATGGTCGGGCAGTTCTGGACCGACGTGGTCTGGACCGACCTTGATTACCTATTTGTAGATTTGCCTCCAGGGACAGGCGATGTGCCGCTGACGGTAATGCAGTCCCTCCCATTAAACGGGCTGATCATCGTCACCTCACCCCAGGAACTGGCCGTGATGATCGTAAATAAAGCGATAAAAATGGCTAATATCATGAATATCCCGATACTCGGCCTGGTGGAAAATATGAGCGCCGCCGTCTGTCCCAAATGCGGGGAAGAATTTCAATTATTTGGGCCGGGCCACGGTAAAGAGATTTCAGAAAGATTTAACATCCCTTTCCTCGGCAGTATACCAATTGATCCGAAGCTGTCAATGCTCTGTGACCAGGGCAGGGTTGAGGATTATGACAGCAGCTTTTTCACTGACTTCATAACCGGACAACTGGCGAAATAGCAGAATGGCTACCCCCTCAAATGAATTTTATTGACTCCTGAGAACTAAATGGTTATTATTTTTATGAAACATGTTTCATATTTCCAAACCGCTGATTGGAGAAGCTGCCATGCCCAGACCCTCAAAATGCAGAAGAGTAGAACAACTGCCCGGATACACTTATTTCAAGCCGGCTGGTGTTCCCATGTCAGAACTTACCGAGGTGGTGTTATCGGTAGAGGAGCTTGAGGCTATCCGGCTGAGGGATCTGACAGGTATTGAACATGAGGCGTGTGCCGAAAAAATGTCCGTGTCCCGGCCCACATTTCACAGGATACTGGCCACCGCCAGGCAAAAGATAGCCCGCGCCCTTGTCAACGGCGAGGCCTTGCGTGTGGAGGGAGGCAACTTCAAATTGACCCAGCACAAACTGGAGTGCACCAGCTGCGGCCACCAGTGGGAAGGCACCATCTGCTGCAGGCGGACCATGTGCCCGCTGTGCTATGGCAGGGAATGGAAAAGAGCCGATATCTTAAAATAAGTAGGGGGTATCATTGAATGAAAATTGCAATGCCGTATTTGGATGGGAATTTAAATCCACACTTTGGAACCAGCCGTGAATTTGTTGTCATTGAAGCAGAAGAAGGCAACATCACGGGCAAGAAAATTATTACCAATGAAATACTGCACAACCACGGCGAGCTGGCTCTTTTGCTCAAGACTGAGGGCGCAGGCGTGGTGATCACAGGCGGGATCGGCAGGCCTATGGCAAATGCCCTGCAGCAGGCAGGTTTTGCAGTAATCACAGGCGCATCCGGAGATGCGGAGCAGATTGCCAAAGACTTTTTAAAAGGCACCCTGGTTACCGGTCCGAGCAGCTGCAGCTGCGGCGGTCACCATCACGGCCACGGTCACGATCACGGGCAGGGAAATTAAACAAGTAATCTTTGATATTTTTAAGAAAAAGCGTGACTTATCATTTGAACGTCACGCTTTTTTTAATACTTGCTTTACTTGAACCGTACCTAATTTTTTTATTCCTGACACCCGGGGGCTGTGATCTTATCCTGGTGAAGGAGGCCTGAGACCTTGAATATCCTGGAAGTCAGCCATTTAACCAAAAAATACGGCAGCTTTACCGCGGTAAACGATATCATTTTCCAGATTGCGCAGGGAGAGTGTAAGCGGTAAAATAAAGTATAC
>DHGV01000013.1 GCA_002402945.1 Pelotomaculum sp. UBA4789
CTAGTTTTTCTTCCCAGATCATCTGTAATATAGCCAGTTCTTCGCTGTAGTCGGTTTTTGACTCATCCTTGCCGTACTCGAGGCGCTCAAGGATTTCAATCGTAAAATTGTCGGCGCCGAATTCATTCCATTCCTTCTGTAGTTCCATGTTGGGATGGAAACCGCCTCCCAGCCTGACTTTGGCCCCGTTGATCACGCCTCTCAGGTCCTGGGTAGTCTGCAGGTAGCACTTGTTGTTGACTTTGGAGCGGATGATGAATATGCCCATCTGCGGCTTCATCTGCTTGTACTGCAGTTTTAATTCCTTTTTTCTGTCCATCCGTCCGCCCCCTCTGCAGCTTTATCTTCTTTTATCACCCAGTATTTAGCCCCATCCGCTGTCCGCGCCAGAAACCGGTGATCAATCAGCAGCCTTCTCAATATGAAGTAATCACCGAAACTATGCCACGCATCTATGATCGCGTTAACCTCTTTTTGGCTGTAGACCATATCCTCCTCAAACTTGCCGGCCAGGTAACGCAGTACTGGGATCCTGGTCCTGTTCGGTACCGGGAGGCGTGTGATTTTGCCGTTCTCATCCAGGAAGATCGAGATCATGACTTTCTTCTTGCTGCTCATCTGTCAATAACCCATCTCTTTCAATATCCTTGCCAGAATAATTAAACGTTCCCCCAGGATTTCGTCATCATTGCTCAGGGCTTGACTAAACAGGGCAATGTCCTGTTCTATTTTCTCGTTATCAGTGCACACAGCCACTGTCATGGCGTCGCCCTGCAGGCCGATCCTGTCTATGACCTGATTTTCGGTGTCGTATAATTTCTCATACCGGTACGCTTCCCGGAAATGCAGCTTTGCCCGGCAGAGCAGGATCGCCAGGTCAAGCACGCGGTGCAGCGGCATTTCCTCAGACTGCCTGGACCATTTTTCACCTGTGTATCGCCACACCTTGGCGGATATATCCACCTTTCCCCGGTCATTCCACTGGGCCAGGCCCAGCGAAAGGCCCTTGGCCTCCGAATTGTAGGCAGACCTGCCGTCGACATTTTCGTAATTTTCACAGACAATGACCGGCTTGTGCTTCAAAGCGGTCGGTATTTTCATCATGCTTCCTCCGTTTTGATTACTAGTTTAGTAAATTACTAATTTACTAAATGAATTATAGCCGCCCCGGTCTGCAATGTCAAGGGGGAAGAAAGGGAGCAGGGGGAGAAGCAGAGGGGAGAAGCAGAGGAGAAGCAGAGGGACGTTCTTTTTGCTTCCCAGGAAGCAAAAAGAACGTCCCCTTGCTTCAACGCCTGCCCCCCGGAACTCCTTACAGACGCCTTAAAGCATGTGCTTGAACCAGAGTACAAAACCAAGGTCTTATACCGTTCCAGGGGCAGCGAAGCACAAAAACGCATACAAGAGATAATCGATCTGGGAAGCGAACTGGTGTTCATCATCAAACCCAATCCAAGCCTTCGCGAATTAAACGCCATGACGATTCTCCAGAGATTTATCAACGAGCAGGCTACCTTTGACAGCGAGAAGAACACCTGGAAAGCAAAAGCAAACAAAGACATTGATGCTGGTTCCCTGCAGTCAGCCTACGATCCCGATGTGACCTATCGCAAGAAAGCCTCCAAAGGGCATGTCGGACTAGTCCTGAATATCGCCGAAACTTGCGCTGACGAAAATCCCGTCCAGATAATCACCGACTATGCAGTCGAGAAAAACAGAGTTGGCGATGCTGAGATGTTAGAAAAGCGCATTCCTGAAATAAAAAATAAAATGGATGTCACCGACTTTTACGTCGATGGGGCTTACTTCAGTGGAGAAGTAGAAAAACAGGCGCAAGATAATGGAGTAACGGTACATTATACAGACATGACCGGAAAAAAACCAGATCCCCAAAAGCTCCCGCTAACCGCATTTACCATTAAAGACCATAAAACAGTGGAATTATGCCCGGAAGGTCATGCGCCATATAGCTGCCAGTTTAATGGAAAAAGCAAAGTGATTCTCGCTCATTTCGACAGGAATGTCTGTTCAAACTGTCCCAGGCAAGACACCTGTCCGGTAAAATTCCGGAAAAACAATACCGTATTGCGAGTTAAACAGAGTGCTATATTTCTGGCCGAAGCCCGCGGACGCAAAGAAGACAAAAGCGCCAGGAAAGAAGCTACCAGCAAACGCACAGCCATCGAAGGAACCAACTCCTCGCTAAAGTGTTCACAGGGAGCGGGAAGACTCAAGGTACGGGGTAAAGTCAAAGCGACATTGGTTACAGGGATGAAAATCATTGGACACAACTTCAAGCAAATCGTCCGCTTCTTCAATGGTGATATAAGGGAAAAGGCTGCAGCAATTGCAAATAACAATAGCCCAGGGGTTATTGCGCCCATTTAATAGAAAAAAGCTGGAAACACAAAGAATAATAGCCACAATCCGGGCTTAAAACCATAAAGGAAAAATAACGGCAGATTAAATGGATGATAATCCCAGTCAGTTTTCTGGAAGGGGAAATTCGAGAAAAAAACACCCCTTTTTGCAGTGGAATCATTACTGCATCCAGCTGCGCCTGTACTTCATCCATGAAGCTCATCCGGAAATCCTCTTTCCAACCGGCAACTGTGTCGTCTGTGCCCCGGAAAGCAATGAAGTGCTGTTTGCTGTTTATTGAAAAAACCACCGCCGAAAACTGCTTTGACTGCCCATGATCAACCTGATTGACATAACCGGACAGCTCAAGATCGCGGTAACGCACCGTCTGTGCGGCCTTCATAAAAAAATCCGGAATCTGTTTTAAAAACAAGTTGTTGATAAAATCGGCAGGATTATCATATCTCTTTGTTAATTGCTCTGCCACTTTTGATAATTTTATTGATCCACCTGCTGCGTGTGGGGGGACAACCCCGTCTAATTTCAAATAAGCAAGTGTAGATAAAATTAAATTATCGACTTCATTGAACTCGTCACGCCCAAAACTTAAGTCTCCACGCCATTCCAGGTAATCAAACATGTTTTGCATGGAATCACCTTTCAGGAAGTCTTGTTCATACGCCATGTCCGGTATTAAAAAAAATGATGACCGTAAAGGCTCATCATGATACTGCTGAAAATCTTATTATTTAGGATTGCTGGGGTTCATGAGGTTCATGAAGTTCATGAGGTTCATGGGTTTCCTGTGCTTTCATCGGTTCCTGGAACTTATGGGGTTCCTTACGTTCCATTTTTACGGGGAGCACCCCGGCCAGTTGACCGATTACGTTTACCAGTTCAGCTTCTGCGGGAACAACAACTTTGGCATTATCCTTAAGGGCGGTCTCAACCGCTTCAAGTTTCCTCAAAAGCTGAGCATTGCCCTTGAAATACATGTCCGCAGCCTCGTTTACCAGTTGTATGGCCTGCGCTTCTCCTTCGGCTGCCAGGATTTTAGCCTGCTTGATGCCTTCCGCTTTCTTGATTTCCGCCCGCTTGATCCCGTCAGCCGTTGTTTCAGCTGCGGTGGCAAAGTCGATCGCGGCGATCTTTTCATTCTCCGCCTTGACGACCTTATTCATTGTATCCTGCACGTCTTTCGGCGGGTCAATCTCTTTCAGCTCAGTCCTCATAATATCAATGCCCCAATTTTGGGTTTCACTCTTCAGTGTCTCCAGCAGGTCAGTGTTGATCCGGCCTCTTTCACTGTTGGCCGATCTCAGGGACAGGGTACCAATGATATTTCGCAGTGTTGTCCTGGCCAATGCAACAATCTGGACCTGGTAATTGTTAACATTGTACATTGAGTTTTTAACACTTTCCTCTTCTGTTTTGATTTTGAAATAAACCTGCGCATCCACTGTGGCATTCAGGTTGTCGTTAGTGATAATCACCTGGGGCTCGGCATTGACCATTTGTTCTGTTGTATTCACCAGATAAATATTTTGAATAATTGGTATGATCCAGTGAAACCCGGGTTGGGCAAAATTGGTATATTTGCCGAAGGTTTCGATCAGGGCGCGGTGGGTCGGCCGGACGATCCTGATGCCGGTGAAAAACAGGACAACGATTACTAATATCGCTAAATATAGTAAATACATATTTAAACCTCCCAAATTGTAAAAATCCCTGCATATAATATAACATATCATATAAACAGGGATAAACATATAGGATTATCTTTGCGGGTTGTAAATATATCTTAAGCTTTATTTACTTTTAGGAAGCAAAAAGAACGTCCCTTTGCTTCNNCTTTGCTTCCTTTGCTTCCACGTCGCCTGGCCTCGAACCTCTCGTTGGCCTCCATTATCGCTTTGGCCGCTTCGCTGTCCGGAGGCATCTGCCTGGTTTTGCCGGAGTTGTCGTCACGCCTGAGAAACACCTTGTAAACCTTGAGCGCCAGAATAGCCAGCTGGGAGGGGTTGCCCGGCACTGCCCCGCCGGGGAAGCATTCAGCACGATCCCGCAGGAACGCGGCCGCAGCTTTTACTGCTGTATGCTGGTCGCGGTCGAGTCTGGTGGGGTAACTGAACTTCCAGCGCCTTATATGCTGGTTAATCAGAGCCTTGTCGTTTTCACCAGCGGCAATCCCGGCTGCGGCAAATATCCGGCAGTCGTAACTGCGGCAGGTCAGCGGGCGGTGCTCATAGATCGAACACCTGCCATCGATCAGCATCGGGCAGCGGCCACTTTCGCCATAACCCAGTAACACATTGCCTTTGGGCAGACCGGGCGCCGGGAATAACAACTTTTTATTGATCCGGGCAATGGTCCGGGTCTCCTCCGGCCTGATATGGATAAAATAAGATGACATACAGCAGGCGACGCAGTCACCGCATGGCACCTCTGCCCCGTTTTCTTTTACCAGTGCGCTCCGTGTACGGCGGAGCCAGGAAGAGAAGCAGCCGGCAGGCAGATCCTGCTGCGAGGGTAGTTTTTTATCTTTACTCATCGAATCTGCCCCAGAATGATATGGCTCATTGTTTAACCAGGGCAGCTATGCCTCCCTTGTAATAAGGCTCTGAAAATAATACGCTTTTAGCCCGTTCATCAGAGATGGTAATACAGGCCCCGATCATATCCACCTTGCCGGCCATCAGTGCCGGGATCATGGCGCCAAAGTCCATGTTAACCACTTCCAGCTTCATCCCTAATTTTTGAGCAACATAACTGGCCAGCTCAATATCAAAACCTACTACTTTCTGGCTGCCGTCAATAAATGCAAATGGTTCAGTTACAGCAGCGGCGCCAAACTTCAGCACGCCTTTATTTCCGTCCAGCGCTATCTCAGGCATTGGTGCGGGGTTCCCGGTTTTTGGGAACCAGCGGGTCATCATCTGATCATAGGCGCCATTGGCTTTCAGCTCTTTTACCACATCATCAACAGTAGTTTTCAATTGTTTATTTTCAAGGGCTACAGCAAAACCATAATTATCAATTGTGATCATCTCAGGCAGGACCAGCAAACCAGGGTTTTTAGCAGCTATATTTTTTAAAATAGGTTCATCATAAGCAGCCACATCGGCTTTGCCGGTTTTTACAGCCAAGCATGCATCAAGTACGGTATTGTAATACTGGAATTTGGCATTGGGATACTTTGTCAAGACCAGTTTATCTGCCATTGTACCGGTTGGGACAGCAAACTGCTTGCCATCCAGCTGGCTTAGATTAGTGATTTTTTCCCGGGAACCACACCCTGCCATTGCTAGTAATGAAAAAGCTAAAAGGACGATTAATATACCGCTGATCTTTTTCAATGTGGGATTCATCTCCTTTTTATTGTTGAATTCAATGCTATATTTCTACAAAATTACTGCTTTTCCTTCCCTATGCTTCTTTTCCGGTCCAGCAGTAGGTGCAGAGCTTATCCTTGCCGATGCCGATGGCATCGATCATGTCATAGATATTTTGGTATTTCAGCGTTGACAGGTTGAGCCGCTTGCCGATGTAATCCACCATGCAGCCGTACTGCTCAGTCGACGGGTCGCAATAGGCGTCAAGGGACTCCGGTTCTTTTCCTTCAAGCTTGATGATGGCCTGTCTTGCGGCCAGGTCCATTTCTGACCGGGAGACTGAAAAGTTCAGGTATTTACAGCCGAAAACAATAGGCGGGCAGGCCGGCCGGATATGGACTTCGCTGGCATTGCATTTATACAGCAGGTCTACCGTTTCTCTCATCTGTGTGCCGCGGACTATTGAATCATCGCAAAAGAGCAGGCGTTTGCCGGAAACAAGTTCGGGAATGGGCATCAGTTTCATTCTCGCCACAAGGTTTCTTATCTCCTGGTTCTGCGGCATAAAACTCCTGGACCAGGTCGGGGTGTATTTGATAAAAGGGCGGCCATAGGGTACTTTGGACTGGTTTGAGTAACCGATGGCATGCCCCACACCCGAGTCGGGCACCCCGGCGACCAGGTCAATTTCCACATTGTCATTTTTGGCCAGCAGCGCGCCATTTCTGTTGCGCATAACCTCAACGCTCACTCCTTCATAGGTTGAGGAGGGGTAACCATAATAGACCCATAAGAAAGCGCAGATTTGCATTTTATCCCTGGGCGGCGCAATTTTTTCCATACCGTCCGGTGTCAAAAGAATGATTTCTCCCGGGCCAAGTTCATAGTTGAAAACGTAGCCGAGGTTGGGAAAAGTACAGGATTCAGAGGAAACGCAGTAAGCGCCTGCTTTCCTGCCAACTATTAAGGGAGTCCTGCCCATTTTATCTCTGGAAGCGTAGATCCCTTGCGGGGTTAAAAGCAGGATCGAACAGGAGCCCTCAATCAGCTCCTGCGCTTTTAACAAGCCATCTTTGAAGGAATCTTCATGATCTATGATCACAGACACCAGCTCGGTAGGGTTAATAGCGCCCTTGCTTGTTTCCATGAAATGTATATTTTTTCGATTGGAGAATTCCTTGTCGACAATATCATTCAAATTGTTGATTTTTGCTACCGTGCTGAGCGCATACTGGCCAAGGTGTGAACGAACGGTCAAAGGCTGAGGCTCTGTGTCACTAATACACCCAATGCCCATATTGCCTTTTGTATTAGCCAGCTCGGCCTCAAATTTTGCTCTGAACAGTGTATTCTCGATGTTATGAATTGACTTGTTGAAACTTTTTCCGCTCCAGACCGCCATTCCCCCCCTGCTGGTCCCCAGGTGCGAATGGTAATCCGTACCAAAATACACATCCATCACACAGTCTTCTTTAGAAACGACCCCAAACAATCCACCCACAAAAACTACACCCCTTAAAATATATTTAAAAAGTCCAAAATATGTCCATTAATAGGATTACATTTTTATAATAATATTGCAACAACATTTTGGGGAAAGGGAAGCAGAGGGACGTTCTTTTTGCTTCCTTTTCAGGGAAGCAGAGGGACGTTCTTTTTGCTTCCTTTTTATGTCCCCTTATGTCCCCTGATTTCCTATTCTTCCTTGCCAGAAAAAAGGGCGCCTCTTTAAGCAAAAGGCGCTCCTGTCGAAGTCCATATGATTTTGGAAG
The DNA here is from genome assembly GCA_002402945.1 of Pelotomaculum sp. UBA4789. Taxonomy (GTDB): domain Bacteria; phylum Bacillota; class Desulfotomaculia; order Desulfotomaculales; family Pelotomaculaceae; genus Syntrophopropionicum. The sequence continues at coordinate 7,466 of DHGV01000013.1, forward strand.
CACAGGGAAGCAGAGGGACGTTCTTTTTGCTTCCTCTTATTTAATGTCCCATATTTCCTGGCCTTCTTTGCCAGAAAAAGGGCGCCTCTTTAAAGTAAAAGGCGCCCTTTTGTGACCATATGTTTTTTCTGGAGCTTAAATATTGAGAGAGGGCAGAGGGCAAGTCTAATGTTCATCTAATGGAAGCAAAAAGAACGTCCCATTGCTTCATTCCCTTGCTTCATTACCAAGTTTTATTTTCAGCCTTTGCTTTTAGCTCTTCGGCTTTACCTTTTCCCTTTGCCTTTAGTTCATCAACTTTGTCTTCAAGCTTGTCTTTCAGTTCCTCAGCCTTGTCTCCGGCTTTGTCTTTCAGCTCTTCTGCCATATCTTCAGCCTTTTCTTTCAGTTCTTCCGCCTTTTTCTTGATAGAACCAATTGTCTGATCAAAATTTTCTTTTAAATCCGCCATAATGAAAACCTCCAATTTTTATTTTTTTGTTATAGGTTAAAGTATTTTTTTGCCTTGAATTACCCTGATCAAAACCATAACAACTGCAATAACCAGCAGGATGTGTATAAACCCGCCCATAGTATTGGCGCTGATCACACCAAGGATCCATAAGATGATGAGTATCACGGCAATTGTCCACAACATGGCTGATCACCCCTTTTTTTATCTTATTGTTGCTGACACAGACGATGGCTCTTAAGTAACCACATCAACCGGTGATGGACGGCGTCCAATACTTGTTGTCGTAAATATCGGTCAGGCGGTAGATCATCTGGTATTTATTTCTGCCTACAGCCAGGTTTTCTATCTTCCAGTCGCCGGTCGCGGTGTACTGCTCGCCCAGGTAGTAGGTATCGCTATAGTCGCCGTCATAGGTATAGTAATCGCAGAGGAAGTCGATCTTGTCGCCGGCGGCGATATCCAAAAGACCCTTGGCCACGGTCTCGGTCTGCGTCTCGGCATCATATTTTATCTGCGCGCCGAGCACCTTACCGTAAGGGGTCTGGTTGTCAAAGACGATGATAATATCGACCAACTGGCCATTTAACAGGGCAGGCACACGTCCCTTCGTGGAATAGGTTTCGTCGTAGCGGTCGTCGGTTTCCATGTAGTAGCTGACGATATGGCCGTTCAGCGCCAGCCACGTGCCGTCGTATTCCATGATCAAGTCCCCGTCTTTGTTGTACTCATAAACATTGTCAAGGCCGAGGTCGATAAAGCCTTCCCCATCATCCAGGAAGACATTCATTTCCATGTGCTGGATCAGATCCCACTGCTCCTCTGTTAGCGCCAGAACACGCTGTTTATTCTTTTCCGTGATCACCAGGGCTGACGCGTCAAACCGGTTTTTCTCGTAATACTGGGCAGGGTTTTTTATGCGCTCGAGGTCCAGCCATTCGGAGGAACCGCCGGCACGGCCTGTGATGCTGCTGAAATCACCGCCTGACAAAAATGTGTTCAGCAGGAGACCCACCACATCGCTGCCCGAGACTCCGGTGGCGGGCGCTGCCTGGGTGGCGCTGCCGGAAAGACCGCCAAGCAGGGTTTCGAGGGGGCTGCCAGTGCCGCTCGAGACAGCCTGCCCACCGGCGTTAACGCTGGCAAAGCTCCTGATGCATTTGCTGTACTCGTCGTCAATGCCGATTTCATCGTAGGTCTCAAGCATTGGGCCGAGTTTTGAAAGCTTGCCGTAGGGGAAGAATATGGACACACCGTTCGAGTTGGTGATGTTTGCTGAGGTGCGGTTGTATTTTATGCAGCTCCGCAGCACATCGGCAAAAGATTTTGACTCGTTGGTGTTGAGGTTTTGGGCAAAGTGGACAAGGTCTATCTGGTTGATCTTGGAGGATGTCGCAAACTCCTTGGTACCGGCGCACGCATTGGAAACGGTCTTATAGTCGTCCTTGTCAATCAGCGCGCTGGTCGAGGAGGCAAAGGCAGCAAACGAAGCGGGCACTGTGCCCTTCAGCTCTGCCAGGTCAATCAATGTTAGGGTGGCCTGGCTTTGCGGTGTTTTTGCCTTGACATCCTGCACATATTCGTCGATCAGTTTCTTGCCCAGGTCAATTGTCGCGATGGATGTGTTCTCTGACAGAGCCGTGATCCAGTTGGTATAATACCAGCCGCTGCCAGGCTCAACCTCCTCCGACGCGATCATGTAATCGGCGTAGGGCTCCAATACCATCGCTGTTTCCAGCGTGGCCATCAGGCAGGCATCAAAGCCCACCAGGTCGAAGGCACAGCCGCCGTTCCTGAGGGCGGTGGCTATTTCATCAAGCGTCATTCCGTCATTCGGATAAATCTGGTCGTAACCGTAGCCGCTCAGAGACCCGCCGCCGTGATCCCACATCACCAGCATGTACCTGTCAGCCGGGTAGTTTGCCTTGCTATACCGGATAAAGTCTGAAAGTGTGTCGGGATCAACCATCGACTTTCTGCCGAGATTGTCTTCGATCAGCTTGAGGCCAGCGGCGCTCACGAGGTAGCGCTGGTTGGTCCTGTTGCTGATGACACTGTTTTGCCACTTGGCCGCGCCGCCGGTCTCAACAACAATGTTTACATTATCAGAGATCCTGGCGTTCAGCATCTCCTTTAAATCAGCGGTGGCCATGCCGCCGTTTGCCTCGAGGTCGGTCCCGCACATGTATACCATGACCGTCACCTTGTCCCGGCCATTACCCAGCAAAACTGTGCGCTTGGCCCGCGCCAGACCTGAGACGTTGGTGTTTACCGCGTACGCGCCTTTATCGACAAAGGTGGCAGTACTGGTTTGCGTCCCGGGCTGCAGACCGCCGGTAGAGTCTGGTTTGCTGGACGAGCTGTATACGTAGTAGATGGCAGCCAGGACAAGAAGGATGATGATTAATTTCGAAGATCCCCCGCCGAGGGCTCTGCCGCCGCTCCCGGCAGCAGTGCCGCCTGCTGCACGTTCCGAACCTTCTGGGTGCTTCGGCGGTGCGCCTTCAGTCCTGTCCGCATAACCGCCGGCGTTTCCTACCGGCCCCCCGGTTTTGCCGCCAGGCCCTCACCGCGCTTTTCCACCTCACCGCCGCCCGAACCGACACGTTTTTCCCTGCCAACAGGCCTGCCGTTTTTATCCATTAATTAATACACCTCCGTAGAATTAACAAAACAAGGGGACGTTCTTTTTGTTTTTACAGTTTCCCATAAATAAAAAAACCAACCTTATATGGAATTGTATAGATGATTTATTAACAATAAATTAATGAATAATAAAGTTTTAATAAATCTAGGTAGATGAGGTGACTGTCCCTCCGCTCATAAGAGGTAAAAAAGGAAGCAAAAAGAACGTCCCTTTGCTTCCCCTTTGCTTCCCACGGGCTGTCTTGATCTATATGGCGTATCTCTATATAATGGAAAATAATACAAGGCGAATGCGAAATTCGAGGAGGAGTGAAGAAATGATAAGCAAGGCGGATTTTACGGCGGAAGATTGGCAGCAGATCACCACCACACCACTGATGGCAGCCCTGTATATCACGTTTGCCAGCCCCAGCGGCCCTGTTGGCGCCGTTAAAGAAATGATGGTTGTCCCCAAGCTGATCATGGAAGGGATAAAAACAGCCAGCGGTAACGCATTGATCGATGCCGTGGTGGCCGACTTCAAAGAAAAAATGGATAAGAAGGAAAGGCCGGAAATGCCGCAAATGGGCAAAAAGCCTGAAGAGATCAAAGCATACTGCCTGCAGGCCTGCCGCGACCTCGCTGCGATACTGGCGCAGAAGGCGCCGGCAGAAGCCGAAGGATACAAGCAATGGGTTTATCAAGCCGCCAAACACAGTGCCGAGGCGTCAAAGGAAGGCGGTTTCCTGGGTTTCGGCGGCGAAAAGGTAAACGAGGCTGAGGCTGCTGCGCTTAAAGACATCGCCAGCGCGCTCGGCATATCCGCATAGAAAGTGGTCTATACCATCGCCCATTGGAGGAGATTTCAGCAGAGTGGCAACTCACGGCTGGAGCAAAAAAATCGGAAGCAAAGGAAGCAAAGGGACGTTCTTTTTGCTTCCTCCTTTTTATGCCTTAAATACGATATTTGGACTGATCCCTGTGATGCGGGCAATTTGTCGTTGAGTTACACCTATGCTATTCTTGATCTTTTTTAAGATTTCCTGCCGTTTTTTATTTTCCATTCCCAACATACTTCCTATTGGCTCACCATTCATCATGGCTTCTATCTCTGCTTTCACCTCCTCATCGGTCTTCCGCAGCTTGACTTGATCATCAAGGCATATATCCTCGTTCTTCAGCTTCATGAACTCTCTGAATTCTTTAATGGCGTCTGTTCTGTTTTTACTAATCACTGCCAGGACAAATTCAATTTCAGTTAGTCCGGCAGGATGCTCACAACCTCCGTAATATGCGCGAACGCTGCTCCAACGGTATTCTTCAGGTACGCTTACCATCTTTGCCTTAACCGGATTGTTGTGGATATAACGAACCACTGTTAAAAGGTGAGTGTCGTCCCTGACACATTCACTCCCAAAGCGTCCCTGGAATACGTGGCCGCTTCTGTCATATTTCCGGTTGTACCACCAGGCGTAACTTGTTCCGATTCTACTCATGATTCGCGATATTCCATCGTTCCCTTCCCGTATCAATAAATGAACATGATTGCTCATCAGGCAATAGCCATATACCACAAACTGTTTTTTCGATTTTTTCTTTTCCAGCGTAAACAAGAATCGTTGATAGTCATCATCATCGAAGAAGATATCCTGTCGATTGATCCCTCTTAAAACAATGTGATAAACGCAACTTTCACAACGCTCCCTCGCCTGCCTTACCACTTTACACCACATCCTCCATTTTTAACCATTATATCATAAAATATAAAGGGAAGCAAAAAGAACGTCCCCTTGCTTCCCCCCCTTGCTTCCTTGCTTCCTTGCTTCCCCTTGACAACCATTAGGTACCGTACTAATATGTTATTAGTACTTATGTACCTAATTTAATTCCCGGGAGGTATATCATGGAAAGAACTTATAATGTGACAGAATCGCTGCTGCGGCTGGTGCGCGTTATGCGGCGCAGGCCGGCAGAACCCGGGCGCCAGTCGCGCGGCAGCAGAAAGCTGATGCGGCTCATCGCGGCCCACAGCGGCGCCAGCTCGCGTGAGCTGGCGGACATGATGGATATCCGGCCGTCCTCGCTGACTGAGATGCTGAACAAGCTGGAAGAAAGCGGTATGGTCGTCCGCACCCGGGACGAAAAAGACTTGCGCGTTGTGCGGGTCTCAATATCCGGACTCGGGGCAGAAGAACTGAAACGCCACAAGGAAGCAAAGCGCCAATATATCGACATCCTGGCCGAAGGCCTGGACGAGCAAGAACAGAAGATCTTCTGCGAGCTTTGCGACAGGCTGGCGGAACGGGCTGAAAAGCGCAGTGATGAGCTGCATACGGGCAGTGAGAAACATGACCATCAACACTGACATCGGGGCATGCATAAACACATAACCAAGAGGAGAGACAAATGGCAACAGGAAACGGAATTCGCGGCGGGCGCGGGTTTCTGACGGAAGAGGAAAAGCAAAACAAGCCGCAGATCACCGGCGTGCTGCTGAAAAGGATATTCCGCTTCATGCTGCCTTACCGGCTGAAGCTGCTGATGGTGTTCATGGCCATCGTTGTTTCATCCATTTTAGGCTTGCTGCCGGCAGTGTTAACCGGTAAAATCATAGACGAGGGGCTGATCGGCAAGGACCTCGACATGCTCATTCTGCTGATTGCCGCCTCGGTCGGGGTGCTGCTCGCTTCAAACCTGATTGGCGTACTGGAGAGCTACCTGAATGTATCGATGGCGCAGCACATTACTTTTGACATGAGAAACCGTATGTACGCGCACCTGCAAAAGATGTCGCACTTATTTTTCACCACCAGCAGGCAGGGTGACATTATTACCCGCATGACCAGTGACATCAGCGGTGTGGAAAGCGTGATCTCCGGGACCCTGACGAATGTTTTGCGCAATGTCGCGATACTAATCACATCGGTGATCATCATGTACGATAAAAACTGGCAGCTGGCAACGATCGGCATGATTATCGTGCCCCTGTTTGCGATCCCGACAAAGAGGGTTGGCCGGACAAGGTGGATGCTCGCCCTGCAGTCACAGCAAAAGAATGACGAAATCAACCAGATCCTGCATGAAACACTGAGCGTAAGCGGCCAGATGCTGTCCAAGCTTTTCACCAATGAGCACATGGAATATGATAAATACAAAAATACCAGCGGCGAGATGACCCGCCTGCGCATCAAGGAAAACATGGCCGGGCGCTGGTTCCGGATGGCCATGAGCACCTATTCGGGCATCGGGCCCATGCTCATCTACCTGGCCGGCGGCTTGCTGATGATAAATTACGGCAAAACTACCTTGTCTGTCGGCGATATTACCATGATGGCCGCACTGCTGACAAGAATGTACCAGCCGGTGAATTCCCTTTTGAATATACAGGTGGACTTGATCCGCTCATTGGCGATGTTTACAAGGATTTTTGAATACTTCGATATACCGGCGGACATTCAAGACCGCCGCAACGCGTTAATCCCCGGTAACCCAACAGGCAGCCTGGAGTTTGACCATGTATATTTCTGTTATAATGAAGGGCAGCCTATCCTGAAAAATATCAGCTTCAAAATCCCGGTGGGGAGTTCTGTGGCGTTAGTGGGCGCCAGCGGCGCCGGCAAATCAACACTGATCAACCTGATCCCGCGGTTATATGATGTGACAGGCGGCAGCATCAGGCTGGACGGAACCGACATCCGCGACCTGAATCTTGGATTCCTGCGCGGCTCAATCGGTGTCGTGACACAGGACACATACCTGTTTAACGGCGCCATAAAAGAAAACCTGCTGTATGCCAAAGCTGATGCCACCGACGACGAACTTGTCAGGGTATGCCGCGAGGCGAATATCCACGATTTCATCATCAGCCTGCCGGATGGGTACGACACATTGGTGGGAAACCGCGGTGTCAAACTAAGCGGCGGCGAAAAACAAAGGGTTTCGATCGCGCGGGTGATCCTGAAGGACCCGAAACTGATCATCCTGGACGAGGCGACCTCAGCCCTGGACTCGATATCCGAGAGCCTGATCCAAGAGGCCATCGAACAGCTGCTGCATCAAAGGACCAGCATTGTAATCGCACACCGGCTGTCTACAATCATGGCAGCGGACGAGATCTTGGTCCTGCAAAGCGGAGAAATCGTGGAGCGCGGGGTGCACAGGAAATTGCTCACCAAAAACGGCGTATATCATAAACTGTACGAAACACAGTTCCGCCGCGCGCTCGAAGAACATGATGCAAGAATGCAGCTGCAGAGCGCCTAATATGGAGGGAAGCAAAAAGAACGTCCCTTTGCTTCCCTATAAGGAAGGTAAATATGTCTGAAACAAATGAAAACATAACCCGGCTGGACCTGGACGGCAAAGAAATTATCCTGATTGGCACGGCCCATGTATCAAGGCACAGCGCGGACCTGGTGAAAGAAGTCATTGAAGCCGAAAAGCCGGACTCTGTCTGCCTGGAACTGGATGAGCAGAGATATCAGACAATAACGGCAGGCAGCAAGTGGCAGGACGCAGACATTTTCAGGATTATCAAGGAAAAGAAATCCACCTTGCTGTTAATAAACCTGGTCTTGTCGTCCTTTCAAAAACGTATCGCCAAGCAATTTGGCATTAATGCCGGGCAGGAAATGATCCAGGGCATTGCCTCGGCAAAAGCAGTCGGGGCCAACCTGGTGCTGGCCGATCGCAACATCCAGACGACCTTCGCCCGCATCTGGCATGGCGTAGGTTTTGGGGGAAAAGCCCGGCTGATCAGCGAGATTGTGTTTAGTATTTTCAGTACTGAAGAGATCACGGAAGAGGACCTGGAGAAGCTGAAATCCCAGGATATGCTCAACTCAATACTCAATGATTTAACAGCATCCTTTCCCAAATTAAAGCGCCCTCTGGTTGACGAGCGTGATCAGTATTTGGCGCAAAAAATAAAAGATGCGCCGGGGAAAAAGATTGTGGCTGTCCTGGGGGCCGCGCACATCCCGGGCATTAAAGAAGAAATTTACAAGGAACATGATTTACCCGCACTGTCCCAGCTCCCTGCCGGCTCCCGGGCGCCGATAATCATTGGCTGGGCGATCCCCATCATGATCCTTGCCCTCATCGCCTATACCTTCATTGTCCACCCTGCTGCCGGCATACAGCAATCAATAAACTGGGTGCTGTGGACCGGTTCTTTTGCGGCGCTTGGCGCGGCGCTCGCCCTGGGGCACCCGCTTGCCATTCTCGCTGCTTTTGTCGCAGCGCCTCTGACCACTCTGCATCCCCTGCTGGCGGCAGGCTGGTTTGCCGGTCTGGCCCAAGCCTACGTCCGCCGGCCGAATGTCAGGGAATTTGAAAATCTCAGCGAAGATATATACAGCCTTAAAGGCTTCTGGAACAACAAGGTGACCAGGATCCTGCTGATCGTTACTTTTGCCAACATTGGCGCCTCTGTCGGGACTATAGTCGGCGGCATCGATGTGGTGCGCTTGTTTATCGAGAATCTGTAACAATGTGGGCGGAAGCAGCCGCTATTTCAATATGATCTGTTCCGGAAAAGCCTGTTTTCTTGACACATTCCACATTGCCCTTGCATACCGTCACTGCCTTTACACTCTGTAATCGTTACCCTTTCAGCAAGCTGTTTTTGCTTGCCACACTCAGGGTCTGCCCTGTTTTGGGATAATTTTCCCAGGGGTTTTCGTTGGACTCCAGCCGTTCACGCGCATTTAATACGGTCCAGTGCGCACCGCCGGTCAAGCCTGAGAGTTCCTGCCAGGAACACGGCATGGAAACACCCATTCCCTGGCGGGCGCGCGCTGAAAAAGCAGCCACTGTAGTGGCGCCGCGGCCGTTGCGGTTATAATCGATGTAAACCTTGCCCTTCCGGTTGCGGGGCCCGCTCAAGGCTGTGAAACGGCTGGGGATCACAGCGGCGAGATGCTGGGCTGCTGCTTTGGAAAATTCTTTTACTGTTTCCCAATCATCGCTCGGCGTCAAGGGCGCCACAATGTGCAGACCCTTGCCCCCGCTTGTTTTCAGGAAACTCTTCAAGCCAAGCTCTTCCAGTAATACACGCGTCAGCTCAGTTGCTTCAAGCACCATTGGCCACGTCATTTGTTCCCCCGGGTCAAGATCAAAAACCATGCGGTCCGGCTGCTCGATGTTTTTAGTCGTGGCATTCCAGGTGTGAAACTCGATGACATTCATCTGTGCGGCGCCGATTAATGCTGTCAGAGAATCAATTTCCAGCAGGGCAGGATGCCCTGGGTCAAATGCCGGATCCAGCTGCTTCAAACCGGGAATATTCAAGGTGTCGTTATGCTTTTGGAAAAATATTTCACCATCGATACCTGCAGGCGCGCGTAAAAAGGATACCGGGCGGCCAGCAAGCTGGGGGAGGATCCGCTTGGAGGCGAGTTGGTAGTAGTTTACAAGGTCCAATTTCCTAAGTCCGGAGCTCGTGTCAATTATCCTTTCAGGATTGCTGATTTGCGGCTCGAGAACCTTAGGCGGCAGCGATTTATTGTCCGGGCTTGAGTTGCTGTGACCGTTCGCTTGTAGGCGCGTCGTCCCCTGCGCTGTTTCCCTGGTAATCAAGGCTGCCGGCTTGTCGCTGCGCAGTCCATGAAAAACAGGGTGCCTTAACCTGCCCTCCCTGGTCCATTCGGCAAAAGATACCTCGGCTACAAGTTCAGGTAAAACCCAGTTAACCGGGTCGCCCTTTATATCTCCCGGCATTTCAAACAGCGGGGTCTTTTCAACTGCCAGCTGTGAGAGTTTTTCTTTAAGCATAACCGCAGTCCTGCTGTCAAACCCGGTACCGACCAGCCCCGCATAACGCAGGTGGTTTGCCGGATCATAGACTCCCAGCAGCAGCGCGCCGATACCGCCGCTTTGTCCTTTCGACTCGGTGTACCCCAGCAAGACAAACTCCTGGCGCTGGATGCATTTGAGCTTAATCCAGTTTATCGTCCGGCCTGAAATATAGGGGGAATCCTTTCGTTTGCCGATAATCCCTTCCAATCCCAGGCTGCAGGCGCCCTGAAGCTTCTCACCGTGAAGCACAAACTTCAGGTTGCCGGCAGCCAGCCCCGCCTGCGGGTCTCCGATTGGCTCCCACGTGCCGCGATCCCAGACAATTACAGTGCCTGCGCCATACTCCTGGGGCGGAATCACTCCTTCAAAGCCGGCATAGGCCAGGGGATGATCCTCAACATGTACAGCCAGGCGTTTTTGCGCCGGGTCGAGACTGGGCCCCTTACGAGGGATAAGCGTCCAAATGCACCCCCGCATTCATCGCTCCCTGCCTGTAATTTATTCTGGTGTTTTAAGTTTATATTATGTATAAATAAACTTCAACCCATTATTTCCCCTGCTTATTACCACAAAACCGGAATAAATACGAGTCTTGAAATATTAACGGTTTGGGTGTATTAGGTATATGAGGTGAAAAAAATATGGAACAAAAAAGTTTGACAGCACTGGTCTGCGCTTTTGCCCGGGCATACCATGCAAAAAACAATACAATAAAAGTATTCGATGATTTCCTTGCCGAAAAAGTACTGGGTCAGGAAGAAATGGAGCAGATATCCTTTTATATGGCACAAGGGATTCAGTTTTTCAATCCAGGGTTCAGCGGCGTCAAAGACGATGCGCTCAGATGGATCGTAGATAATCAGCTGGCGCCATCTCCGCTTGGCAGAGCGGCCTTTGCCGAGGAATCGCTGAAAATAGCCGCCCGTATCGGCGCAGGGCAGTATATCATTATAGCAGCTGGTTATGATACGTTTGCCTGCCGGCAGCCGGATTGGGCAAATAAGCTGCAAATATTTGAATTGGACCATCCGGCAACCAGCAGCGATAAGCAAGCGCGCTTAACCGGTGTCACAGATGCACTGCCGAAAAATTTGCATTTTGTCCCGTTGGATTTGACCAAGGACAATATTGCAGAAAAGCTCTCCGCATGCGCTTTTTTCGATAAAAGCTGCATTAGTTTTTGCAGTATGCTGGGTTTAAGTTATTACCTGGGTCGAGTAGAAGCAAGCCTTTCT
>DHGV01000036.1 GCA_002402945.1 Pelotomaculum sp. UBA4789
TCCTTGACATAGGGTACACATTACTATCCAGAACATAAACGCCAGCACTAAAGCATCATCGATATGCGACAGCGTTAAACACTCAGGAGAAATGCCTTTTTCTTCCCGGCAGAATAGTAGTAAGAGTTTGAAAGTATCCCGATAGGAGGTAATGGTATTGGGGCTCAGGTTTCTTTGGCCGGGTAGATAGATGCTCAGATAGTCCGTTAGGTATTTGGCAAAATCTGTAGTTTTCATAAGTCTTCACCCGGCAGTAAACACCCAAACCTTTCATCCATAATAGCTACAATATCCGGGTACAGTTCTGCTGTCAGTCGCAGGTAATGCTGGGTATTCTTCAGCCCCGTATGTCCAAGATAGGTGGACAGATAAGGTAGTGCTACAGTCAGGTCAGTTCCGCTTTTCACCCATCGTTTCAAGCAGTGGACGGCGAACACATGGCGAAGGTCATGCAGGCGCGGGCCTTTGCCCCTACCGCCATGAGAAATGCCTGCCTCCCAGAGAAATCTGCGGAAATAGTCATAGATTCTTTTATCGCTGTATGGACCGCCATGAGTAGATGGGAAAAAAATTTGTATTGATAGGCTGCCTGGGTGCATCACCTCCATGTAAGTGCGACATTTTTCATTAAGCGATGGGGTCATAGGGACAAGCCTGTCCTTGTTGAATTTGGTATTTCGAATAGTCAGCGTCCCGTCTGTTGTATTAACATCACCGACAGTCAAATTAATGGCCTCAGAAATACGAAGCCCGCATCCGTAAAGGATTCTGAACAGAAGTGGTAAGATAACGTGACGATTCGGACTGCTATCGATAGGCTGACAACGGTCCACCTGCTTAAAAAATCTTGCCAGTTCAACTTCGGTAAAAAGATACGGCTGATACCTTTGAGACTGGCTACGGCCGAGATGATCCGGATAGATGTATGCGTCGTTTCCCAGGCGAACCAGGTATCTGGCCAGCATACGAATGAGCCTAATCCGCCGGCCGTGTGCATCGTCCGACTCAAATAGTTTCTTTTCAGCCCACTGCATGGCCAGCTCTTTGGACAGACAGTCCTGTTTGTAACCTGCTTCAACACAAAAATCATCGAATCGTTTTAGGGCAGCTGCCTGTTTGTGATAAGCGTACCCAAGCGCCTGCTTTTCCAGTACAAACCCTTTGATCACATCGGCAAAAACGCTGGCGTAGACTGGTATCCCCTTAGATGTCGTCATATTGAAACACCTCATCGGGATCCAGTGCGCATTTGCGCAGCCCTTCAAGATCAATTTTCAGGTAAACACTGGTGGACATGGTGCTCATATGACCCAGGATCTCCGAGATCACAGGCAGTGGTGTTTCCTGTTCCAGCAACACACTGGCCAGTGTATGCCGAAGTGAATGCATTCCCTGTGCAGCCCCTGTTCGCATTTTGATACCTGCAAGTCGTGTATATTTGGTGATGATGTTATGCAGGTTGGCGTGGGGTCCAAAGGTTTCAAAAGGAGCGTGGTGCCGGATAAAGAGGTGAGGGGATTCCGTCTGGGGCCGACCATTCTTGAGATAGTCAATGATGGCCCATCCGATGCCGTCCAGTATTGGATAACTCACTGTCCTCTTTGTTTTATGCTGAACAATTTCAATGCTCCTGGCTACCCAATTCAAGTTGGTCAACCTGATTTCTTTAATGTCCTGGACCCGCATTCCCAACCGTGCCACCATTAACAGAATGGCATAATCTCTTTTTCCGTTGGGATTGCCCCGGTCGATTGTCTCTAGAACCCGTTTGACATCTTCAGGATTCCAAGCACTCGGAATTTTGGGATAGTGTGGCAGTTTCAGTTTAGGAACAACACCCGATAAATCTTTTTCGTGATAACCCTTCAGGTACAAGAACTTCAAGAACGATCTGAGGGTTGTCAAAATAGCGGAAATCGATTTTTTGTGATAGCCGGCAATGGTACGGGTGTAATTTGACAAGTGCTGTGCAGTCAGCAATGATAGAGATGATAGACCGCAATCATCCAGATAGTTAATGAATAACTGCGTTCGATAGACCCTTGTGCGCATTCCCTGTTGTGAATAATTTCGCTGTACACATTCTTTTTGATAACCCTCCAGTGCCTCTGCAAACTGAGGTGTCCTTTCGTAAGGGGCTTTGGTGGTTCGACGGCGCATGATGGCGCCATGCAGTTTATAATCTCCCAAAACCCGGATACAGCGGGCTTGACAACTAAAAGTGCGGTGCGAAGAAATTGTGTAACTATCCAGATCAAAGTGATGATGTATCCGTAAATATTTGTTGCCCAGTTCTTCTGAATACACTGTTTCGTCTATGCTGTCAGCAAAGGCGATCAACCGATTGTAAAATCTCCGATATTGGTTGCACATGTTTTCTGCATAATTTAATCGTTCTAACTCTGCCAGTACTTCTGCGACAAGTTTTCTGATAGGTGCTTTCGGGTTCATACAATCCCTCCTTCAATATGATGGATGCATCAAGCATCACTTTCATTCTGAAGGATTATGATTAGTGTTTATATCATGAATTGAGTTTTCTCAATTGTTTTTTCGTTTAACTTTACATAAGCAAATACTTTGCATAATTGCCCACACTGGGAGGACCGAGAAATATGACATTGTAGGCGCCTTCAAGCCAGGACAACTCAGCCAGCTGCTGCATTTGTCGTCTTGACACACTGTTTTGGAACACGAAATCAAAGTCGTCCAATGTTTTATGAAAAGGTAAATTAGCTGTTCTCATCCTGCACAGCGTTCTGCTGTCCCGGCGGTTTTCCTGCTCGGCACAGAGCAGCGCCTGCAGTGTCTTAAGAGGAGTCCATTCCTGTTGTTTTGCCTTTTCAAGTATGTCTCCCAGTTCTTTGGCGGCATGCTTCATGGATAAACCGCATAATTGTTCTTGCACATTCGAAAGAAGGTTTATGGTGTCTCACCTCCCTTGGCCAGGTCCGCATATTCGGACAGCGGACGCTTTTGAGTCTTCACAGACGGGAGGAGGACACCCGGGGATTTTGCTCAAGCTCTCTGATTTCCTGCTGCCGGACGCCCTCGAAGAAGCGGCAGGCATCCTTAAGTTCCGTAGCGCTGTACAGGCTGTTGGTGATGCAGTAGGTCAGAGCCTTCTGCCATGCATGGGCAGGGAATTCTTTCAGCAGCCGCTCTATCAGCTTGAACTGGTCGCGTACATAGCGGCCCTTAAGATGGCGTATCTGCCGGAGGAAAGGCTCAGCCCCGTCCAGAGCCTGCATCTGTTTTAAAAGTTTCTGCTGCAGGACATCCAGGGTGTCAGTGTAATCTCTGGCGTGATTGCTGTTGCGTATCAGCCGTCCCTTTTCCCCTGATACCGGATACTCTGCCAATAACTCGGGATCAATTTCATCGAATATCTTCAAGATGCCGTTTTCTTCTTCCAGCCTTACCTGCCTTCCCGGCATGAACGTACCCAACGGCAGTGTATAGCGGCAGCCCTTGTAGAATATGGTATTGTCCTTATGGACCTGCCTTGTTAAAATAGGAGTAAGCATTTTTCTTGTGCATGGTACCGGCTTTAGGAAGAGCTTCTCCTGTTGGAAGACCTCAGCCGGTATCTTTTTTGTTGTGCCATGCACCCTGGCATTGCCGGTCCTGGCCAGCCAGGCCAGGAAATCATCGTTCCAGAGGTCTGGTTCCATAAACTTGCGGTGCCGGGCGAAGTTATTCTTAAAATATTTCACCACCGCTTCGACGCGGCCTTTGCTTGGTGGATCCGCTGCCCGGCAGAGATATACAGAAAAGCCCATTCGCCGGCGGAATTGTTCAAATTCCTTGGTGTAGACGATATCACCGTAGTTTTCGTCCACAGCTACCAGCCTGTCCTGATCAAAAACCAGTTCGGCCGGCATGCCGCCCATATACTCGAAGCATTCTTCCAGGGCTGTCACCAGCTGTGCCGAGGTGAGCCGGAACAGTATACCACCAACCCCACTTGTAACGGGAATGAGACATCACACAGGCTACACAGTAAAGTTTCCGGTAGTTGAAAGTGCGGGTGTCTCTGACATAAACCGATCCGATATCTACCTGCATCCGGCGTCCCATCGGCGGGTCTTCCATCGCCATAAACAGACGGACTTTTACAGTGCTTTTAGGCAAATCGTGCTGCTGGCGCAGCGCTTTTACAAAGCGCCTTGTTGATCGTTCTGATACTGCAACATCGTAGTGCTCCTTAAGCCAGTCCAGCACTTGTGATGCTGTAATGCCGGGGTATTGGCGGAGCCAGTCCAAGATGACGCCTTCATAAAGGGCCAGATCTCGCCGCCGTTGTCGGTTAAGGATAGTCTTTTCAAAGGTATCCGGGTCCATATCCCAGTACTTGGACATCGTTCGAAAATCGACCTGCAGCTTTTCAGCTGTTTGGCGCTTGCTGAAACCAAGGTTTTTCAGGGTATGCAGTTCTGTGTACATAGGCCACCTTTTCATAGGCACTCCTCCTTTAAAATGAGATATGCATTCATGGTAGCACATCCCATTTCTTCCAGCGAGGGTGCTGTACTCAGTGGCCGAAATTGCTGTATTTTATGTGGCCATTTTTGCTGTATTATATTTTACCGCTAACAACCCGGTAAATGTGGTAAGATTAATATAAACAATAGGATTATGGTATTGATTAACGAAGCAATTATCAGTACGATCTAATGAATGGTGTGCTATTTTTACTGGGAATATTAATCAGCGGAGGACAACATTTATGAAAGATGTGAAAAAATTCACAGTTCCTGTGGAAAAACTGAGAAAGGTATGTTGCGAAGAAGAGCTCGATTTTTGCAGGACTACAGAGGATATGCAGCCGCTCGAAGGTTTTATCGGCCAGGAAAGGGCAGTCCGGGCCATGCAGTTCGGCCTTTCTATGACAGCGCCCGGTTATAACATTTTTGTCGTAGGGCCTCCGGGAACCGGTAAAAGCACGTATGTCCAGGCCATCGTTTCTAAAGCAGCGGCTGAGGGCACTGTACCTGATGACTGGTGTTACATATACAACTTCAGCGACAAAGACCGTCCCCTGGCAGTGTCCCTGCCGGCGGGCGAAGGACGCGGCTTTAAAGACGATGTGGAAGAGCTGATAGTAGACCTGCGGGTAAATATTCCCAAGGCCTTTGAAAGCGGCGACTATGAAAACAAAAAAGGTGCGATTGTGCAGTCTGTCCAGCAAAAAATGGCAAATTACTTCCAGGAAATTGAGGCAGCGGCTTTAGCGGACGGTTTTGACATGAAGCGCACCCCAAACGGGATCATCTTTATTCCCCTGAAAGACGGCAAGCCATTCTCAGCGGAAGACTTTGAAAGCCTTGGAGCCCCGGAACGCCGGGAGTTTGAGGACAAAGGGCGCAAGCTGCACAAGAAACTGGAGGAGACCTTCCACACCGGACGCCAGCTGGAGAAAGAGGCGAACGAGCAGATTGCCGAACTGGAAAAAGAAATCGCGCTTTTTGCCATCGGACCCTTATTTGACAGCCTGCTGGAGAAGTATAATAAATTCCCACCGGTTATTGATTATTTAAAAATGTATTTGAAAGATATAACAAAGAACCTGGATCTTTTCAAGGGCGCCGCCCCCACACCTGAACAGCTGCATGCCTTTATGCCCCAGGAAGAGTCCGATCCGTTTATCCGCTACAGGGCAAACCTTTTTGTCAGCAACCAGACAGACAATGGTGCCCCGGTAGTAATTGAACCCAGTTCCCACTATTACAACCTGTTCGGGAAGATCGAGTACAGGAGCCAGATGTTCGCCCTGAGTACAGATTATACGATGATCAAGCCCGGATCATTACACAGGGCTAACGGGGGTTACCTNNTGAAATACCGCCAGGCGACTGTGGAAAACATTGGCGAGCAATACCGTCTGGTGCCTACGGTAACCTTGAGGCCGGAGCCGATCCCCCTCAACGTGAAAGTGATCTTAATTGGCAGCCCGCTGCTATATAACCTGCTTTACACCTGGGACGAAGATTTTGAAAAACTTTTCAAGGTCAAAGTGGATTTTGACACAGAAATGCCGCGCAATCCGGATAACCTGCGCCAGTATGCTTCCTTTGTAAATTCAGTCTGTCAGAGAGAGAAACTCAGGCATTTCAGCCGGGAAGGGCTGGCCAGGATCATAGAGTATGGTTCCCGCCTGGCCGGTCACCAGGGAAAGCTCTCCACCCGGTTTAACGAAGTCATCGAGATTGTCTACGAGGCGGCTGCCTGGGCGCAGGCTGAAAACAGCAGGTACGTGGAAGCAATTCATGTGGACAAGGCGCTCAGGGAGAAGGGCTACCGCTCCAACGGGTTGGAGGAAAAGATCCAGGAAATGTTCACCCAGGAAAAAATTCTGATCGATACCAGCGGGGCCATGGCAGGGCAGGTAAACGGGCTTTATGTAATCGATTCCGGAGGCTACACTTTTGGCCGCCCGGCCAGGATTACAGCCCGGACCTATATGGGGCGCGGCGGTGTGGTAAATATTGAGCGGGAAACCAAGATGAGCGGCAGTATCCATTCCAAGGGAGTATTGACCCTGGCAGGTTACCTGGGCGGCAAGTTTGCCCAGGTAAAACCGCTTGGCCTGACGGCGCAGATCACGTTTGAGCAGCTGTACGACGGGATTGAAGGTGACAGCGCGTCCAGCGCCGAGCTTTACGCCATTCTGTCCAGCCTGGCTGGTTTGCCGGTAAACCAAAGCCTGGCGGTTACGGGCTCAGTCAACCAGTTTGGCGAGGTACAGCCGATCGGGGGGGCGACTGAAAAGATTGAGGGGTTTTTTGATGTTTGCGCTGCCAAAGGGCTGTCCGGCACTCAGGGTGTGGTGATCCCGGCTCAAAACATTGATGACCTGATGTTGAAAGAGGAAGTCCTGGAGGCGGTAAGAAATGACAGGTTTCATATTTACGCGGTGAGAAATATTGAAGAGGGCATTGAGCTTTTAAGCGGGATTCCGGCGGGAGACGTCAAAGAAGACGGCAGTTACCCGGAAGGGAGCGTCTTTGGAATGGTTGACCGGAAACTGCGTGAATATAATGAAGGCCTCAGCAAGTCCGGCAGTGGAAATTCCGAGAAAAAAGAAACATCCAGCCCGGAATTAAAAAACCCGCTCTTAGGCGGGTGTACTGAACAGTAAAGGGACAGGATCTTATTCGGGATTATTCTTCTCAAGTAAATTGAGCAGGGCCATGGCCGCAGCGTCTTCAGGGCTGTTGGCGCAGGTTTCAATCTGCTCATCCTTGTAGCACCACTGGTCTGTGTCCTTTGCGTAATTCAGGGTAAACCCTTTCGCGGTTCGTATTTTAAGTTCGTAAAGCATCATGGAGAGCCTGGGGAGCCAGACCAGGTCGCCGACTTCACGCAGGGAGAGCACGATTTTCTTTTCCTTTTCATGCCTCAGTATAATAGGCTCGACGATCTCTTCTCCCGTTTCACTGTATACTATTGTGAGGTCGCCCACTTTAGGTTCCCATGGTATATATTTTGCCAGTTTTTTTGCCAGGTCAACGCGGATCACAGATGCAGCCTCCTCATGTCCTGCCAGATGTATGGCGGAAAACATTGAGATTATTATAACTTTTTTTTACTGAAAAAGATATAAAGACTAATATTCAAGCTGGTCTTATTGAATAAATCGACCTAACCTGTGTTTTATTGATACCTGGTATGTGCAGCGATGGGATTTTATCAAAACGGATGCAGTAGCAGTATAAGAAAGGGGATGAAAATATGTCTGCAAAGATCAAGCGGATTTTTTTGTTTGTAGTGTTTATGGCTGTCCTGGCCGGACTTGCATTGGGCGGGGGCTGCTCGATAAGCAATAAACCTCAGACCGGGCAGAATAATGTTGCTTCTCAGGTGGATCCTCTTCCCGGAGTGGGCCCCGAAACCATTGCTGATGTAGTATCCCAGGCCAGCCCCGCTGTAGTAAAAATATCTACAATTATTACAAGCCAGAGCCCGAACGATCCCTTATTCAATGACCCGTTTTTCCGCCAGTTTTTTGGCCAGCCTGCCGTGCCAAGACAAGAAGAGGGGTTGGGATCCGGTTTTATTATTTCAAAGGACGGCTACATTTTAACCAATGAGCACGTTATTGCCGGAACCGATAAAATCTCCGTGACGGTAATTGGTTTTGACGGAGATCTGGATGCAAATATTGTAGGTACGGACAGCGACCTGGACCTGGCCCTTTTAAAAATAAGTGCCGGTAAAGATCTTCCTTTTCTCATCCTGGGCAATTCGGACCAGATTAGAGTAGGCAACTGGGTCATTGCCATAGGCAATCCTTATGGCTTGGATCACACGGTAACTACCGGGGTGATCAGCGCCAAAGGGCGCCCTATCAGTGTTGAAGACAGGCAGTATGAAAATCTTCTCCAGACTGATGCCTCCATCAATCCCGGTAACAGCGGCGGCCCTCTCCTAAACTTAAAGGGTGAGGTTGTGGGAATCAACACGGCCATCAGTTCAGGTGCCCAGGGAATAGGTTTTGCCATACCTACCAGTACCGTGCAGCAGGTGTTGGAGGATTTAAAGAACAATGTAACTAAGCGCCGGCCCTGGGTGGGCGTACAAGTCCGCACCGTGGACAGTGAACTGGCCGGCTTTCTCGGGCTGGATAAAGCAGAGGGGGCGGTTGTAGCCGGCGTAGTAGCGGGTGGCCCTGCGCAGCAGGCAGGCCTGATAGAATGGGATGTAATTGTAGAGTTCAACGGAAAAAAGATAGTCAATGCCGACGAACTGGTAGCGGCGATCAAAGCCGCGCAGATCGGACAAGCTGTAAAGCTTACAATGATACGCCAGCGCCAGCAGCAGACAATAACTGTCATCGTGGCCGAAAAGCCAGGCAATATTGGGTAAAAGCTTAACAGGAAGATACATTAAACTAGGAGTTGATCTTACTGGTTGACTGGGAACGGGTTTATAATCTGCTGAACGAGGTAACCCCGCTGCCTGTGGACTGCGGGCAGCTTTGCGGCAGCATCTGCTGCCTGGAGTGGGAAAAAGGGGTGGGCATGTACCTGCTCCCCGGTGAAGAGGTAATGTTTGACAGGGCAGAGGAATGGCTGGACTGGCAGGAACATGCTGCAGAGGAATATGAGTATTGCCCTGCCAGCCAAGGCAGCCTTTATTTTGTCATCTGCCGCGGTGTTTGTCCGCGGGCCAGGAGGCCCTTTGCCTGCAGGACGTTTCCTGTCTCGCCTTACCTGACGCCGTCAGGAATTCTTGAGCTGCGCCTGGAGGGCGCGGCCATCCCGGTTTGCCCGCTGGTGCGGGCGGGAGACATCAATGTCCTGGACCGCCGCTTTTTAGCCAGGGCCAGGCTGGCCTGGGAGGAACTGCTCGGGGACCCGCTGATTCGGGAACTAGTGGAATGGGAGTCCCGCTCCCTGGACAGGCAGGCAGGCGAGCCCTGGCGAAAACCGCTTTAACATGTATTAATTTTTTTTGATCTAAATGCGCTCTTAAAGATCCCATAAGAGCTTTTTAATAACTGCTAATATAAACGATATCAGTGTTTAAGCAAGGGGAAGCTGTAATGAAGATGCCGTTTCACAGGTGGCAAAACGCCATAATGAGCCGCAGGTCAAGGCGGCAGTTTGACGCCAGGCCAGTGGAAAACAGCACGTTGATATACATACAAAAGTTTTTATCGGAATTCAGCCCTTATCCGGAAACCAGGGCGGTTCTTGTAAACCAAGCAACTGATGAGATTTTTAAAGGTGCAATCGGTAATTTGGGAAAGATAAAGGGCGCCCCTGCTTTTATAGCTTTTGTTGGAAATATTGATGACCCTAATATTCAGGAAAAGGTTGGCTATTTAGGTGAAGGCGTAATCCTGGAGGCAACAGCCTCAAATCTTGCCACCTGCTGGGTAGGTGGTTTTTTCAGGCCAGAGATCGCATCCTTGCTTGCGGGAGCCGGTAAAAAAGAGAGAGTCCTGGCGGTAACGCCGATCGGTTATACCAGGGAGGGCTTGTCATTTGAAGAAAAAATCATGGCTGGCTTCGGCAGGAATCATCAGCGAAAGCCACTGGCTGAACTGGTATCAGGATTGGAAGAAACGAATTGGCCCGGTGGGGTTAAAAAAGCCTTGGAGGCAGCCAGGCTGGCTCCTTCGGCTGTCAACCGCCAACCGTGGCGTTTTGAAGTGCAGGCGGATAATATAACCGTTGCAGTGGACAACCTTAATGATTCATATAATATTTCTAAACGCCTGGACTGTGGCATTGCCATGTTACATATTGAAGTAGCTGCACTGGATAGTATGATGAAGGGGCAGTGGGAATTTTTGGAGCCGCCTGAGGTTGCCAGGTTTATCTTTACTGAAGGCTTTGAGCCAGGAGCTCGACTGGATGCGCCACGATGATATTTTGCCCGCTTTTCAGCAGGCCATGCCTGATTTGCATAATGCAGGAGGGGCAGCAGGTTGCTACAACCGCTGCTCCTGTTTCTTTTATTGAGGATATTTTTTTATCAAGGATACCCATGCTGGTGTCGTAGTTGTAAAAAGAAAAGGAGCCGCCGCCCCCGCAGCAGTTATCCGCGCCGGGCATTTCCCTGAACCCGGCGCAGGTCCGTTCCAGAAGCTCGCGCGGCGCGTCTGTAATCCCCTGTGCCTTGGCCAGGTGGCAGGGGTCATGGTAGGTGATGATCCTGCTGGTTTTTTTTAGTTTGTGGCCGGTGAGCAGATCGTTGAGCAGCTGTGATAAATCCAATATTTCTATCCCTTTGAAAGTATTGCTCTCTCTAAGGGCCGCAAAGCACGAGGCACAGTCAGTGACGACCGCATCGATCCCCAGGCGCCGGAAAGCAGCTGCATTAAAGGATCCAAGGGCTTCTGCCGTATCGATTAGCCCGTTTTCTGCCTGGGGCAGGCCGCAGCATTTTAAATCCCGGGGGGTAACTACTTCACAGCCCAGACGGGAGAGCACTGACACCGTGCTTTTGGCTACATTAGGGAACAAAATGTTGGTGGTGCAGCCCAGGAAATAGCCAATCCTCATTTTCGGAGCGCCCTCCGCTTTGGTAATCTCCTTGATAAAGTTCCGCGCCGGCTGGCTGGGCAGCCGGCCGGTGAGGTCAAGGGCGGGCGGCAGCAGCCCCAGGGATCTGCCCAGGCTGGTCAGGCCCAGGCCCTGGCAGCCCCGCAGCAGTCCGGAGGAAAAGTTCAGCAGGGAGGGTCGGGTCCAGATATCTTTAAAAACAAGCTTCTGTAGCGGGGACGGCATTTCCCTGGCCAGCTGGGAACGGGCAGCCATTATAATTTTATGGACGGGCACAGCAGAGGGGCACTCTTTTGTGCAGGCCTGGCAGAGCAGGCAGAGGGACAGCTTTTGAGCAACCTCTGCGTCCGCCTTGAGCTCACCACTGGCCAGCATATGCGCCAGAAATACTTTCCCCCGCGGGGAAGCCGTTTCGTTGCCGATTTCTTCAAAAACCGGGCAGACCGAGCGGCACTGCCCACAGCGCACACAGCGCAGGTAATGTTCTTTCAGGCTGTATAAGTCCTCAGCCACTGCTTTATTCCCCCCCAGGGGGCAGAAGTTTGCCCGGGTTCATGATATTGCCCGGATCCAGGGCTTCCTTGATCCGCTTCATCACATTCGCCGCCTCGCCGTGTTCGGCCAGGGCATACTGGTTTCTGACGGCGCCGACGCCGTGCTCGCCGGTTGTTGAGCCACCCAATTCAATAGCCAGCCGGTGGATGGCGTCTGCCAGGCCTTTTGCCCGCTCCACTTCTTCGCTGTTTTCAAGGTTGATCACCGGTGCGGTGTGTACGTTGCCGTCACCGATATGACCGTAGTTAACTACCGTAATGCCAAACTCCCTGCCGAGGTCCTTGATCCGGCGCAGCGCCTCGGTTACCCTGCTCAGGGGGACACTGATATCCTCACCGGCAAAAATCCTGCTGCACTCCGGGCGCAGCCTGGCTGCGGCCATGGCCACAACGCCGCGTCCCCGCCACAGATCAGCCATCCGGTCCTTATCAGTGGTCCATTCCACTGACCGGGCTCTTTTTTTGACGATCTCAGCAATCTTGAGCCCTTCCCACTCAACCCCGGCCGGGTTGCCGTCCACCTCAAAGATCAAAATGGCCTCGGCGGCGGGAAGGTTGATTTCCGGTTTATAAATATTGACGGCTTGGATGGCCGAAGAATCGAGGATCTCTATGCCTGAAGGCAGGATACCTGACTGGTATACGTCCAGCACGGCTGCCGGCGCTTCGTCCAGGCTGTCAAAAACCGCCATGGCAATGCCGCGGGCTTTCGGGCGCGGCCAGACTCTCAGCCTGATCCTGGTGATCACACCCAGAATGCCCTCTGACCCCACGAATAGTTTTGTAAGGTTTAAGCCGGAAACGTTTTTCAGTGCCCTGCAGTTTACACCGCCGGTGATGATAACACTGCCGTCAGGCATTACTACCTCGAGCCCGAGGATATACTGTTCCGTGGCGCCGTATTTAACTGCCCGCAGGCCGCTGGAGTTGTTTGCCACCATCCCGCCGATAGTGCACATGCGCGTGCTGCCGGGATCCGGCGGGAAAAAAAGGCCGAAATCAGCCAGGTGCTCGTTGAGCCTGTAATGGACAACTCCGGGCCTGACGAAAGCCTGCATGTTGGACACGTCGACTTCATCGATCGTATCCCAACCAGACAGGTCCAGCACAATTCCGCCGCTTGTTGCCAGGCAGCCGCAGGTTTCCCCGCTGCCGGCGCCCCGGGGTACGACCGGCACATTGTGGCTGGAAGCAAAGCGCATGATGCCGGAAACTTCTGCGGTGGAACGGGGCAGTACAACCGCATCGGGAATGAAGCTGTTGAAGCGGGCATGAAAAGAACTGTCATAGCTGTACATCTTCCGGTCGAGGCTGCCCGCGAGCACCCGCTCGGCAGGCAGTATTTTTTTAAGTTCATCCGCCAGACGCTGACTGTCCAATAGCAACACCTCACCAGTAATTATTTATTTAATAGCAGTCCCGGCCGCGGGTAAATGGCGCATCAGTTCCTGCCGGGTTATAATCACATACTTGGGTGAGAGTTTTTCACGGTACGACTTCTGTTTTTTAAAGCCGCCCGGGTGGTAAATACCGAGCAGCCACCGCTCGTACCAGCCGACAAGTGTTGTAAAAATCCCCGGCGGCATATCCACAATTGTAAAGCCGATGCGCCCCAGGCCGCGGTGCAGCAGAGTGATGCCTATGACAGCATTGACCTTCTCAACCCGCTTGTCGTTTTGTAAAAATTCCGCCAGGCGCGGCAGGTTGTGCAGCACTTCACGCATGGCAATGATAGCAGACCGCTCAACGGATGTGTTTTCATCGATCAGCGCCATGAACCGGTCATTGTTGGCGTGCAGGTCAAGGTAAGTTTCGCCGGTCTTAATTACGCAGCCGTCATACAGGACCCAATCGCTGCCATGGTGTGTGTGCAGGGCAAATCTCCAGGTTGTGCAGCCGGGTATTTCCTTGATCCCGGACAGTACCCGCACCAGATGATCTGCCAGGCCCCAAAGCTGCTGCAGTATTTTTTTAAAGGTAAGCTTTTTTTTATGAAGCATAATCTCATCCAGGGAAGCCACCTGCAGTCCTTTCTGTTCTATTCCCTCCAGAATACGCGGCAGCGCTTCAATCATCCGCGCGGGGCCGCCCTTGGCCGCACCAGGGGCGGAATCGCTGTCATGGAGAATGATGATGGTGCCGTCCTTGATTTTATGCAGCACATTCCGGCAGATGCTTTCCGGTGTGGCTTTTTTAATCCAGTCCCAGCCCCAATAAGTCCAGAGGATTATCTTCATGCCTTTCTGCCAGCAGTACCTGATTGAAGAGAGGTTGAACAAGCCCCAGGCCGGACGGTAAAATATAGTCTTCTGACCGGTCAGCTTCTCTATGGCCAGGTTGGTGTCGCCGATATCCTTCCTGGCGGCGCTGGGGCCGAGCAGCCAGATCGCCTTATGCCGGAAACCGTGGTTGCCGATGGTATGCCCCTCCTCAAGGATTTGCCTGGTCAGCTCGGGGTAAACCATGACTTTCGCACCGACAACAAAGAAACAGGCCTTCACCTGGTAGCGATGGAGTATTTCAAGTATCTGGGGGGTGTAGTTCGGATCCGGCCCGTCGTCAAAGGTGAGGGCGACCCTGCTGTATCCCCTGGCCGCCCGCGCCTGGGCGCCTATCCCGCCAAGCCGGACTAAGAGTGTAGGCGCCAGGGAATAAAGGAAAACAACTGAAAATAATATTATTAAAAAAAGGGAAAAGTCCATGAAATAGCCTCTGTCTGAGTTGTTTTATTTGGCCCCGGTGATAATTTTTTCAATAGGATATAAAAAATAAAAGCAGGACATGGCTGCCAGCAGCAGTGCGCATAGAATCAGGACAGATGATATTTCATAGTTCTTGGCCATTATCCCGCCAAGGGCCGGCCCGACGGCAATGCCCATGCCCTCAACAGTGGCAAAAACACCCCAGCCAGTCGCCTGCCTCTCAGGCGGGATTGCCTTCGCCAAGAGATTGTTCCAAGCCGGCAGGACGACAGCATATGAAAAGCCCACCAGCCCAGCCAGCAAATAAGCGCTGAGCGGCTCACGGGCCACCAATGAGAAGAGGACCAGGGAGATTGCGCTCATGGCAAAGCCGCTGCCCAGAAGTGTTTTAAGCCTGAAATGATCAGCAAGATGCCCCATTGGCAGAAAGGAAAAAGCTGCGGTTGCCCCGCCGGCAAGGAGCATTATGGCATACTGGCCCGGAGTGAGACCGATCTCGTTCTGCGCATACAGGGGAAGCAACGGGAGCAAAAGCCCGCCCGTCAAGGTTTGCAGAAACATGCCGGGGATCAGCACCTTTTTAAACAACTGGTTTTCCGCCATCCGGGAAACTTCTTTCCAGAATGAAAAGCCTGAACCCGCACCGGATTTATGTTCCATTACGGGGATGGTGAGTAAAGTTAAGAGCAGGGCTGCTGACCAGAGGACGATCAACAGCCAGAAGGCCGTGTCATAATCCCGGGCAATAAAAAAGTTTATCACTACCGGGCCGCCGCCGCCGCCAATCAGCCAAACAGCAAAAACGATACCCATGCGGGCAGCCCGCTCCTTCAGCTGTACCGGCGCTATACCGCTGATCACCGCCAGCCACACCGGGGAAACAGCCAGGCCAAAAAGGGCTGAGCCAAGCATTAAGGCAACGGGATGGCTATAGGACTTCATAATTATCAGAGATGCCAGGCCCAGCAGCATTCCGAGGAGCAAGACAGGATACCCCTTGCGGTCCAGCTGCCAGCCAGCCGCTCCTTTAAAGAGGGTTTCCATCAGGTAGTGGGCAGATACCGCCAGTCCGGCTGAGACAACTGATATGCCCAGGTAATTAACAGCATATAGCGGCAGAAAGGTAAGAAAAAAAGCTCCTCTTGTGAATTCCACTAAAAAAAAGACCAGCAGCAGGCCGAGTTCTTTTTTTGAGGTCAAAATTATTTTCAGCTCATGCAATATTTAGGGGCCACTCCCTTAGCTTAATGATGTTTTAGTGATTATTATACTTTATTATACACTATGGTGTAACCATGAAAATGTTTTAAAAGCCTGCAGTTTAAAAATTGTTGTTGATATTTTTCTTGATCTTCCCTATAATGACTTGAGAATGAGAACGGTTATCTTTATCATTTTGTAATGATGGCTATCATGATCCGGGAGGGCAAATATTGAAGTTGGATGAAGTCAGAAAAGGACAAGTTATAAAGATTACCAGCATCCCCAACGATCTGGTCCGGGTTCAGGCTCTCCGCCTTGGCATATCTGAAGGAGCTGTGATTACCTGCCGGGAGGTTGTGCCCGCAGGTCCTGTTGTGGTTGCCAGGAATAAGCAGGAAATAGCCATCGGCAGGAACCTGGCCAGGACTATCCTGGTTGAACCTTATTAGTGCTGATTTAAAACAGATGAGATATAAGTCTTACTTCCATAAAAAGGCGGCTGAAGCACCGCGCTAAATTAAAGTTAACCGGTGGTGATACGGTTTTTGGATAAAATAAGCAGGAATGAAATTGTCCCGGCAGGTGGCGCCAAAATTGTCCTGGCCGGCAACCCTAATGTGGGCAAATCGGTTATTTTTAATGCCCTGACGGGCCTTTACATGGACGTATCAAATTACCCCGGGACTACTCTTAACATGGCCTGCGGCCGTTACGGCAGCGATGTGTTGATTGATACCCCCGGGGTTTATGGCATCTCTTCTTATAGCGAAGAGGAAACAATAACGAGGGATATCGTGCTCTCAGCTGATATCGTGATCAATGTTGTTAATGCTGTCCACCTGGAGCAGGACCTGTTTTTGACCCAGCAGCTTATCGACATGGGCATCCCCATGGTAGTGGTGCTTAATATGATCGATGATGCCGAACGGGAGGGTATTCAAATTAACATTCCCCTCCTGGAAAGAGTGCTGGGGGTCCCGGTTGTTTCCATGATTGCGGAAAGCGGCGTTGGCATGTCTGACTTGCAGAAAAAGATAAAATTTGCCATGCCTGGCCGCGTAGACCCTTCCCTGATGGAGAAGATTAATAAAATACATCCTCCCGCGAGCCCGGCGGAAGCTCTTTTGATCCTGGAGGGAGATCCCGTCATCAGCGCAAGGTACGGTATGGATCCCGGGACGGGGAGGGAAGCTCTCTACCTTGAGAGACGGGACAAGGTAAATCAGATTGTTTCTCAGGTTGTGCGGGATACCAGCGAGAGTGCAAGTTTTACCTCAAAGCTGGGGCGCTGGATGCTCAATCCGGTCACTGGTTTCCCGCTGCTGGCAATAACCCTGTGGGCCGTTTATGAATTGATCGGTGTTTTTCTGGCCGGTTTTATTGTTGACAAAACCGGGGAGTTCATGATCGATCATTATGAGCCGGCTGTCCGTTCCCTGCTGGCTGTTTTTACCTCGCCTGGTTCAGTGCCGAATACACTGCTTGCCGGTCAGTACGGCGTACTTACCCTTACGGTGACTTATTTAATCGGACTCCTGCTGCCGCTGGTACTGGGTATATTTTTGGTCCTCTCTATGCTGGAAGATACGGGTTATCTTCCCAGGATCGCCACCCTTGTTGACCGGAATCTGTCCGGCCTTGGTCTGAACGGGCAGGCTGTTATACCCCTGATCCTCGGTTTCGGCTGTGTTACCATGGCCTTCATCACTACCAGGATGCTGTCATCCGACCGGGAACGCCGGATAGCCATATTCCTCCTGGCGCTTTGTGTTCCGTGCTCCGCACAGCTGTCGATCATTATTGCCATACTTGCCGGCCAGGGCGCAACATATTTGTTTTTATTCGTTCTTTTTATGTTTTGCCTGCTGGTTTGTACCGGAACCATACTTAGCACTTTTTTACCGGGCGGCACAACCCCCCTGCTGATTGAGCTGCCGCCGCTGCGCCTGCCGAAAATAAAAAACATTATCATCAAAACATGGGGCCGGACTTACCAATTTATCACAGAGGCCTTGCCGATCTTTGCCGGAGGGACGCTATTCCTGGGCATCCTTGATGTTACAGGGCTACTGAACAGCCTGCGTAATTTCCTGGCGCCTGTGACTGTGAAATGGCTGCACCTGCCTCCGGAAGTTGCTGATATTTTAGTTATGGGTTTTATCAGAAAGGAGTTCGGTGCGGCTGCCATTCTCAGCCTGCACATGATGCCGCTGCAAAATTTTGTTGTGCTGCTCACACTTTCTCTCACTGTGCCCTGCATTGCTTCAACAATGGTGATATTCAAAGAGCGCGGGTGGCGTGAGGGAACTATTATCTGGCTCTCTGTTTTCTGCCTGGCTTTTCTAATCGGCGGCGGCGCAACACGCCTGCTGGAATATTTCAACAGGTTTGGTTGCTTGCAGATCCCGTTATTGTCCGGCCTGATTATCCTGGTTACGTTCGGGCTGCTGGCTTTGTTCAGGAAGCGTCCGCCGTGGAAAACTTATGAAAAACTAAACTGATGTCTTGGCTAGGCTTAGAACAGTCCCATGTGATATAATACCTCTGGTAAAAAACATCACTGACAGTTCATAAATCATCAAGGTGGTATAATGCGGAACAAGACATACTTTTGGGTATTCTTGGTAATTATAATGGCATCCCAGATCGCCAGGCCCTCAGCTGCGGCTGCCGCTCCGGCAGTTACAGGAGAGGCGGCTGTGCTGCTGGATTCTGTTAACGGGCAGCTGCTTTTTGAGAAGAATGCAAAAGAGAAGATCTATCCGGCCAGTACTACAAAAATCCTCACTGCGATTATCGCTTTGGAGAGCGGCAAAATGAGGGATCTGGTTACAATCCCACTGGAAGCCAGCCTGGTTGAAGGATCGGCTATCGGGCTGCAGGAGGGTGAGCGGATTATTCTTGAAGACCTGATTTATGCGCTGATGCTGAATTCGGGAAACGATTCTGCTGTGGCCATTGCTAATCATATCGGGGGTTCAGTCGAAGGCTTTGTCCAGATTATGAACAGGAAGGCTGCTGCAATCGGTGCTGCAGACACACATTTCAACAATCCCAACGGGCTGCCGGACCCTGATCATTACAGCACCGCTCTTGATATGGCCAAGATAGCCCGTTATGCCATGCAAAACCAGGAGTTCAGAAAAATTGTCGCAACAAAGGTAAAGACTATCGAGCGGGGTGATCCGGAAGCTCAGACCTATCTCGGCAACCACAACAAAATGCTATGGAATTATGACGGGGGCATAGGGATTAAGACCGGTTATACCGATGATGCAGGGCAGTGCCTGGTTACTGCGGCTGCCAGGGACGGCAGGGAACTGCTGGCTGTGGTGATGAAAAGTGAAGGAAACAATATCTGGACTGATTCTGCCAGCCTTTTGGATTACGGATTCACCGGCTTTAATCCTGTAATGCTGTATCAGTCAGGCGCATATGTTGCTGATGTACCGGTTAAGTACGGTGTGTTAAAAACTGCGCCGGTCGTTACCGGGAATATCATAATATACAGTTTTCCTGTCGGCAGTCAGCCTGAAATCAGACAGGAAGTCCTGCCGAATGAAAAGATTACCGCCCCGGCAAGGGCGGGGAGCAAAGCAGGGGAAATTGTCCTCTACAACAGGGACATAGAGCTGGGGAGAGTTGACCTGGTTCTGCAGGGTGATTTAAAGAGAAAACTGACAGCCAAATGGTGGTTCTGGCTGCTGATGTTTGTGCTCCTGCTCGTGGCTGTATTTATTTTGCTTTGCTATCTTGATATCAAACGGAGACGTCTGGTATTGAAAAAACGGAGGGAAAACTACTACGCTCATCCTGTAATCAAATAATTGTGTAATATAATCGAATGCATTCAGATTAACGGCAAAAAGCCAGAATGGTGGTGTCAAAATGGATAAAGTAATTTCTGACATCGGAGAAAAGCTCAAGGCCAGAGAATCAAAACTTACCACGCGGCGGGAATTGACCTTGAAGGTCCTCCTGGAAAACAAGGGCAAGCATTTAAGCGCCGAAGAGGTTTATAACCTGGTTAAGAAAGAAGCTCCGGATGTGGGACTGGCGACTGTTTACAGAGCCCTGGAGCTTTTCCAGGAGTTTGGCCTGATCCACGCCATTGATTTTGGCGATGGGCGCAAACGTTACGAATTCGGCACTGAAGAGGGTAAGGATCACCACCACCATCACCACCTCATCTGCATTAAATGCGGCAGTATTATCGAAGTGAATGAAGATCTCCTGGAGGAGCTTGAAAACCGTGTAAGTGTAAAACATGACTTTACTGTCACTGACCACCAGCTCAAGATATTCGGGATCTGCAAACAGTGCGGAGCGGCTAAATAATTTACGGCTAGGTTATTTTTCCATGCTATAATTGTGGCATGGATTTTTTTCAGGAGGCTTTGTTGTGACGGAAGGATATTTCGCGCTTGTGCTGCATGCTCACCTGCCATATATCCGCCACCCGGAAGACCCGGGGGTGATGGAGGAGCGATGGCTTTTTGAAGCCATTACTGAATGCTATTTGCCATTAATCAGATCCTTCGAAAGACTGGTAAAAGATGGTGTGAATTTCAGGATAACTCTTTCCTTGTCTCCACCCCTGATCAGTATGCTGAACGACCAACTGTTGCAGGAAAGGTACTTGCGCCACCTTAACAAGATGATTAAGCTGGCGGAATTAGAAATTGACAGAAATAAAAACGATCAGGCCTTTAAAAATGTAGCGGTAATGTACTATCGCCTTTTAAATGAACTGCGCCGGTCCTTCGAAAGCGATTACGGCGGCAGCCTGATCCTGCCGATCCAGAGCCTCCAGGCCTTAGGGGTGCTGGAAGTGATAACCACGTGCGCAACCCATGGTTACCTGCCGCTGATCATGAAACAGGAGGCCAGGCGGGTGCAGGTGCAGGTTGCTGTGGAACAATATATCCAAAATTTTGGCAGACCGCCAGCCGGGATCTGGCTGCCGGAGTGCGCTTATGTTCCCGGTGTGGATAATATCTTGAAAGATTTCGGACTCCGTTATTTTTTTGTTGAAACACACGGCATCAACCTTTCTACCCCGGTTCCCCGTTACGGAGTATATGCGCCGGTTTACTGCCGGTCAGGCGTAGCTGCTTTCGGCCGTGACCCGGAAAGCTCACGTCAGGTCTGGGACAGGCACGCCGGTTATCCGGGTAATCCATATTACCGCGAGTTTTACCGCGATATCGGCTTCGATCTTGATCTGGATTATCTTGCTGATTGCCTGCCTGGCGGTAATATCCGCTGTGATACGGGCCTGAAGTATTATCGCATTACCGGCCAGGGAGATCATAAAGAAGCCTACCAGCCGGAAATAGCCGAGGAAAAGGCTGCCGGGGACGCCAAGGACTTTGCATACAAACGGGAGCTTCAGATCAAACATCTGTCCGGATGGATGGATCGCAAGCCAATTGTTGTCGCGCCTTATGACGCGGAGCTTTTTGGCCACTGGTGGTACGAGGGGCCGATGTGGCTGGAGTATTTCTGCCGCGCTATAGACTCGGGAAATTACGGGGTTAAACTGACCACTCCCGCTGCTTATCTGGGGAATTATGTTGAAAACCAGGTAGTTGACCTGGCAGCTTCCAGCTGGGGAGAGGGAGGATACAACGAAGTATGGCTTAATCCCAGCAATGATTGGATATACAGACACCTGCACCGGGCTGAGGCCACGATGGTGGACCTGGCCGATTTGAATCCCAATGCCGGAGGAGTTATCCGCCGGGCGCTCAACCAGGCGGCGCGGGAATTACTGCTGGCGCAGAGCAGTGACTGGGCTTTCATCATCAAGACCGGTACTGCAGTTCAGTACGCCGTCCAGCGTACCAGTGATCACATCAACCGTTTTAACAGCCTGACAGCCCGCCTGGCGGAGGGTGAGACTAATGAAAAGGAACTGGCTGAACTTGAAAAAGAAGACAATATTTTTCCGGATATAGATTATTCTGTTTACAGCCGCCACTACCGTCTGAGCCGGTTCAGCCGGCCCGGAGGCAAATTGGGCAGGGAACCGTTAAAAATATTAATGCTGTCATGGGAGTTCCCGCCAAAAACCGTGGGTGGACTGGCTCGTCATGTTAATGACCTGTCCAGGGCGCTGGCCCGTCTTGGTGAAAATATCCACGTGATCACCTGTCCGGTAGAAGGGGCAGATGAATACGAGCTTGTTGGCGGAGTGCATGTCCACCGGGTAAAGGCGCATGACCTGACAGCCACAGATTTTATGATCTGGGTGGAGCAGCTAAACAAGGCTATGGTCGATAAGGCAAACAGCTTGATGAGTACAGAAAAGTTTGAAATAATTCACGCCCATGACTGGCTGGTGCAGGATGCAGCCATTAAATTAAGCGTAAATAACCGTTTGCCCCTCGCCGCCACCATCCATGCCACGGAATATGGCCGCAACCGGGGTATTCATAACGATATGCAGCGCCGAATCCACAACCTGGAGGATAGGCTGGTTAAAACAGCAGATGTGGTAATTTGCTGCAGCATCTATATGGTGGAAGAGATTACAAGTCTTTTTGGTGTTCCCAGGAACAAGATTTTCTTTATTCCCAACGGGGTTGATCCGGCTAACCTGGGTATACCAAGACAGCTCGTTCCCGGTGAAAAAGAGTCTCACTCAGCTGTGAAGACGATATTGTTCATCGGCCGTCTGGTGCCGGAAAAGGGAGTCCAGGTTCTCCTGGAGGCTGTCACCTACTTACTTCCCCAGTTGCCGGAGCTGAAACTTCTGGTGGGCGGTTCGGGCCCTTATACTGATTACTTAAAAACCAGGGTCGAGGAATTAGGTCTGGTTGGAAAGGTTGATTTCCTGGGATTCCTGGATGAGGTACAAAGAAATTATCAATTGAAGCAGGCGGATGTCGCTGTTTTCCCAAGCCTATATGAACCTTTCGGCATCGTTGCCCTCGAGGCCATGGCTACCCAGATCCCGGTTATTGTTTCGGACACCGGTGGCTTAAGTGAGGTAATAGCACACGGTATAGACGGTTACAAAACCCCCCCGGGGAAGCCGGATATTCTGGCCTATTACATCAGGGAGGTCCTGGTGAATCCGGGATTGGCCAGGGACCTGACCCGGCGTGCCTGGAAAAAAGTGTTAACTGTTTATGACTGGCAGAACATAGCAGTGGAAACACTAGACGCCTACCATGAAGCGGTATTGATCTCCAGGGGTGATTAATTGTTTTTGACATGTTGCGGGGCCGGTGGCTATAATGCTTAGTATAAATTATTTTTTATATAAATGTTTTAAGCAGTAGGGTTAACAATATTACTTAGGGAGCCTTTTTTTGAAACATGTAGTAAGTGTCAGCCTGGGCTCGCCGATGCGGGATTACGAGACTGAAATCATAAGTCCCTTCTGTGCCCTGCATGTCAGGCGCATTGGCACCGGCGGAGATCTTGGCAAAGCTGCAGGCTTGTTTAAAAGCTTTGACGGCATGGTGAGTGCCCTGGGTATGGGCGGTGTCAATATGATCCTGAGGGCCGGGGAAAGACGATACAAGCTGGCGGCAGGGTTAAAATTAGCCGCCCAGGTTAAAATTACCCCGCTGGTAGACGGCGAGGGCATCAAGGATACCATTGAGAGGGATTTGGTTTCATATATCAGGGCTAAGGTGGGCTGGCCGCGGCGGGATCAGGTGGTTTTAATATCATCAGTTCTGGATCGTTTTGGTTTGGCGGCATCTCTGGAACAGGCCGGCTGCCGCTTAATTATTGGAGACGCTATGTTTGCCCTCGGCGTGCCGCTGCCCTTTTATTCCCTGGCTTCTTTCAATACAGCCGCCCGCGCTGCGCTGCCGCTGCTGAGGAGCTTGCCAATCGGTTTTCTCTATCCGCTGGGAGAGAAGCAGGCAGCAATCAAATCCCGTTATGAACGGTACTACCGCCGGGCGGAAATATTAGCCGGTGATTTTCA
Organism: Pelotomaculum sp. UBA4789; assembly: GCA_002402945.1. Lineage (GTDB taxonomy): Bacteria > Bacillota > Desulfotomaculia > Desulfotomaculales > Pelotomaculaceae > Syntrophopropionicum. The sequence continues at coordinate 23,423 of DHGV01000036.1, forward strand.
TTTTTTACGGCGCCATCTGCCGGCTGATCTCAGCGGCAAAGACATTATTACAAGCACCGTTTCACCAGAGGATGTTAAGGACCTTAAAAACAGAGGTGCAAGGTGGCTGGCGACGGCAAGCCCGTCTTTTAATGGCAGGTCGCTGGGTGCAAATGTTTTGGAAGCAATATGCGCGGCGCTCCTGGAGAACAAAGGAGGGCCTGCTACCGTGCAATACTCTGACCTCTTTAAGCAGATCGGGTGGGAACCCCGGCTGGAGAGGCTGAACTGAGACGTAAGACTGGGATATGGGATGCGGGGAATTGTAGCTGCGGCTTCATCCGCACATGGCCGGCAAAAGCCGACCCTGCAAAAATCCGGGTCCATATCCGTAAGGGGTGCTGACAAGATCTTGATACCAGCAGACAATCACCTGCACACCAAGCTGTGCGGGCATGCAGCGGGGGAAATCGATGAGTATCTGGACAGGGCGGCAGCGCTGGGCATAAGGGAAGTAGGCTTTGCGGATCACTTCCCCCTCTATTTTCTGCCTCCGGACAAGATGATACCTGATTATGCTATGGACGAAAGTAAACTTCCGGCTTATGTCAACATGGTGAAAGAGAACGCGGCTGTATCCCCGATCAACGTGAAGCTGGGGATTGAGGCAGATTTCGTGCCAGGGCATGAAGAAGAGCTGGAGAGGCTTCTCGCCCCGTATCAATTTGATTTCATAACGGGTTCGGTGCATTTTATAGACGGGTGGGGGTTTGACAACTCAGCCGAACTGGAAGGGTACAGCAGCAGGAATATTGACGGGATTTACGAGCGGTATTTCTTTCTTTTGCAGCAGGCGGCGCTGACTGGTCTTTTTGATATCATGGCTCACCCGGACCTGGTGAAAAAATTTAATTTTCGCCCTGCCTGTGACCTCAGACCGCTTTACGAGGAGACCGCGCGTGCTTTTAAACGCGCCGGGGTCTGTGTAGAAGTAAACACAGCAGGGTTAAGGTATCCGGCGAAAGAAGTTTATCCCGGGCCGGAACTGCTGGAGGTTTTTCATAGGCATGGCCTTCCTGTTACCATTGGCTCTGACGCCCACCGTCCGGAAGACGTTGGTTTCGGGCTGATCGAAGCTGTTAAGCTGATCAGAAATATCGGTTACAGGGAGATTGCAACCTTCAGCGGCAGGAAGATAAAGTATATTAAAATTTAAAGAAAATGAAGTGACATTCCTTTAATGTCACGATAAACGATATTGAAGAATCAAAGTGTAGATCCTTCTCTGCCGATCAGGAAGACACAGCTTGAAGCTTATACCAATAACAGAAGAGATTTAAATTTTGGGGGGATATTTATCTCTCTTTTTTTTTAATATTTTTACATAATTAATAAAGTTGAAAATTCATATATATTACGTTATCCGGCTATGATATTTCCATATATAGTGTTTTGAATGTAATTATAAATAATATTTTAAAGATAATAGAATAATTAATTAAAAATTTTTTATATTTTTTCAAATTCCTTATAGGAATTCTTTTTTTTTTATAGAATAAGTGGTGTAAAGTGGTACTAAGTGGAGAATTATCCATAATCGGAGATGTCTTATATGTTCATGGGCGAATACCAGCACAACATAGATGCCAAAGCAAGGCTTTTTATACCGGCCCGCTTCAGAGAAGGGCTGGGAGACTCTTTTGTATTAACGAAAGGGCTTGACGGCTGTCTTTTTGCTTACACCCGCGAGGAATGGGATACACTGGAGCAGAAGCTGAAATCATTGCCCTTTACAAAGGGTGATGCCCGGTCCTTCGTTCGGTTTTTTTTCTCAGGAGCAGCCATCTGTGAAGTTGACAAACAGGGAAGGG
>DHGV01000042.1 GCA_002402945.1 Pelotomaculum sp. UBA4789
TACACATAACTTTGGACTTGATCGTCCTAAGCACCTGAAAACCTCCTTAGATTTAGCGTTTTCGCTACATTCATTATATCATAAAGGGGGTTTTTCAGTTCTGTTTCGACAGGCATTCAATTGTATTTTTGCTATTTTTTTATTAGGTGTTTTTCAGTGGTCTCGAACCGTCCCCTTGCTTCAAACTGCCTTAACAGTTTCTGCGGCCGCATGCAAGCCGGCGAGATAACCGAAGGTTAAAGCCGGACCTATGGTGCTGCCTGCTCCCCAATAAGCGTTTGCTGTCGGGGAAGCGATACAGTTTCCGGCCCCGTATAGTCCGGGGATTGGTTTATCATCCACATCCAGTACCTGGGCCCGGTGATTGATGACGGGGCCCCCATTGGTATCCAGGGTACCGGCGCCCAGGATGACTGCGTAGTAAGGGCCCTGGCCGCTGAGCGGGTACATGGTGTAGTTTGCGCTGCCGGCTGGCGGCCATACTGTGCCTGGAACTGTTGGCGGGAAGGTGGTCCACTCCCGGTCATAGTTGAAATCGCCCCGGTTGAAGTCATTATCTTTGCCGGTCCTGGCGAATTCATTGAAACGGGCCACGGTCTGTACCAGGTTTTTCTGAAAAGCTGGGGCAAGATCAAATCCTCCGGTATGAGCAGACAGTGTTTTCAGGCGTGAAGCTATGCCCGCCGTCAATTCATCCCAAGTATTGGCTGACACGATGTAGTCAGCCGGCGTCCCCTGAACCGGATAAGGCGGAAATCCCTGCCACAAGGAGGCCGTCCGCTGGTCGAAGATCATAAACACCAGCATATTGGTCCATTCCGCCCGCTGCGGATCCCAGACAAAGTGGACCATGGCCCGGTCGTTATAATTGCGTTTCTCGTCCATTATCCTCAGGCCGTACCTGTTGACCTCCAGGACACTGTCCCCGGGAACATAGAAGATATTGTGCACACCATTGGGATCAGTTAATGCTTGTTCCAAAATAATTTCCGCCCTGAAGGCGCCCGCTGTATTGCCCAGTTTGGCGCCAATCGCGCCTGCCGCGCCATGTAGCGGAGGGCGTCTTCCTTAACGTCCGCGATCCCTTTTTCCCGTTGGAACCGGTTGTTTGGAATCCAATATCCGCCGCCCGAGCGCAGAGTGGTCCCGCCAATGAGAGCTGCCTTTTCCAGCATAATAACATCTGCGCCATTTTTTTTGGCGGTAATCGCTGCTGAAAAGGCCGCGGCGCCGCTTCCGACGACAAGCACATCTGTTTCCCGGTGATATGCCATCGTTTTCCCTCCTTTATTAGCATAAAGTTTCAATTGTTCTAGCGGATACAAAAATATTCCCGGTTAAATCCCATCTTTTCATAGACCGGGCAGCCTGGGCAAACGCATCCAACCTCGGACTTGATACATTTACTGACGCCAACCTCAGGCAGACAAAAAGCCGGCTGCTCGCCGCATTTCACAAAAGAAGGACACATTGGACAAATACATTGTTCTTGCAGCTTCTTATCCATCTCTGATCACCTCATCCTTTTAACATTTCGATAATAAGCAGAATCCCGGCTAAAGCCATTATTAAAAAGATCATCCATCCTACTATATTGCTGAGCTTATTACTAATAAACCTGCCCATAATGTCCTTGTTATTAGCAATCAATATAATCAGAGCCATTAAGGGTGGCGCTGTCACGCCATTTAAAGCCGCCGCATAGTACAGCGCCTTTATCGGGTCAATCCCCAGCCAATCAAGCGACATGCCAATTAGTGTGGAAGCCGCAATAACCCCGTAGAATCCCGGAGCAAGTCCGGCCTTTTTGCTTAACCCCTCTTTCAAACCAATTGTCTCGGCAACGGCATAAGCCGAAGAAGCAGCTAATATCGGAACCGCCAATAATCCTGTCCCAATGATTCCAACCGCAAACAAAAAGTATGCCAGATCACCCGCCAATGGCCTCAAGGCCTCTGCTGCCTGCGATGCAGTTCCAATATTGGTAATACCGCTGGCATGCAGGGTTGCAGCAGTAGTAATGATGATAAAAAACATGATGGCCTGAGAAAAAAACATTCCTACAATGGTATCCCAATCCATATCAGTAACATTTTGTGGTGTCACTGCTGCGGGAGTTCCATCGCCCATATCAAAAATTTTATCGTCATAAATTTCCTCTTCAACCTCTTCCGATGTCTGCCAAAAAAATAGATATGGTGAAATCGTGGTGCCTAAAATGGCCACAACGTTGAGCAGATAATCTTTTGAAAGCTGAATTTTTGGCAGCACCGTGTTTTTTGCTATGAACAGCCAATCCAGTTTAACGATAAAGGCTGTCAGGACATAAGCGAATAATGACAGGGCCAAATACTTCAAGATCTTAGAATAAGTTTTATAGGTTACAAAAACCTCCAGGATAATAATCAGCCCTGTCATGATGCACAGCCATAAAAAGTAAGGAAATCCCACCAGCATTTGCGCCGAACTGGCCATTGCTCCCAGATCTGCGCCGATATTAATTGTATTCGTAATCACCAGCAGCATCACTGCAAAATATAATACTTTTTTCGAGTAATTGTCTTTAATTACGCTGGCCAGCCCTTTGCCTGTCACCATCCCGATGCGGCCGCACATTTGCTGAATAACAACCATAAAAGGAAAAGAAAACAACGCCAGCCAAAGCTGGCTGTACCCGAATATCGCGCCGGTCTGCGAGTAGGTAGCTATACCGGAAGGGTCATCATCAGCGGCGCCGGTAATAAACCCAGGGCCAATTTTCCCAAACAATTTTTTCTGGTAATTCAGCGTATGCAGCTCCTTTTTGTATTGTTTTAACTTGCCCGGTCTTATCTATTAACACAACTCTTCTAATCCTTTTATATAGGTTATTTATTAACAATAAATTAATGATTGATAAACTTTTAATAAAATAAAACCGTAAGGCAATTGGAACGGCCTTGGTCTGACAACATTAATAAAAAAAAGCAAAAGAACCGTCCCCCTGCTTCCCTTGTCCCCCTGCTTCCCTTCATTGTCAATTGTTACGGCAGAACCTTCGCCATCATATCCTTTTCTTATAGATTTCCATGTTTTCCCCGGCTAGTTTTTCTTCCCAGATCATCTG
>DHGV01000080.1:0-4609 GCA_002402945.1 Pelotomaculum sp. UBA4789
AAAAAAGAACCGCATAAGATCGATCTCGATTTGTGCATCAAGTGCGGCGCCTGTATCCAAAAATGTAAATTCGATGCTATTATCAAGGCGTAAAGGAGGGGAAAGGAATTGGCTAATGTAACTCTTACCATAGACGGCATACAAATTACAGCGCCGAAAGGAGCTACGGTTTTGGAAGCGGCCGAGCAGGCAGGCATCTTTATCCCTACCTTCTGCCACGACCCCGAACTAAGCAAGCCGGGCGCCTGCCGGATCTGCGTGGTTGAAGTACCGGGCGCCCCCCGCCTGCTGGCGTCCTGTGTGACCGAAGCTACCGAGGGCATGGTAGTATTTTCCGCCTCACCGGCTGTTATTGAATCGCGCAAGACCAACCTGGAGCTCCTGCTGGCAAATCACCCGACTGATTGCATGACCTGCAACAAGAGCGGCGACTGCCGCCTGCAGGACTACGCTTACTTTTACGGTGTAAAGCAGGATGCCTTTGAAGGAGAAAAACACAATTACCCGATAGAAGGGGACAACCCGTTCATCGAAAGAGATATGAACAAATGCATATTGTGCGGCAAATGCATCAGGATGTGTCAAGAAGTCCAGGGCAACAATGTAATTGACTTTGCGTACAGAGGATTTAACGCTATTGTTACACCAGCCATCGGTGTTCCATACAGTGACACGGAAGTATCCAACTGTGTCTTCTGCGGCAACTGCGTTTCGGCGTGCCCTACCGGCGCCCTGAGCGAAAAAGCGATGATCGGCAAAGGACGCCGCTGGGATATTAAAAAGGTTACCACAACCTGCCCATACTGCGGTGTGGGCTGCCAGTTTGACCTGAATGTCAAGGACGGCAAGGTTATCGGTGTGACCTCAATGAATGGTGATGTTAACGGGCGCGCCCTGTGTGTTAAAGGACGTTTCGGTTACGGTTTCATACATCATCCTGACCGCCTGACAACACCCCTGATCAAAAAGGACGGGAAGCTAGTTGAGGCTACCTGGGACGAGGCTATCAGTTTAGTGGCGGAAAAGCTGGGCGCGACGAAAAAAACCTACGGCCCTGATGCGATTGGTATGCTGTCTTCCGCCCGTGTTACCAACGAAGAAAACTATCTGATGCAAAAATTAGCCCGCGCTGTGATCGGCACCAATAACATCGATCACTGCGCACGTCTCTGACACGCTCCTACTGTCGCCGGTCTGGGGGCAGCGTTTGGGAGCGGAGCAATGACTAACTCTATTGAAGAAATTGCCAGCGCAGATTTTATACTGGCAGCCGGTACCAACACATTTGATGCGCACCCAATTATTGGTATAAAAATCAAGAAGGCCGTTGCAAATGGAGCCATCCTGGCGGTGGCAGACCCGCGGCTTACTGATTCAGCCAAGTTGGCAAAGTATCACCTGCAATTAAAATCGGGTACAGATATTGCCCTGTTTAATGGTTTGGCCAATGTTATTATTGCAGAAGGTATATACAACAAGGAGTTTGTGGAAGAACGCACTGAAGACTTTGAAGCATTCAAGGAAACTGTAGCCAAGTATACACCTGATTATGTCTCCAAGATAACAGGTGTGCCGGCAGACACTATCCGCGAGGTTGCCCGCGGTTATGCCACGTCCAAAAACTCAAGTATACTTTATACCATGGGTATCACCCAGCACACCTGTGGAACACACAACGTGTTTTCCACAACAAACCTGTCCATGCTCTGCGGCCATATCGGCAAAGAGTCCAGCGGCGTCAACCCGCTGCGCGGCCAGAACAACGTGCAGGGCGCCTGCGACATGGGCGCGCTGCCCAATGTCTTTTCCGGTTACCAGGGTGTAACGGTTGAAGCAAACTGTGAAAAGTTTGCTAAAGCCTGGCATGTGGATACAGTACCTAACAAGCCAGGCCTGACTGTTGGTGAAATGGTTGAACAATGCGGTAAGAAAATCAAGGCCATGTACATCCTTGGTGAAAACCCGGTACTGTCTGACCCTGATGCCAACCAGGTAATGCACGAACTGAAAAGCCTCGACTTCCTGGTTGTGCAGGATATCTTCCTCACTGAGACAGCTCAGCTGGCTGATGTTGTCCTGCCGGCCGGAAGCTTTGCCGAGAAAGACGGGACATTCAGCAATACCGAGCGCCGGGTCCAACTGGTACGCAAGGCGATCGAACCGATCGGGAACAGCAAGCCCGACTGGGAAATTATCTGCCTCGTTTCTACAGCTATGGGCTACCCGATGAGCTACGCATCACCGGAAAACATTATGACCGAGATCGCCCTGTTAACGCCTGCCTACGGCGGGATTTCATTCGCCCGTCTGGATGTATGCAGCCTGCAGTGGCCCTGCCCAACTGCGGATCACAAGGGCACCAGGTTCCTCCATGCCAAGACGTTCTCACGCGGCAAAGGCAAGTTCAATGCGGTTGAGCACATTCCGCCGAACGAGATGCCCGATGCCGAATATCCGATGGTCCTGAGCACAGGCCGCAGGAGATATCACTATCATACCGGAAGCATGACCCAGCGCACAGGCGCCCTGGATGTGTTCTATCCGACAGAGTACCTGGAGATCAACTGTGCAGACGCTGAAAAACTCGGTATCTGCGATGGTGATAAAGTCAGGGTAACCTCACGCAGAGGCAATGTAGAGGTAGCAGCACAGATATCCGAAAGGGTTACGCCGGGCTTGGTATTCACCTCCTTCCAGTATCCTGCTGTGCCTATTAACAAGGTTACCAACGCAGCGCGCGACCCTATCTCCAAGATACCCGAATACAAGGTATGCGCGGTTAAGGTGGAGAAGGTCGGTTAGAAAAGCAATATAAAAAAACATAATATATCTGGCCTGTTATAACCATAATGGAAGTAAAATACAGGCAGCTGAGTTTACGTTAATTTGCTGTGCCTCCCTTGTGGAGATATATAAATGGCTTTGCCCCTAACAGGGCAAAGTTTTTTTGTTTAAGCAGATAATCTTGTTTAAATTAATACTTCTTAAATCCCCCCGTGTCGGATTGTATATGAGTAAGCTGAAAACTATAATGACTTTATTGTAAATATTTGCATTGTGCTCGATCTTGGAATCTATTTATCTTGTTGTGAGGGGTTGTCATTTATGCATATGGCAGACGCCCTGATTTCTCCTTTGGTGGGAGGAACCATGTGGGTGGCGGCAGCCGGGGTTGCGGCCTACTCAATTCAAAAAAATAAAAACGGCATGGACGAGAAAAAAATTCCGTTAATGGGAGTCATGGGCGCGTTTGTTTTTGCCGCCCAAATGATTAACTTTTCCATACCCGCGACCGGTTCCAGCGGCCATCTGGGAGGCGGGCTGCTGCTTTCTGTTCTGCTCGGACCTTACGCCGGGTTCCTCACCATAGCCTCCATCTTGACGATACAGGCTTTATTTTTTGCCGATGGCGGTTTGCTGGCTTTAGGGTGCAACGTTTTCAATATGGGGTTTTTCACCTGCTTTATTGCATACCCCTTCATTTATAAACAGATTATGCGTAAAGGATATTTCCCTGCCCGCATGTTCAGCGCGGCTATACTGGCCGCTGTTATCGGGCTTCAGATGGGGGCTTTTGGTGTTGTTCTGGAAACGCTGTTTTCCGGGAAAACCGAATTGCCTTTCAGCACATTTGTACTGCTGATGCAGCCCATCCACCTGGCAATCGGTGCGGTGGAAGGTCTCGTTACGGTTGCTGTTGTAGGATTTGTATGGAAGGCGCGCCCTGAGATAATAGAAAAAGCTTCCCAGGGAGAAGCTTTAGGCAGTATATCGCTGAAGAAAGTTATATCGGGACTTGCTTTTTTTGCCTTGTTTACCGGATGCGTCTTATCCTGGTTTGCCTCCTCTCACCCCGACGGGCTGGAGTGGTCCATGTTCAGGACCGCCGGTGTGGAGGAACTTGAAGCGGCTGGTGGGATACATGAGACCTTGAGAGAAGTTCAGCAAAAGACTGCTTTTCTGCCGGATTACAGTTTTAAGGTCTCCGAAAGCGAGGAGGAAATAAAGGCCGCGCAGGAAGAGGAAGAGGCCTGGCCGGCTGTTAGCAAGGGAACCAGTGTTTCTGGAGTAATTGGAGGCTTGATGACGCTAGTTTTCGCAGGTATGATAGGTATGGGTATCAACATCGCAAAAAGAAGAGGGAAAACAGGCGCTGCCTGAATTGAGACGTGAGATGAGGCGTGGGAACTGTAGGTGCGGCTTCAGCCGCACATTTTTGGCGGGATAAATCCCGCCCTACAAAGGGATGCAGGATATATTGTCCGATACGGAGTTATAAGAATTTATGGCAAACATAGTACAGTCGTTACACAACATCCGCTTTCTGGATGAACTTGCGGAAAAACAGACAGTTATACACAACATACATCCCCTGGCGAAGCTTATCACCACAATGATATACTTGATTGTAGTGGTTTCCTTTGGGAAATATGAAATTAGCGGGCTATTGCCGCTTATCATTTATCCAGTGGTTATCATAGCGCTTGCGGAGATTCCGCTGCTGCCCATCCTCAAGAGAATGCTGCTGGCAGCCCCGCTTGCAGTCGGTATCGGGGCTTTCAATCCTTTGTTTGATCATAGTATTATATTTGTTTTAGGCGGGTTCCAG
>DHGV01000080.1:4694-5747 GCA_002402945.1 Pelotomaculum sp. UBA4789
ACCTATCGTTATATTTCGGTGCTGATGGAGGAGGCCGCGAGGACAATGCAGGCTTATAGTTTGCGCGATCCTTTTCATAGAGGCATTCGTCCCGGTGTTTGGGGATCTCTGGCCGGCAATTTGCTCTTAAGGACTTATGATAGAGCCCAGAGACTTTATCAGGCTATGGTCCAAAGAGGTTTTATAGGAGAATACAACACTGGCAGTAATAGAAGGATGAGAATGAAAGATATGCTTTACCTCTATGGATGGGGCTTGTTCTTTCTGTCAGCGCGTTATTACAATATACCGGTATATATAGGTTCCATGATAACAGGAGTGGGAAAATGAGCCATCACATCACAGAAGTTAAGAATTTGCATTATATTTATCCGGATGGCCATGAAGCATTAAGTGGCGTATCTTTCCGCATCAACCATGGGGAATCCGTTGGCATTGTAGGCGCCAATGGCGCAGGTAAGACGACACTGCTCATGCTGCTTGTAGGCGCCTTGTTCCCCAATAAAGGGGAAGTCATTGTGGGGGAAGTGCCGGTAATAAAGAAAACCCTGCCTCTGATCAGGCGGAGACTGGGTATGGTTTTCCAGGATCCTGATGACCAGTTGTTTATGGCAACAGTTTATGATGATGTGGCTTTCGGTCCGCGGAACTACAATCTGGATGAGCAGGAAGTGGAGAGGAGGGTTATCCAGGCGGTTGAGACAGTTGGCATTGCGCACTTAAAGGATCGTGCGCCATACAAGCTTTCCGGGGGTGAAAAGCGTGCCGCGTCTATTGCGACTATTCTTTCCATGATCCCAGATATCCTGGTGATGGATGAGCCGTCATCAGCACTGGACCCGCAGTCCAGACGAAGGTTAATCAGTTTTCTCAAAGGATTTTCGCACACTAAAATTATCGCAACCCATGATTTGGACCTGGTGTTTGAGCTTTGTGAAAGAACCATAGTTTTGAAAGACGGAGTGGTAATGTCTGACGGGTCCACGGCAGGTATTCTGACCGATGCGGCATTGATGGAACAAAGCGGACTTGAGGCGCCGCTGGGTCTGCAGA
>DHGV01000065.1 GCA_002402945.1 Pelotomaculum sp. UBA4789
GACTCGCTTGACGCTAATGTTTCATGAAGTTTTTTGCAACAGGTTTTTAACCCACGACAGATAGCTCTTCGTTTTTTCCAAAGAGGTGTTTAAAACCAGCTCTGCCGGAAACCTTGCCTTTTCCAATAAATTAAGGGCTTGGTCGAATTGCCCGACCGCATGCCAGATGTGGGCGTCACTGTTCACGCAGACCGCTGTTTTATGTCTTTTGGCCATTTCGGTAAAAGTGCGGCAGCGAGGCGAACTGCCGGGCCTGCTCAAGGAAAAGGAGTTGTTGTTGATTTCCAGCACCTTCCCCGCTCTTTTCGCCGCGAGAACCACTTTTTCGATGTCAACAGGAAAACTGGGGTTGCCCGGGTGGGTAATGATGTGGACATAAGGGTTGTTAATAGCGCCAATCATCGCCCTGGTATTCTCCTCGACCGAACCCGGATCGTAACCGCAATCCTCGTGAAATCCGGCCAGGATCAGATCCAGACTGCTTAAGTACCTCTCCGGCATGTCCAGGTTTCCAGCCCCGTCCACAATATTGGCTTCCACTCCGCGCAATACTTCAACCCCTCCAACAAAACGCGGTAGGCCGAGTAGTTGGCTGAAATAGTATTCATGGGGTCCGCCGGGCATGTTGACGCCGTGATCGGTCACGCCGATCATTTTTAATCCACGTTCGGCCGCCGCCTCGGCCATTTCCTTGACTGTGCTGAACGCGTGGCCGCTGGCGACGGTGTGGGTGTGTAAATCCGCTGCCAATTTCATCTTTGCCACCCCCGTTTAACTATAATTCCATTCTAAACCGTCAATGTTAAGCCTGTTTTACCGCAGTATTAAAAAAGAAAAAACCCGGGTTTCCGGGTCAAAAAATTATTTTTATCCAAATCGGCCGGTGATGTAATCCTCGGTTCGCTGGTCCACCGGGTTGGTAAAGATCATTTCGGTTCCTCCGCACTCTACCATTTCGCCGTTTAAGAAAAAGGCGGTGGTGTCGGAAACGCGGGCGGCCTGCTGCATGTTGTGGGTAACAATGACGATGGTGTAGTCTTTCTTCAAATCACGAATCAGCTCTTCGATTTTCATGGTGGCCAGGGGGTCCAGGGCGGAAGTCGGTTCATCCATCAAGAGGACCTCCGGCTCAACAGCAAGAAGGCGGGCAATGCATACCCGCTGCTGCTGTCCGCCGGACAGTCCTATGGCCGATTTAAAAAGGCGTTCCTTTACTTCTTCCCAGAGCGCCGCCCCCCGCAGGCTCCGCTCGACGATTTCATCCAGCCTGCGCTTACTTCTCTCACCGTGGATGCGCGGGCCGTAGGCCACGTTATCGTAAACCGACATGGGAAAAGGGTTTGGCCGCTGGAAGACCATGCCCACGCCTTTTCGCAGGCCGACCACGTCGACATCGGGGCGGTAGATATCCTTGTCGTCCAGGAGTATGGTCCCGTCTACCCGCACCCCCTCGATCAGGTCGTTCATGCGGTTTAAGGTGCGCAAGAAAGTTGATTTACCACAGCCGGAGGGGCCAATCAATGCCGTTACGCGGTTTTCCTCGATTTCCATGTCAATGTTTTTAAGTGCCTGGAAGTCTTTATAATACAAATTCAATTCCTTGACTGAAATTTTACTGGCTGACACCAGGTTAACCTCCTGCTGGTTCTAGTTTTCTAAAAATAAAATTTACCCGATAGCATTTTAACACTTCCTCGTTAGAATGCTGTTACTTATTTGTTAACATTCCGTTAAGTATTGATAAAATCACGCCATTATACGGTAAAATTTTGAGGCGAAAACTCTTTTCAGGCAGGCTTAATCTATTTTTAAAAGCATCTTAAGAAAGAGTTAACATTGCTATGTTTAAATTTCATTAGTTGTTTTATAACCCATCTATTTTGCCGCACCTTTTGCACGGCGTAACGGGAGGAGCTTTTATGGAAAAGAGGATACTTGAAAGCGAGCTGGAAGACCTGCAGTTTGACATACTGCGCATGAGCTCAATGGTGGAGAAAGCCGTATATGAATCAACCAAGTCCCTGCTTGATGACCAGGTGAATCTGGCCAATCAGGTCATTGCCGACGACGACAGCATAGACTCGCTGAATATCGAGGTTCAGGACAAATGCCTGCGACTGCTGGCCCTCCGCCAGCCCCTGGCCGTCGATCTAAGGGCCATTCAAACAGACCTCCAGATCGCGACGGACCTGGAGAGAATGGGTGATTACGCCGAAAGCATCGCCCGCTCGGCGCTGCGGTTGCACGAGCGGAGAACCATCACCAAACTCACTTATCTCCCGCAAATGTCGGAAATGGTGCGGGAAATGGTGCACGACATCATTACCGCCTATATCCTGGGTGACATCAATATGGCCCAAAACTGCGTCATCTTAGAGAAGGAGATTGACCAGATATACAGGCAATATTTCGACGTCATTATGAGCATTATCAAAAGCGATCCCCAACTGGCGGAAATGGCTGTTCAACTCCTGTTCGCCGGTCACTACCTGGAAAGGATTGCCGACCATGCCACCAACATCGGGGAGTCCATTCTCTACATGGTCACAGGCAACCGGGTCAGTTTAAACGACTAAAGGTCCTCCCATAAAGTTCAGGGGTGCACTCAGCACCCCATTTGCTTTTTTACGGGCTAACAAAAAAAGCCCGCTTTTTGATCTCAGGCTCTTTAAAAAGGTTATTCTTATCTAGGACAGATGTCATACCGCTCACGTTGCCGTCATGCGGCGGTAAATCCTCCGGCCAAGCCAGCGCGCGCAAAGGTTAAAGCCCAGCACCACCAGGATCAGCACGGCGGCGGAACCGTCCGCCACCCGGCGCAGGTCGGGGACTAAACCCTCGGTATTTACCTTCCAGATATGCACGGACAGGGTTTCCGCCGGGCGGAAGGGGTTCAGCGGTGACGCCGGATGAAAAATATTCCACTGGCTGAAATCGAGGGCCGGGCTGGACATGCCGGCGGTGAACAAAAGCGCGGCCGCCTCGCCGAACACCCGGCCAGAGGTAATAATGGCGCCGCTGATCAGGCCGGGAAAAGCGCAGGGCAGGACCACCTTCAGGATCGTCTGCCAGCTGTTGGCGCCCAGGGCCAGGCTCGCCTCACGCAGGCCGGCCGGCACACCGCGCACGGATTCTTCCGTGATTCGGACCATCAAGGGAAGGTTAATCACCGTCAGGGCCAGGGCGCCCGAGATCAGGGAATAACCCCAGCCGGTCATGTTCACAAAAACCAGGAGGCCGAAAAGGCCGACCACGATGGAAGGCAGCGAATTCAGGGTTTCAATGGATAGCCTGATCAGTTCCGTCACTTTGTTGGCGCTGGCGTATTCGGCCAGGTAAACGCCACCGAGCAGCCCGGCCGGCACGGTGAAGAGCATGGATATGAACAACAGGTAGAAAGAATTGAAGATCTGGGGGCCTATGCCGCCCCCGGCCCGGATTACTTCAGGAGGTTTCGTCAGAAAACTCCAGCTGATGGATTGCCCCCCGTGGTAAAGAATATAACTGATCATGGACCCCAGGATGACAATGACAACCAGCGCGCCACTCCAAAACATCAGCGTAGCGATCTTATCGGCAAGGCGGGCATTCAACGGACAACTCCTCCTCTACGCACGACATAGCGTACAATCAGGATAAATAAACAGGACATGATTAGCAGCAACAATCCCATGGACCAGAGGCTGTTGTTCCACAAGGAGCCCATTGGCGTGTTGCCCATATCCATGGTGATAGCGCTGGTCAA
>DHGV01000084.1:0-21037 GCA_002402945.1 Pelotomaculum sp. UBA4789
TTAGCCATCAACCTATCCACTCTAAAAGAGTAGATTAAATTCCCTTGAGAATCAAGTTTCTTATATAGATATTTCTCAATGACCTGAAATCCTACTTTATTTATGGAGCTCTTTGCTTCTACAATGCGCAGTGTATTATTAATCGTCTCATAGGCAAAATCCACTCCGGGATTGATGATGTATGACAGATCAATTTTAATGTTTTTTACTAAACCTGACTGTAGGGCTTCCCCTTTTGCCAGGGACTCAGTATAACACCCCCGGACATTATACATCAAATTTTCTACAGCTATTATATCCCCCTTGCTTTGAGCGATGGCTAATTTATTTAAGTCCAATGTCACTCTGCCTTCCAACCTCGCCACCGTCTTATTTTGTACATTTTTAAGCCCAACTGATAATTCACCCTGTCTCAGACAGTCCTCCAACCAATTCTTTAGGCCTGGAAATTGTTCGAATGATCGCGTTTCATTGAAAGCCTGTTCCAGGTAATGGATATTAACATTTACAGATCTCATTCTTATAATACTTTCATAACTAAAGCCACGGGAAAGTAACCTGGTGGCCGCACCGTTATAAAGAACATCAAGATTATTAATATATTTAATCTGATCATATTTGGCTGCAACTAAACTCCAAATTCCACTCAAGCCTTTAAAAACTGCTGCTCCTCCGGCGGCAAACAGTGCAGAGTTTAACACTTCTTTCCCCGCAGTGGGATCCCCGGCAAAATACAACGCAAGATTGTGCAGTACCTCAGCTGAGAAATATAAGTCAGCTGCACCGAAAACAATGCTAATAACTCCACCGGCCACGAAAGACTCAATAATAAACGGCAGTGAAATGCTTAGGGCCAAAAAGGTACTTAGTACAACAACTGCGCTCTCAAGTGTAAATGCAGTACACCCGCCGGCCAGATAACCGCTGATCATGTAAGCAGCCGCACCGCTCGACGGATCCAGGTCGATGTAGCCGGCGCCGTGCCAGTCATAGTAATCAATTTCTTTCTCTGGTATGGTCACAGTGTGCCCGGCATTGACAGCATTCTGAATATCACTTTTAATCCTTGATGAAACCTGCAGTAACGGCAAGACCAGAGAAATATTTTCATTAGTCACAGTATAGATTGGGATCCCCCAGGCGTTGGCAAGAGTCATGACTTTGGCCGCTGAAATAGAACGGAAGTTAAACAATTGTTCAAAAATGCCGTGCTCCATCGCTGAGCTCATGATGCCGCTTTGCAGCATGAAATTCCTTATGTCCCCGTCATCTCCGTTCAGGCTTACCGGAGACACGATGTCCCGATCAACGTCGATATGCATGCCGCCAAGAGAAACACTTACCGGACACATGAAAAGATATCCCACTTTCAGGTCAAGGGCAGTCATGGCCTCGGATGGCTGCCTGACCGATGTTACCCCCGTATGCCTGCCGATGATATTCTGGTAAGTATCCACCTGGGTGAAGTAAGCCAGGGCGGTTGTATATAACATCTCTCCAACGCCTTCGTCGGAAATGATGTTCAGTTCATTTAAGCTTACTGAGGCCTGGCTGATCCGTTCCATCCTTTGCTGCAGCATCGCGGAAGATACGCTTTGCAGGTCAAGACCAACAGCGTAGTAAGCTCCGGCAGTCAACTGGTTGTCAACACGATCTTCTTCACCCCCGGCACTAATAAAACGCATGGTGAATTTTTGTTGGTAGGCCATGCCGACAGGTTGGCCGGTGGCCACGACCTGTCCGTCAATCCGCAGTTCCGGTTTTACCTCAATCAGATATGCCGGAGTCTGGTATAGCTGACCATACTGGTTAACCACAGCCTGATCTTCCGGGGTGGCAGGTGTCCATGAAAGTGTGATCCGCCGTCCAGCCAGCTCTGCCGTGTTTGTTTTATATACGAAATCAGCAGTTGAATCTCCGAAATTGATCCCGAATGGATCAGCTCCATAAATACTAAATTCAATCATTTCCTGCCGGCTTTCTGGAACTGCCGCAAACTCATTTAATATTGTGTTTGTTTGAAAAGGTAAAGAGGCAGGTAGCAGTCCCAGCTCTTCTTTCTGTATGATCTTTCCCCCAATAACCTCCCTCAGAGAAACATTCTGCATATCATTGGCAGCAAGGTAATCGTTAACCCTGGTGTTGACTGCATCCATCTGCTCCCACAGGAAGCTGTAGTCCATTTCCGCAACGGCGCCTTTTTGGATATCAATGCTGCTGTTGGCAGCCAGCTGGCTAACTAATTCCTGACCGTTAATCCCCGCTATCTCTTCCAGGTTAATACCATTAATTGCGGTATACTGCTTGAAGCTTGGATCGAGAGGAACCCACGTTTCTTCCCCCGGCCCGGAAGGGATCCCACGGTAATTAGTATACGGCAGACAAACTTCTGCCCAAGCGTGTTCAAGCCTGACTGCACTAATCTCTCCACCGCCGACAATACTGATAACCGGGATACCCGCTGAGGAGAATACTCGCACAGCATCATTTGCGCTATCTGTTCCGGTCCAGCCCATAGCCTGGGCTTCTGCAACTTCAACTGTCCCATATACATAGCGCGCCGGGTAACCTGATGCGCGCAATAGTGATATTAACAATGATGCCTGGTCAAAATCATTGCCCCCATTTTCCAGAAGGGTTTCCTGGGCTCCTTTACGCGATCCGTAGTAAGGCTCAAAATCAATATTGTTTCTTACGTATTCATATATTTTTACCGGGTCATGATTCAGCTGTAAGGCCAAATCCTTAATAGACCCGGTTTGCCTGGTCTCGATTGTTTCAGCCAGATCTTCAGGAGTCGGAGCCTCATCCATGCTCCCTGTTTGGTCAGGCTCAACAGAAGCATTGTAAGCGGGGATTATGCCGCCGTTTATCTGCGGAATTTGAGGTTGGGCGCCATAAGTGCGGTGAGGAAGTTCTGTACCGAGTGGCTGCACCTGAGGAGTTGGATTTGCTTCTTCAAGAATATTCATCAGTGTCTGATTAAAGGAATTGTACTCCTGTTCCGTAAAGCTTTCTTCAGATGAAATATCAATCAGATCAGATGCTGACTGCAGATCATTTTCAAGCTTTTTAATATTATTTTGATACTGCTGTACAAAACTTCTATGCCGGTCTAGTGCCTTATAAGCGCCAGCATTTTTAAGTTTATGTTCTGTGCTGCTCAGTTCTGTTTCTACATTTATGTCCAAAGCTTTTATAGCGTTTACAGTAGAACTCACAGCTTCACGCGCCGCTTTTTTGTCGTTTTTCAGTTTTTGTCCGCTGATTTGCTGTTTCAGTCCTGTTAATTCATCAGTTAGTTTTTCGAGAGATGATTTACCAGCTTTACTTCCTTCAAGGTCAGGCGTTGAATTTATATCTCCTATTACACCCTGTGTATTATTTGCCGCATAGACCAGGTTTGTGGGAAACACAAAATTAAAGGAAAAGGTCACAGCCAATAGCAAGGTGATCATTTTAATGAAGATCTTGTGCTTTTTCTTGAAAATCATTTAATTTTCCCCTCCATTACCCTATCTATATATTGCAAACCACCTACTAAGGAACATTGATTGTCAGCTTTATGGTTTTTAAAGGTATATATTCGTTTGCCTCAAGATAACCGGCAAAGGTGGTCAACTCTATGGGGCCCGTACCGGGAAGCAATTTGACAATATAGCGGCAGGTGTATGTCTGACCTGCTGTAGTGGTGAACTGCCATATCGGTGAATTGTCTGATGTGAAATCAGGTGATACCCACAGTATTTCCGTGCCGGCAGGAAATTCTTCTGTAAGCATGGCCTCCACCGCAGCTGTTGCCTGAACTTTAATTTCCACCTCGGCCACATTTCCCTCGGTCTCCTGTAACGGAGCCACTCTCTCTAAGGCGTTCCGGAACAGTGAATATGCGTCGGCGGCGGGACCGGCCTCACTCAAATCGAAAGTCATCAACACTGTTTTACCCTCTCCGTATTGGTGAGTGATTACCCCAGGCAGGATGACTTTTTCAGTGATTATTGAGGCTGCCTCCTGCCCACCGGTGATCAGCACTCTCTGTACTGTACCTGTACCGTTCAGAGTGAATTCACCAAGAGGCGACCCGGGAGAAAAGCTGGTAGTATAACCCTTGGAGTTAACAGACCCGATTTCTTTTATACCAAACAGATTAAACTGTTTAAGGTTGTCCCCGTTGGAACCGCCAGTGGCTACAAACCCTTTCCCGCCGGCTATTTCTTCGGTGAGAACAAGGTCGTCGTGATCTGTAAGCGGGAGCGATTTATTGAGCATAACATAAGTGTTGTACTGTCCTGTTTGAAGCTCCGTGAAGAAAACGTCACGGTTATTGACAATGCGGCAGTATGCCTGCATATCATTCAAAACAGCGGCAGCCATGTCTGTATTGGTTTGGCTTTCCGCCCACACCAGCACCCTGGGCCTGACAATCTGCTGCATAGTTACTTCGTAAGGATCCTTTACAATGAAATAGCTGCTGTCCAGTGGCACAACCACCTGATCATCTACTGTTAAATCGCAGACAACCAGGTAACTGCCTGAATTAAGAATTGCATGACTCCAGGTTGCCAAATCAGAAATGGTTTCATTTATAGCCAGGTTAATATAATCGGTTATTGTATCCACGGCTTCCCCGGTTGCCGGATCAACTATGGTTATTCTGAAAAGAATGTCCTGTAAATTTGTGTTGCCCTGGTTGGTCAGGGTATACTCCATGATCACATCGTCGCCGGTGCAGATATTTTTGGTCAGTACATCAAGGCTGCCGGTGATCCCCTGTCCGGAATACACGGATGAAGACACACTGAATTGCGCGCTGTCCTGGCACAGGACCTGGTCATCCCGATATACTGTTGAAAACACATTGTAGTCTCCGTATACAGCCTGGGCCACTCCCCAACTGCTCTTAATCTGCATTGAGACGCCAGGCAGGATCTCCAGTATGGGAGTCTCCTTGTTCCAGACATATCCTTCCTGCCCGTATACCTGGGTCCCTACTGTAAGGTCGGTCAGGATGGAGTTAGTGCTGGTGTTTGTGACGATCTCCTGAATGTCCACCACATCATTAGCGGTATAGGAAACCTTGTTTGTGAACACTGTATTGGTGATAAACCCGTTGGATACAACCTCAAAGGGAACTTCAACAGCTGATATGACTTTGTCGCCTTCCGACCAGGAGACCCTGGCATTGTAAGTCCCTGCAATCACCTGCCCTGTATTCCAGTTGTACGAGAATGTCTTGTTTCCCCCAGCGATCCAGGATACTTCCTCACCGGGAGAGACTATCGCAGCGGTATTGCCATCCAGATCGACTATTTCAACAAGGCCGCTAAGAGTGCAGTCTGAATCCGAAAGATTATTCGTATCGACCGCAATGGCCACCTGTTCATTGGCAGCATACTGCTGTTTGTCCGTAGCTATGTTTGTCGATATGCTAATCTTGCTTACAGGTATCGTCAGATCCGGAAGATTTACAATAATAAGGTTGTCATCCTTGTCCTGATACGTAAGCTTTGTGGAATTTGTCAGAACGACGTTTGTATCTGATACCAGGCTTGCCCCTTCATACTTGATCGGTATAGTTTCTTCCTGACCCATGATCAGTTTGTCAAAATTCCAGCTGATCGTTTTAGAGCCATCAGGATTGCTTATCTCAGAACCGGGGGTGGGCTGGAGGGCTGTCACATCCACTAACATACTGTTTACAGGCAGTGTTGTGGTAAAGGCAACATTTCTGCCGGCTATGTCACTAACAGTTTCATATGATACGGACACGGTATAATATCCCGAGTTATTGTAATATTGATTAGGGTTGTCATTATATGCAAGCAATAATGTCCCGTCTGATGGAGCCTCGAAACTGACATTTGTGCCAAGGGCAAATGGTCTTGTGATCACACCATTGTTATTCATCGCCCCAAGCAATGTACCAATAGGTGATGTATTCAGCAGCGCGGAACCATCATATCGCTGGCCAATATATTTTCCGGTTATTGTGTCATAAAGATTGCCGTCCGGATTGGTTTCCTGGCTCCTCGAGGTGGCGTATTTTGCCCTGCCGGTGGCTGTAATAATAATTGACTGGCCGGTTTCCAAAGAAATGCCAGTGTCTAAATAACCGGTTTTAACCGGATCTTTTAATGCGCTCACCACGAAAACGTAATTTTCAGGCGCTTCCTCCGGCATACCTTCACCGGTAAGCTGAAATGCTGCAGTCACATTGTCGCTTTCCGGATACAACATGGTTTTATCCAAACTTTGTACAACGTCAATTCTTGTGGGAGGAGGGGGCGGAAGAACCTTGAATACAGCCTGCCCCATGGCGATCTGCGTCTGGTTGTCAAATACATTAGACTTTATAATATAGTCTTTTTCTGCTGAGACATCAGGCGCAAACGAGAGCGGGTTTAACATTATCAACTGCTCTGTTGAAGCATTATAGGTTTCATCGGTTGAGGTTATTATTATATCGCCCGGTCCACATACCTCGGTCCTGACATTAACCTGGCGTTCAATATTTGACTGATTGAACAGTGATATATTCACATTAATATTATCCGGAGTATTGACTCTGACCCAATCTGGTTCAGCCACAATAATGACATCGCTGATGTTAAAATCAGGAATAATATCAAACTGCTTTTCCGCTGATGTAATGATTGATCCATTGTTTATGTCTTTTAGCTGGGCAATTACACTATAGCTCCCCGGGACGGTGTTCATTGTATTCCACCCAAACTCTCCTTCATACTCAGAGGTACCTGACAGTCCGTCCGGGCGTTTGACAAACACCTGGAACTTGGCATTACCCCCATATTGTCCGTAAACCTTAATAATAACTGATTCATAAGCGTGGAAGGAGTAAGCCTCTTCAATTTCATCATTTATAACTTGTCTGAAAATCTCAATCCTATCAATTCTGGCCGCAGGTTCGCTTGTTTTTTCTGAAAGTGCCTGAACAGCAAAAATAGTCGCATATGGGTCATTGTTCCAACTGCCGTCAGACATTTGTGTATTTAATATGGTATCCTCAACTGTGCCCAGAGCTTCAGATCCAACACTGTAGAGAACAGCCCTGTATGCCAGTATTGTTCCCGTAAGCAACTCTCCGGTATACCGCTCCGGATCAGCCAGGTTTTGTGATATAAGGAATTCACCGGCCTTCTGGAGGGCAAGTGAAAGTTCGTTTGAAAACAATGCGGTTCTAAGCACACATTTATTTACCAGGAGTGAAGTTTGTGCGGTAAGCGCAACACTTCCCGTGCCGCTTTTTACATAAGACCAACTGCCGTCGCCATTCTGGTTTTGGATTATAAATACCAGGCCTTTCTCTATGATGTCGATATCAACACTATCTTCTTTTATGAGAGAATTTAAAACCACCACCGTATCCAAAACATCGCTGGCATACCCCTCCGCCAAACCCCATCCGCCATCTGGATTTTGGCAGGCAACAAGCGCAGGTAGAGCTTCATCATTAGCCTGCGCCGTCATAAAGGGCAAAATTCTCGCCAGAAAATCGTTATTGGACGTCTCCTGGATTTGCAGCCAGTAAACAGCTCTGGATACGGAAAGAGGAGCCAGTGAGGTTTCATTCAAAAATCCCGCAATCTCAGATGTGTTTATTATGTCCTTTTTAGTGTTGTTACCCCAGTTTCCATTTTCGTTTTGTGCCTGGATTAACCACTGTGTCCCTTTATTAATACTTTCGTTAATTTGTTCAGATGTGGCAGCATCGGATTCAGTACTAAATAACGTGCTAAGAAAAAGCAGCAGAACAATTGAAACTACATAATTTCTAATGTCTATTTTCCATTTCTCCTGCATTACAAATCCCCCTAACAGTTCTAAAGATAACGACACCCTTTGCACCTTAAAAAATATTACTTTATAATCATTCAATATTTACAATAAGCATCACCTCAAACATGTAAATAAGTATAATTAGCATTTATATTATTTTATGTTATTAATGTTATATTTTGTATGTTATTGTATTATACCATTATGAAGATGAATAATATGTCGTTTCCTGTAAGCAATGGAATATTTTTTTAGTAAGCAAGTAAGCAAGGGTAAGCAAGGGGACGTTCTTTTTGCTTCCAAATGAAAAAAGAAGCAGGAGAACCGTCCCCCTGCTTCCATATGAAACAAATCCTGGCGCTAATCATTTCCTCCGGTGTTCGCAGCTGGCCCCGGCGTTACTGTAACCTGCAGGTTGAAGAGTTGAGAGGGCTGAACGCTCTCCCAGGGCCGGGCATATGCCATTTGCAGCTGGGCAGTCCCCGCTTGCAGGGCCTGGAACTGCCAGAATTCCCTGCCTCCCCGGCCCACCAAAGGCTGATTTTCGAAGTCTTCAGCCAGATAGGTGCTGGCAATAGGCTTAAAAATGTTTTCATCGCTTACATTTTTGATCATCCAGGCGTAGCCGGTAGAGGGGTTGCTGTTCAAAGTCACGACAAATGTCTGCCCGGCCGGGACCTGGTAATCCTCGCCGTCATTAGTCTCATTAATCGCCATGATACTGATGCAGCTCATCAGGATCCGGGCCAGCTCAGCCCGGGTCAGATCCGACTCGGGGCGGAAATAATTGTTATAGCCCTTCATTATGCCGGTATTACTCACAAAAGTAACTGCATTAATGTCTTCCTGGGGCAGGAACTGGGTGTCCTCGTAAAACGGCATCAGCATAATCATCGGCGCCGATATCCCTTTGGCGTCGAAGGAGCGAACTATGGACCGGGCTATCTCTATGCGGCTGACCGGCTGCTGCGGAGAAAAATTGCCGCCGGTCGCAAAGATGTTGTTTATAGCGCACATCACCAGGCTTTCTGCATACCAGGCTTCATCGTCCACATCATGGTAGTAGTCGCTGGCCAGGGGCTGTTTGATAAACCTGATCTGGCCGTAATCCAGCTGGAAAGTGCGCTGCAGCACGGCAGCCAACTGGGCGCGGCTGACGGTTTCTTCCGGGGCAAAGATCTGCTGCCCCTGGTCGTCAGTGCCCATGCCGATCATAAACCCCAGGCTTGCTGCCGCGACGATCTGCTGCTCCGCCCAATGCCCGCGAACATCTTTGAAATCGTCTGCAGACAGATCGACCGCTGCCATCCCCGGAAAGACCATCACTATTACCACCAGCAATAAAAACAGCATCTTCTTCAATATTATCCCCTCCCTATAAAATTTTGCGGTAGGTAGATTTTCAGGCTTCTTAAGACAAGTATAAACCAGGCCCTAAGAGCCTGGTCAACATATTTCAGACAATATATTTTCTGTCATAATTATTTTTTTACCCGACAGCCATTAACAAAACCTACAAAAGAAGCAGGAGAACCGTCCCCCTGCTTCCATATATCTATTTGTTCCAGTAATCCAAGCCTACGTTGTGCCTGGCTTTCTCCAGGTAAACGGTGGCGACCGCTCTCGCCTTGCCTGCGCCCATCTTCATGGTATCCACCACGAACTGCCTGTCTGCGGCCAGGCGCGCCCGCTCCTTGCGGAACGGCTCGAAGTATTCCCAGATCACACCGAAGATCTCTTTTTTGATGTCGCCGTATCTCAGCCCCGGTGTAAGGAACCTCTCTTTAAGCGCCGCTTTACCCTTGTCGTCCAGAAAAAGAGCGTAGATATCATACAACGGGTTCCCCTGTACCGGCTTCGGCTCTTCCACCGGCGTGGAGTCCGTCTTCATGCTCATCACTTTTTTCTTCAGCGTCTTTTCATCAATGAAGATTTCGATGGCGTTGCCGTATGATTTGGACATCTTCTGGCCATCGAGCCCCGGCACTGTCGCCAGGTCGTCTTCAATATCCGGCTCCGGCACCACAAAGGTCTCGCCGTAAGTGCTGTTGAAGCGCAGGGCGATATCCCTGGCGATCTCCAGGTGCTGCTTCTGGTCCTTACCCACCGGCACCTTTTCCGCCCCGTACAACAGGATGTCCGCCGCCATCAGCACCGGGTAGGAGAAAAGGCCGTGGCTGGCGGGAATATCCTTAGCGATCTTGTCCTTGAAAGAGTGGCTTCGCTCGAGCAGCCCCATGCCGGTTACATTGGCAAGCAGCCAGGTCAATTCAGTAACTTCAGGCACATCGGCCTGCACCCAAAATACCGATTTGTCGGGATCGAGGCCCAGGGCCAGAAAATCACAGGCTGCTTCGTAGGTTTGGCGCCGCAGGAAAGAGGCGTCGAATACCGAAGTCAGAGCGTGATAATTTACCAAAAAGCAGAACAGCTCGTTGTTTTCCTGGTAATCCACCATCCTCTTCATCATCCCGAAATAATTGCCCAGGTGCAGAGACCCCGAGGGCTGAATGCCTGATAGAATACGCACTTTTTTGCCTCCTTGCTATCGTTGCAATCATATTATTTACATAATCAAATGAATTCCGGCCAGTGATAATAACACGTTAACCAGAGGCCTCACGAAAATATTAAAGATAAACCCTATCGCCCCGGAAAAGATCAGAAGTATCAAAACAATCATGCCGTATGCTTCCAATTGGTGCAGCCATTCCTGGCGGCCTGGCAGGAGTCCGGCCAGGATTTTTGATCCATCCAGAGGCGGTACCGGGATCAGGTTAAAGACAGCCAGCACCACGTTAATATAAATGATGTAGAAAATGATTTCTGTAAAATATGGAAGTTGTACTCCGGACAGCACACGATAAATCACCGCCGCAGCGATGGCCAGCAGCAAATTCGTAGCCGGGCCGGCCAGGGAGACTAAAAGTATGCCCCGCTTCATATCCCCTCTAAAGTTCAGGGGGTTTACCGGTACCGGTTTGGCCCAGCCAAACTTGAATAAAATGAGCATAATAAAACCAACCGGATCAATATGCGGGATAGGATTAAGGGTGAGACGGCCAAGGTTTCTCGCGGTATGATCACCCAATGAATCTGCCACCCGTCCATGCATGTATTCATGAAAAGTAAGCCCCAGGATAATAGCTGGCAACAGCAGCAACATTTCATGAAGATTAAAATCAAACATTATCTATCTCTCCTTCACATCCGGCAAGATATTCTTTAACATAGCTGAGTTCTTCCACCCTGGTCCGCACCACACCATCCAGGCGGGCCTGCCATAATGCGTCCAGCGCTTTTTTAAAGGCCGGGCCCGGCTTGAAACCGAGAGCGCGNNCGAAACCTTTGCCTGGCATCATTGGTTGTGAAATAGGCCAACAGCAGCGGGTAGCATTCCCTGGGCACAAACATCACTCGCCTGGCGAGTTCACTCAGTGCATAATCTCCCGGCTCGCGCAGCCCTTCCACGGCGCTCTGCCAACCACCCAGCGCCGCTGCCAACTTGTCGATCTGCCGTTTGTTGAAATTATAGCGCGTGCAGATCTCCCTGGCTGTATCCCAGCATGTCCGGTGCAACACTGCGATTAAATAAACCATCCAGGGCTCATCCGGTCCGGCCAGCTCCCAGGAACGGAGCATATTGACTGAACGGGGCACTTCATCCAGCACGTCTTTAATTTCTCCATATGATACATCTTTGAAAATACTGTCCCACAGCTGCAGATCCACCAGGCGGGAAAACACAAAACTCGGGCGCGGCTCCAAAAGAATGTATTTCACTTCTTCCCAGACACGCTCTTTTGATACCCTGTCGAGCATATTGCTGTTTACAGCCTCTTTGACCAGATTCAAAGTCTGCGGCTCAAAAGTAATGTTGTAGCGCTTTTCAAACCTGACACCCCTCAGGATCCTGGTCGGGTCTTCGACAAAGCTCAGGTTGTGCAGCACCCGCAGCAGGCCCTGTTCCAAATCCTCACGGCCGCCAAAATAATCAACAATATATCCAAAATCACTCTTGTTGAGGGACACCGCCATCGCGTTGATCGTGAAATCCCGCCGGTACAGGTCCTGGTGCAGCGAGGAGGTTTCAATCTGAGGCAGAGCTGCCGGGTGCAGGTAATACTCCACTCTCGCCGTGGCCACGTCTACCTGGAGCCCGTTCGGGAATTCAACAGCAGCAGTGAAAAATTTCGGATGGGCCCTGACCCTGCCCCCCAAATCTTTGCTCAGGGTCCTGGCCAGTTCAATCCCGTCACCTTCCACCACCAGGTCCACATCAATGCAGTCCATGCCCAGCAGCAGGTCGCGTACGATACCGCCGGCCGCATATATTTTACAATTCATGGCGGCAGCAATCTCACCGGCATGGATCATTATTTCCATGTATTCTTTGGAAAGCCCCCGGTACATCAGATCCTTGATATTTTTATGCGGCTGTTCAGAGCTGCCGCCGCTGTATACTTTCTTGTGCCTTACCTGAATCTCGCCGTGCAGTGTGCGCAGTACATCAGTCCGGGAGACTATACCCACCAGCTCTCCTTCTTCCAGCACCGGCAGCCGGCCAATATCATGCTGGATCATCAGATCGCGGACTGTTGAAACAGGTGTCTGCGGGCTGACAGTAATCAGGTTGCTGGTCATAAATCCTTTTGTGGGCGCGTGGCCCAGGCCGTGGTGGGTTGCCTTCTCCACATCGCGGCGGGAGATCACCCCTACCACCTGGTCTCCTCTGACCACCGGCAGACCGGTATGACCATACCTCAGCATCAGCCGCCCCGCTTCTTCGATCATCGTTTCCGGGGTGATAGTCTTCACCGGGCTGGACATTATTTCCGCGGCGACAGCCGGCGGCCGTGCTTTGGAGCGGATGGCGTCAAGGAGAAGCTCCGCCACATCTTCCACTTTCCCCTTTTTAATGATGGCCGAGGCAGCAGCAGGGTGTCCGCCGCCGCCCAAGCCCTCGAGTATGTCTTTGACGCTGACCTCAGGCACGTTGCTCCGGGCCACAATATGCACGCGGTCATCCATTTCCACAACTGTGAAAACAGCATCCAGATGGGCAAACTCCACCAGTTTATGGGTTAGGATATCAAGACCGCCGATAAACTCATCAACGTTCCCTTTGGCGATCAGAAACTTGATCCCGTTTATTTCATAACGCTCAGCTGATACCAGGAGGGTTTTCAACAGGTCCCGCTGCTTGTCATTAAGAGGCCGGTCGAGAAACTCGGCCACCACAGCCAGGTTGGCGCCCTGGGCCAGCAAATAAGAAACTGCTTCGGCATCTCTGGCAGTGGTGCTGGGAAAAATCAGGGAGCCGGTATCCTCATAAATGCCCAGCGAAAATACTGTTGCCTCCATCGGGGATATATCTATATTCATTTCCCTTATTTTCTCGACAAACAAAGTTGTGGTCGCCCCGACCATTTCAACAACCTCAAGTACNNTGATCATAAATGTGTACTTCGACGCCGGGCTTTTCCAGCAAACCCGCCAGTTTGTCCAGCCGCCCGGCTGATTTGGTGTCTACAAGGATGACCCTTTTGACCAGGTCAGGTTCAATATCCCTGACTGTCCTGACGCGGAGGGTATCTTTGTGCAGGGCCATAAACTCATCAACATTTCTCAACAGGGGGCCGGCAAATACCATCACGGCGCCCGGGTAAATCTTCTGGGCGGCCACCATAGAAGCAAGGGCATCCATATCGGCATTGGTATGGGTTGTTATAATTTCCACGGCCCGCCTCCCCTGTGCAAAATACGTTTCATTATACCACATCAGACAGCGGAAAGGGGACACATCATTTTGGACGTGAGACGTGGGACGTGGGACGTGAGAATTGTAGGTGCGACTTTAGTCGCACAAAAGCACAGATCCATCTGCTGCATTTATTGTTAAACGAGAACAGAAAGAGGAATGGGGACACATCCGAAACCAGGATATGTCCCCATTAAAGATGTCCCCATTTAGAAAACGGGCGCCTGGTTAAGGGCGCCCGCTTCGTGTCATTTTAGTTTCAGTTTATACCTGCGGCAGGTTTGCCAGGGATTTTTTCAGGCTTTCCTCCGGCAAGGGGAAGTCGATCAGCTTTTTCGCCAAATAGGCTTCGTAAGACGGCAGGTCCAGCAGGCCGTGCCCGCTCAGGTTAAAGAGAATGGTCTTCGCCTCGCCGGCTGCTTTGGCTGCCAGGGCCTCTTCTATGGCGCCGTGGATGGCATGGGAAGATTCCGGCGCCGGTATGGTGCCTTCACACTTGGCGAAAAGAATAGCAGACTCAAATACTGCGGTTTGTCCGTAGGCCCGCGCTTCGGCAATGCCGTCTTTCACAATCTGGCTGACCAGAGGGGAGACACCATGATACCGCAGCCCGCCCGCGTGAATGCTCGGAGGCATGAAATCCTTGCCGAGTGAATGCATCCATAGCAGCGGTGTAAACCCGGCCACATCACCGAAGTCATAGCCTTGAGTGCCCCTGGTAAGGGTGGGGCAGGCGCTTGGTTCCGTCGCTATCAGCCTCACTTTGGTTCCTTTTGTGATTTTATCGTAGGCAAAGGGGAAAGCGGTGCCGCCAAAGTTGCTGCCGCCGCCGCAGCAGGCAATAACCACATCGGGGTATTCGTCAACCATCTCCAGCTGCTTTTTGGCTTCCAGCCCGATCACTGTCTGGTGTAATATAACGTGGTTCAAAACGCTTCCCAGCGAATAGTTGGTATCTTCACGCCCGGCGGCATCCTCCACCGCTTCGCTGATGGCCATACCGAGGCTGCCCGGTGAATTCGGGTCTTTCTTCAGTATCGCCCGGCCGGTATTGGTGTTTTCACTGGGGCTGGCGAACATTTCAGCGCCAAAAGTCTCCATCATGGTGCGGCGGTAAGGTTTCTGCTGGAAACTTACCTTCACCATGTACACGGTACATTCCAAACCGAAGAAATTACAGGCCTGGGACAGGGCTATGCCCCACTGTCCCGCTCCTGTTTCGGTAGCAAGCCTTTTTATGCCCTCGATTTTATTATAATAAACCTGGGGCACGGAAGTATTCAGCTTGTGGCTGCCGGCAGGGCTGACACCTTCATACTTGTAATATATTTTTGCCGGGGTATCAAGCGCTTTCTCCAGGCGGCGGGCCCTGAAAAGCGGCGATGGCCTCCAGAGTTTGTATATTTCCATTACCTCATCGGGTATCTCCACCCACCGTTCCGTGGTTGCTTCCTGCATAATCAGGCCCATCGGAAAGATCGGGGAAAGATCGTCCGGACCGGCAGGCTGCTTCGTACCGGGGTGCAGCGCCGGCTTGGGCAGGTTCGGCATATCAGCCTGGATGTTGTACCACGCCCTGGGCATGTCCTTCTCATCCAAAAAGATTTTTACTTTACTCAACTCTACTCCTTCTCCTCTCGACTATATGTATTGTGAAAATAGCTAAAGACATTTTAACTTATAGAGGCTTAAACACGCAATACAAAAAACATTAATCTGCTGCCGTTCAGGAAAATATACGGCTTTTCTTAAAACATTTCCGGGACTGTGCCCAGCACGAGCCGCGCCGGCGGCGGTTTAATTTCACCAATCCGGTAAGCGCTCCGGACAAGCTCCCTGGCCTGCTCCAGCCGCTCTTTGCTGTTGGCGTGCGTTACCGCGAGGGCTTCCCCCTGCTTTACCGGATCACCGACCTTTTTCTTCAGGACGATGCCGACGGACAGATCAATCCGCGAGTCTATATTTTCCCTGCCCGCCCCCAGCAGCATGACGGACCGGCCTATCGCTTCCGCGTTAATACCCTGAATGTAACCGGAGGCGAGCGCCGGTACATCTGCCGTAAATTCAGCTGCCGGCAGAATACCATCCTCCCAGGCGACCCGCGGGTCACCGCCTTGGGCAGTGATAAACTCGATAAATTTTTGCAGCGCCTGGCCGCTCTCCAGCAAGGTGAGCAATTTTGCCCTGCCCTCCGCTGTGCTTTCAGCTTTGCCCGCCAGCAGCAGCATCGCTGCCCCGAGTGACAGGCAGAGTTCCAGTAAATCCCCGGGGCCCTGGCCTTTCAAGGTATCTATCGCTTCTTTTACTTCCAGGGCGTTGCCGATGGCGAAACCCAGGGGCTGGTCCATGTCTGTGATTAAAGCCACCGTCCGCCGCCCGACCCGGCTGCCGATGGCCACCATCGTCTGCGCCAGTTTAAAAGCGCTCTGCGTGTCCCGCATAAAAGCGCCGCTGCCTACCTTCACATCGAGGACAATGGCATCAGCGCCTGACGCCAGCTTTTTGCTCATCACACTGCTGGCTATGAGCGGGATGCTGTCTACAGTGGCGGTAACGTCCCTGAGGGCGTATAGTTTTTTATCCGCGGGCGCCAGGTGGCCGGTCTGCGCCACCACGGCGACCCCGATCCTGCGCACCTGGTCAATAAACTGAGCCGGCTCAAGCGTCACATTAAAGCCGGGGATGGACTCCAGCTTGTCCACTGTGCCGCCGGTATGTCCGAGGCCGCGGCCTGACATCTTTGCCACCGGCACCCCTGCGGCTGCGACCAGCGGGACCAGGACCAGGGTGGTTTTGTCCCCTACGCCCCCGGTGCTGTGCTTGTCCACCTTGATCCCGGGGATAGCGGACAGGTCTGCCTGTTCGCCTGAATCGCGGATAGCCATCGTGAGGTCAGCGGTTTCCCTGTCTCCGAGGCCCTGAAAATAAATAGCCATCAAAAGGGCTGACGCCTGGTAATCCGGTATCTCTCCGGCATTGTAGCCGGCAATAAAATATTGTATTTCCCCGGCTGTCAGTTCCTTACCATTTCTCTTTTTCAGGATAATGTCGTACATACGCATATCGTCATCTTCCTTTTCTGGAAGCAAGGGGAAGCAAGGGGACGTTCTTTTTGCTTCCACTCTGGAAGAAGCAAGGGGACGTTCTTTTTGCTTCCACTCTGGCATTTGCCGAAGCAAGGGGACGGTTCTCTTGCTTCCCCCGTTGTGGGATCGGCTTTGGCCGAGCATTTTGTGCGGCTGAAGCCGCACCTACAATTGGGACCATATGGGGAACATATCCTGAATTCGGTTGTGTCCCCGTCCGTTGTAGGGTCGGCTTCAGCCGACCAAAGGAAGCAAAAAGAACGTCCCCTCTGCTTCCCTCTGCTTCCCTCTGCTTCCTCTGCTTCCTTTAGATTTTAAACACCTGGCTCCAGAAGCTCTGCCCTACTTCAAACTGCAGGCCAAATATCTCTGCGACCGTGGCGGCAATGTCAGCGAAACTTTCCCTTATCCCGAGGTCCACCCCTTCCTTGATATGCTTCCCACATACCAGCAGGGGGACATATTCCCTGGAATGGTCAGTCGATTGTGTGGTGGGATCACAGCCGTGGTCAGCGGTGATTATTAACACATCATCATCTTTTAGTGAATTCAATAATTCCGGCAACCAGCGGTCAAGCTCCTCGAGGGCGTCTGCATAGCCGCGGGGATTGTTGCGGTGGCCGTACAGCATGTCAAAGTCAACGAGATTGGTAAAAACCAGCCCTTTGAGATCTGATTTCATCAATTGTAAAGCCTGTTCCATACCTGAAGTGTTTCCTTTGGCGGTCACAGTATTTGCTACACCCTGGCCGGCAAATATATCTGTGATCTTACCCACCCCGGTAACCAGCACACCTTGCTCGGTCAAGGAGTCCAGCAGTGTCCGTCCCACCGGCTTCAGGGAGAAATCATGCCTGTTCACTGTCCGGCGAAAGCTGCCCGGCTTGCCCTCGAAGGGCCTGGCGATCACCCGGCCCACGGCATGCTCGCCAACCAGCATTTCCCTGGCTATGGCGCAGATCCGGTACAGTTCTTCCAGCGGGATAATCCCCTCATGCGCAGCCACCTGGAAAACGCTGTCTGCTGATGTGTATACGATGGGGTAACCTGTTTCCATGTGCTGGGCGCCAAGTTCTTCGATAATGACAGTGCCGGAAGCCGCCTTGTTGCCGAGTACCCGGCGGCCTATTTTTTCCTCGTAAGATTTTATAAAATCAGGCGGAAAACCATTGGGGTAAACCGGAAAAGGCTGTTTCAGAATCAGCCCGGTAATTTCCCAGTGGCCGGTGGTCGTATCTTTTCCGGCTGATTTTTCAGCCATGCGCCCGTATGATGCTGCAGGGTTTTTTGCCGGCGGCACGCCTTCGATGGGAATGATGTTCCCGAGGCCGAGGCGGCCCAGGTTGGGCATATGCAGTCCGCCCACAGCGCGGGAAATATTGCCCAGGGTGTTGCTGCCCTTGTCCCCGTAATCCCCGGCATCCGGCAGCTCCCCCACCCCAACGCTGTCAAGCACAAACAAGGCAACCCGTTTAATCATAAAACCGTAACCTCCATAAGATACAATTCTCACAATCCATAATTATCCTGAAAATAAGCTTCAGCTGTTTTGTGCGGCTGAAGCCGCACCTACAATTCGAAAGCGCATTTCATTATTCTGATGACTCCGCGTCATCGTTAAAAAAGCGCCAAGAGAACCGTCCCCCTTGGCCGTTTTCAATGACCGAAGTAATATGCAGGATAAACCGACATCCGACGTCTGACGACCGACGTCTGAGTTTGTAGGGTCGTCTTCAGTCGACCAAAGGAAGCAAAAAGAACGTCCCCCTGCTTCCCAGTCGACCAAAGGAAGCAAAAAGAACGTCCCCCTGCTTCCCCTGCTTCCCTGCTTCCGGTCAGGCCCGGGGGTGGGTGCGGTCATATATTTCCTTCAGTTTATTCTTGGTGAGATGGGTGTAGATCTGGGTTGTACTGATATCAGAATGGCCCAGCATTTCCTGCACCGAGCGTATATCGGCCCCGTTCTCCAGCAGGTGGGTGGCAAACGAATGCCTGATCGTGTGCGGGCTGACTTCTTTGGTGATCCCTGCGCTTTTGGCGTATTTTCTTAATATTTTCCAAAAGCCCTGCCTGGTCAGCCTCCTGCCATGCTGATTGACAAAAAAAGCCTGGTTTTTATCCCTCATCAGCTTAGGCCTGCCGCGGTCCAGGTACTCCTGCAGGCAGCGGGCGGCTACATCACCTAGCGGTACCATGCGTTCTTTTTTGCCTTTCCCGTAACAGCGGATAAAACCGTTGTCAATATGGATATGCTCCAGGTCCAAAGTAATCAGCTCAGTGACTCTGATCCCGGTTGCGTACAGCAGCTCAAGCATGGCCTTGTCCCTAATCCCACTTGGTTCACCGCTCATTGGCTGTCCCAGCAGCTGATCCACTTCCTCAGCGTTGAGCACCCGGGGCAGTTTTTGATGCTGTTTTGGCGATTCCAGGTCCGCCGTCGGATCTTTGGCCAGCGTCCCTTCCCTGACCAGAAACCTGAAAAACGACCTCAGCGCTGCCAGGTGCCGGGAAACCGTCGCGGCGGAGCGGCCCTTCATCTGAAGCATATAAAGATAAGCCAGGAGCGTATCTTTGTCAGCCTGGTCCAGGTTTGCCACTTTTCGCTTGCGCAGAAAATCAAGAAAAGCGGCAAGGTCGGCCCGGTAAGAGACAAGGGTGTTCTCGGTGAGCCCCCGCTCAACAGCCAGGTGGTATAGGAATTCGTCCAGATGTACCTGCATTTATTAACCCCGCTCCGATTCTTCACTAGCATAAGAGGTTCGGCTTTAGCCGACCGAAGGAAGCAAGAGAACCGTCCCCCTGCTTCCTAATAAAAAGTAGAGCCTTCAAATAGACTCTACTTCCACACTCTTTCAAATTGTAATCTTCGCCCGCTCCCGCATAAAAGCGATCTGGCGGTCGACGTCTCCTTGAATTTCGGCGATGCGCTGCGCGGCGTCAGGCCCTTTAAGCAGGCGGTTGAAGCGACCCTGCTTCATTACGTATTCATCCACCGGGGCAGCGTCTTTTTTGCCGTTGATGATCAGCGAGCTGGGATTATTAAAGCTGATCTTGCCATTTTCCGCTTCCCATAACAGCCAGGCGCCGCTTTGCACGGCCATGCGGCTCAGCTGCACGGTTTCAGCCATATCAAACTGCCAGCCCAAATAACAGGGGGCCAGTATTTCTATATATTTCATACCGTAAATATTTTTGGCTTTTACCACCTTGTCGTACAGGTCGCCGGGGTAAGCCACGGTGGCGGTAGCTACGTAGGGAATATTGTGCTCCAGCATCAGCAGGGCCATGTTTTTCTTGGGCTGGCGCTTGCCGGTGGGGGTAGTGGTGGTGTAACTGCCGCGCGGGGTGGCGCCGCTGCGCTGCACGCCGGTATTGCTGTAGGCTTCATTGTTATAGCAAAAGTGAATGATATTATCGTTGCGCTCGGCTGCGGCTGAAAGCGCCTGGAAACCGATATCGTAAGTGCCGCCATCGCCTACCCAGTTGAATACGGTAGGCAGTTCACCCTGCAGGCGGCCCTTTTCCTTCAATATTTCAACCGCCTGGGTAATACCGGAGGCCGAAGAGCCGGCGGTCGCAAAGCAAATATTAATACAGGGCCAGTTGTAGGCCAGCCTGGGTGTCATACCCATGCTGGCTACCGCGCAGGAGGGGGTCAGCAGCATGATGGCGTTTGGTCCCAGAGCCTTGCCCACAATGCGCAGCGCCAATGCGGACGGGCAGCCGCCGCAGGCGCCATTGCCGCTTAAAACCTGCTCATTATCCGGTAGTTGTTTGATACTGGTAGTCATATCTCGTCCATTCCTTTCATGGTATATGCTTTTTATTCATCCATCATGGCGCGGATCTCGGCGGCCATGAAGCGGTGGGTAAGGTCAACGCCGCCTATGCCCATCACCCGGTTTTTAACCGTGATGTCGCTGCGCCGGCCAAAGAGCACGCTTTTTAACTCAGAAGCCAGAATCCCTCCGGGATGGCCGTAGTTGTAGTTGCGGTCCAGTACCATCACCTGCGAATTTTGCGGCAGCGCGCTGATGATATCCTCGGCAGGAAAGGGCAGGTACAGGCGCAGCCTCAGCAGACCGGCTTTGATGCCCTGCTCGCGCAGGCTATCGATGGAGAGTCTTAATTCTGCCGCCATACTGTTGACTGCAAGGGCCACTACTTCGGCGTCTTCCAGCCGGTAGGTATCGATTGTGTCGCCGTCCCACAGGCCGGTGATATCCTTATATTCCTTCGCTGCCTGCTTTACCAGCGGGATGGATGCCATGATATCATCAGACAGCATCCGGCGATAGAGCGCGTATTCGGCTGCATTGGTCACATTGCTGAAGGCAGAGGGATGAGCCGGGTCGAGCCGCC
Source organism: Pelotomaculum sp. UBA4789 (assembly GCA_002402945.1). Lineage (GTDB taxonomy): Bacteria > Bacillota > Desulfotomaculia > Desulfotomaculales > Pelotomaculaceae > Syntrophopropionicum. The sequence goes on from DHGV01000084.1 coordinate 21,007, forward strand.
ATTCCGGTTCATGCGGGGGCAGGAAACGGTC
>DHGV01000084.1:21159-32281 GCA_002402945.1 Pelotomaculum sp. UBA4789
GATGATCGGCCCAAAGGGTCCAGGGGGCAAAAACTCCGCGGTTAACGTTACACATTACGACCGGCAAACGTCCGCCGGAAGCCATGTGTAAAACTTCGTGCATATATAACAGTCCGTTGGCCGAGGTGGCTGTGAAAACACGGGCGCCGGCTGCGGATGCGGCCACGGCGGCGGCCAGGGCGCTGTGTTCGCCTTCCACCGGAATGAAGCGGGCGTTCAGCTCGCCATTTTCAACCATAGCGGACAATGCTTCCATTATGCTGCTCTGGGGAGTGATCGGGTAGCCGGGCACTACGTCCACCCGGGCGCTTTTAACGGCTAGCGCGGCAGCATGGGCGCCGGTATCCATTATAACTTGCGCTGTTTTCATACTGCTACTCCTCCTTTTCCATGCTGATCGCGCCGGTGGGGCATTCTTTGGCGCACACGCCGCATCCCTTGCAGTAGCGGTAATCAATAGTAATTTCATGGCGGTCAATAACCGCTTCCGGGCAATATACCCAGCATAATTGGCATTTGGTGCATTTCTTAGGGTCAACGACCGGACGGTGCGATCGCCAGGATCCGGTGTCACCGCTGGATCCCTTCATCGGCCAGGAAATGGGCCGGTAGGCTTTCGTAACTGATTTCATTTATTTCCATTCCTTTCGCTAATCTGCTTTACGGTATTATAAGCCTTGCCGGCAGCGGCCAGATTGCTTTCGCCGTTTTTGCCAGGCCATTTATTCATGATGGTTTGCTCCATAATATTTTGCGGGATGTTCAGCACCCGGCACACCGCGCCAAACAGCGGAATATTGATGAAGGGTCCGTCGGCGGAAATTAATCCTGCTTCGCGGGCGATGGCGTCTGCGTCCACCTGCCAGGTAGGGTGCTTGTCCACGGCTGAGGCGTGGGGAGCATTGATAATTACGGCGGCGCTCTCAGCAATGCCTTCCCTGACTGCCGCTTCGGTGAGCCTTTCGCTCATCACTACCACGTAATCCGGCATCTCGCACTGACTGTGCGCGTGGATAGTGGTAGGAGATATACGCACTGCTGCCCGCACCGGCGCTCCACGGCGCTCCACCCCGAAGAAAGGCAAGGCCTGTCCCTGCTCACCGTTTTCGAGAGCGGCCTGCGCCAGCAAGTGAGCCAGGGTAACGGAGCCCTGCCCGCCAAACCCGTTGATTCGTAGCTCTAACATATTGTTCCTCCTTGAATAATATAACCATCTATTTGCTGCCCGCCGCGGATTTCACGATCTCCAGGAGATAGACTGCGTTGCCGCAGAGGTCATCTATCGTGATATACTCCTCGGTGGTGTGCACTTTACTCATGCCGATGCCGAGGACTGCCGTGGCAATGCCCATCTTGTTAAAAATATTGGCGTCGCTGCCGCCCCCGGTTTTTTCCAGCTTTGGCGTCAGGCCGAGTTTCTCAGCGGCTTCGCTGGCCAGCTTAACGGGCAGGTCATCTTTACCGAGATTATAATCATGGTAAAGCGTTTCTGTAACTATATCCACCCCGGCGCCGAATTTAGCAGCAGCCTCCCTGATGGCATTGCAGATATTGTTTGTCAGGGTCTCGCGCTTCCGGACGTCCAGGCTCCTCGTTTCTCCGTCCATTGTGGCGCTGTCGGAAATAATGTTTGTGGCTTTTCCGCCTGCGATGATCCCGATGTTGCTGGTGCTCTCATCGTCAATCCGGCCTAATTTCATTTGGGAGATAGCGTATGCGGCCACCTGAATGGCATTAATCCCATCCTCCGGGTTGATGCCGGCATGCGCCGCCCTGCCTTTAATCGTCACACCAATCTTATCCTGCGAGGGCGCCCTGTTGATGATGGTCCCCGGCGGTCCGTGGCTGTCGAGCACAAAGCAACACTTGGCGCTGATGAGGCTGTAGTCAAGGTGCTTCGCCCCGAACAGGCCTCCTTCTTCCCAGATAGTAAAAACAACTTCCAGGCCACCGTGGCTGATGGACTGCTCCTTGATCACCCTGATGACCTCCAGGATGGCTGTGATCCCAGCCTTGTCATCCGCCCCCAGCACAGTGTCCCCGGACGAGCGGATTACCCTTCCTTCAATCACGGGCTTGACGCCCCACCCAGGCTCCACTGTGTCCATATGGGCGCAGAGCATCAAAACCGGACCGCTGTCGCTGCCGGGCAGTTTCCCGATAATGTTGCCGGTATCGGAGCCTACCGCGCGGCCAGCCCCGTCTTCCACCACTTCCAGGCCCAGGCCGGCAAGTTTTTCCTTGAGCAGGTCTGCCATCTGCCGTTCTTTTCCGGATACACTGTCGATCCTGACAAGCTCCAAAAACTCGTCGATCATCCTTTGGGAATTGACCACTACAGCACCTCCTTTACCTCATTTCTTAAGATGTGCGGCTAAAGCCGCACCTACTACAGGGACAGGGCTCCGTCCCGTTGTAGGGGCGGTTTTAACCGACCATTTTGTGCGGATAAATCCGCGTCTACAATTTCAGTCGTCAATCGTAAGATGTCGGACGCAAACAAATCTCTTATTTCGACACATTTTCAGCAAATCCCTTTAGCTATACTGCTGCATAACAACTACAAAAGCTATTATATACCCGCGGCATTAAAAAAAGAATTCCTTATCATAAATTATGAAAAGCACAAGAGAACTTAACCCTTGTGCTTTTCTAATCTAATGGAGTTTCACTCAAGCATTCAAGTGTTTAATTTTTGGAAGCAAAAGAACCGTCCCCCTGCTTCCTTACCTGGTCAGGATGTTGTAGAGCACTTGCGCGAATTCCGCGCGTGTTGTTGTGGCGGTTGGGTACAGGCTGCTGCTGTCCCCTTCAACGATCCCTGCCTTGCTCAAGGCGGCTGCTGCTTCATGTGCCCAACCGGCAACCTGTCCGGCGTCATTGAATGCGGACAAGTCCGCGCCGTTTGCACCTGAAGGCAATTCATCTATTGCTTTTAAAGCATTGTACAGGATGACAAACATTTCCTGGCGCGTAATCTCGTTCTCCGGCGCGAACATGTTGCCGCCTACCCCGTTGACAATACCCATACCCTTAGCGGCTTGCAGGTAACCAGTGTAGTAGGTGTTGCCCGCGTCTGCAAAGTTCTGGATGTGCTCGTACCCGTCCATGTTTTGAGCGCTGATCTGGAAGGCGTTCATGAGCAGCACCACAAATTGCGCTCTGGTTATGTTTTCTTCGGGACCGAATTTGTTCTCATCTATGCCAGCTGTGATACCGCGGGCAGCGATAAAGTCAACCGCATTTTTATACCAGGCGCCCGGCGCAACGTCTGTAAATGTTACAGGATTGTACCCAATCACAAATTTTGAAAAGAAGGTCGTCTTAAACACAACCGCTTTCAGCTCTGCATCATATTGTCCCATCACTGTTTCCAGGGCTCCGCTTTCCACAAGGCTGTATATAACCACTGCGTTAGGATTTTCTCCGTCCTGCAGCGCATACGGTATGGTTACTGTGGCATGCCCGCCGTTGAAGTCGGGAACCGGCGTGTCCCCGTTCATGACAGCCAGGTCATACACCGGCCTGCCATCCCGATCGGCAATCCGGTTTGCGCTGATTACCACTTCCCCGCTGCTGTCCGCTCCGGAAATGGTTTCCACAGCCTTGCCGTCGAATACGATCTTGATAAACAAAGAGGATATCCCGAAGCCGGCATCCGTGTCAGAAGCGATCCTGGCAAGTTCTGACTGGGTTATGCTTAACCTGATCCCTTCGATCCCGGCGCCGGTGTCAAGGATTACTTCGATCATGTCGCCGTCTGAAGTCCCGCCAGTTTCTTTTGCTTTATCCAGCAGCGCGTCTGCCATTTTTTTCGTAATGGATACAGAAGCAATGCCGGATGAAACATCCGGTTCAAACGTGATGCTGTTCAAAGTGAACAGCCCGATCGTACCGGTTTCCACAGTGACTACCGGCGGTCTATAGGAACTGCCGCCGCCGGAACTGCTCCTGGCCGCCCTTCTTATGGTTATGGTGTAAGTCTTGGTGGTCACTCCGTCTGCAGCGGTTACTTCTACGGTAATGACATTGCTGCCGACATTCAAGGGCACTTCTCCGGTAGTCCCTGCTGCACCGTTTATGGTAACTGCAGCGGCGTCATCGGAAGGCTCCGCGGTAATCGCCGCGCTATTCACGCTGTTGCCCACACTTGCGGTGTAGCTCGTGGTTTCACTGTCGAAAGCCGGTGTCAATTCTATGCCCGGTATTGAAATACCAGACAGTGATGCGTTATCTGAAAGACCGCTTGCCACCGTGAAATTCAGGACCAATGTTTCAGACGTTGCGCCGCCGGTGTCCGTCGCATAATAGTTGAGCGTGTGGCTTCCCGCAGACAGGACTCCTTCCAGCGGTGACAGCGTAATGTTGACTGTACCCGGCACAACGGCGAAATTATACGCCTGGCTTGGCGCAGCGCTGTCGATATAACTGTAAAGTTTAGTATTTGGCGTGTTTTCGTAATCCGTAACTGATACGTTGAATGGATAATTCTGGCCAAAATATACGGTGCTGTAACTCCAGTCGGAGCTCAAAACAGGAGCCTGGTTCCCGATTGGAGTGTCATATGCATCGATGTCCATTTTGATCATCGGGCCTACATTGCCGGCCATGTCTTTGGCTGCCATAAAGATATCCCAGGCTCCGGCTGTAAGACTGTCCAAATGCAGCGTTGCTTCCCCGTCACAGAAAATTCCGGCGCCGCCGGTATTGATTGTGGGGGTTGCGGCATCATTCTCTGTTACCTCATAGAAATACTGGGCAAATTCCTCACTCCTGACTGTTACATCCGCCTCGGAATCAGAAGTCCTGACCACACCGACGCCGAACAGCGCGGGCTGGGCGCCGTCAACCGCGTATTTCCAGCTCAGATCATCTGCCTGCCTGACAATCTGCATATGGTATTCAGGCGGGTCAAGCACAAAATAACCATCAGGACTTGCTATCACTGCTGTAATTACTGTATCGTCTGCAGCCGCTCCGTTGCGATCATAATAGAAAATCCCGGTGGCCTCCCCGCTCAAGCTGATGACCTGACCGGCAGAGGGAGCCAGTGTGCCGCCCTGCGCAAAGAGTTCTTCTAACGTTGTCCGCAGGTTAGCATTAATGTCATACGAAGCTGAGGCGCCATGACTGACTGCCAGGCTACCGCCGTTAAAATTTATTCTGGGCAGAGGATTGTACTCAGAATGGTAGCCGCTGCCGATGCCGCATGCTTCAGTACCGCCATTCGAGATCACAGTTCCCTCGCTGATAGTGATCACGGTTGTGCCGTCATCATAATCGCCGATGCCCGGGCTCCTGTATCTGCCATTCGCTGTGATTGTGCCGCCTTCGATATTTATGACGCCGCCGCCATCGCCATAGCCGCCGCCGATGGCAGCCGCATATAATCCGCTGCTGGCCGTAACAGTTGTGCCCGCTCCGCGGATGGTGATTGTACCTGTGGATCCATAGCAGCCGCCGATGCCGGGACAGTCATATTTCCCGCTGGCGGTTATTGTCCCTCCATCGATGAGAATTTCGCCGTTATAGCCATCGTCACCGCTGCCGATGCCGCTGCCGCCATAATACGAGCCTTCGTTTCCTGTACTGGAGGCGTTTATTGTCCCGCCATGAATAATGATGCGGCCCACGTCACCATAGTAGCCGCTGCCGATGCCCGCTCCTTGATCAGTGCCATAGGCATTTACAATGCCCTCGTTGATGGTTATATCACAGCCATCAGCGTTCAGTCCGCCGCCGATGCCTGAACCGCCGCCGTACCCGCCGGTAGCATTTATATTACCGTCGTTGATCACTATCTCCCCGCCGCTGTGGTCGTAAGCTCCACCGATGCCGGAAGCATATGCTCCGCCAAAGGCGTTCAGAGAACCTGAACCACTGACTGCCGTGCCAATATTTACAACAGCGCCATCAGCAACCTGCAGGCCGGCCATATATTCGCCGCTGCGCAGAGTATTCTCAGAACCCTCAGCAAGATCGACATTAACGACAGCAGTCCCCTGGATATCTAAAGCGCAGGCATTACTGGCGCCGCTGACATTGATATTCACATTATCAAGAACAATATTTGCCGTGACCCCTGTGTTAACCACGATTTTGTTCGCAGTGGATGCTCCTGTGCCATAAACACGAATGTCACCGTCTTCGGTAATGGTCAGCGTAGAACCGGCAAAACTCCAGCCGCTGCCAGTGCCTCTGCTGTTTTCTATATCAAATTCCCTGGCAAATTCCGGCAGTTCGGTATACATGCCGACATTGTCAAAATACGCCGTACTGAAACCTACATTATGAGCAATCAAACTCAATTCCGCCGGCGCTACCGAAGGGTGCATCGGGATATCGGAAGCCGCCAGAAAACCGTCAATGTATACATCGTAGGTTTTAGCAGTGATGTTGTTGTCTAAAGTGACACGATACCAACTGCCAACGGTATATGAACCGATAACAACCCTGTCGTCGTCATTGCCGTTTCGCACTGCAACAATTGTGCCGTCCCCTTCGAACCACACACTGGAGATTCTCGTTCCCCAGGATCCAACTCCCAAATTGCGGAGTGCTATTTCGGCATTCCTGGTAGTTGTCACAGGTTTGATGTAAGCATCGATCACAAGTTTTTCGGGCACTGAGGCCGGTAAACTCACATATTGTTCCGAGGCCCAGCTTGATACGCCTTGTAATTGAAATACCTTTCCGGTCGAACCATCAAAAGTATCGGTTGAGATAACCTTCTGGTTGGCTGTACCGGACCCATTGTATTGCAATGTAAATGTGCCCGGATAAGCGTTCTCGGCATAACTCTCAAAATCTTCATAGAATAATTCCGTTTCAAATTCCAACAATGCTAATTGAGCGGCGTAATCAACGGAGCGATATGCGGCAGAAGATACAGTATCCTCTGTCTCTTCATACACCTGATCGCGCACAGAGCCGCCCGCAGCGCCGGCGAAGGCTGACAGCAGCATTGCTCCGAACACCGCAAAAACCATTACAGCCGCCAGGATGTGTGAAAACGGTTTCTTGGGCAATTTTTTTCCTCCTCGTAAAAGTTCTCTGTCTTTTAATACATTATACATGAGACGCAGGTGTTTTTATTTTTTCTACGCGGTATTTGTCATTGTCAAATAGTTAGGCACGATTCGTGTCAAAACAATTGTAGGAGAACCATCACTATGGTATACTTGACCAAGAGGTGACGGGAATGGACTTCAGTCAAAAATTAGATTTCTTAATGAACATCACACGCACTTCAAACAGCGCGCTTTCCCTCCATACTTCATTGGATGCCTCGCACATCAGCAGGCTGCGCAGAGGAGAAAGGAAACTACCGAAAAAAGCCAACTACATCAAAACTATGGCTGCTTATTTTGCCAGGCAGTGCCTTGAAGAGTATCAAATAAAAGCATTGCTGGAGGCCTTGGGAAAATCCGCGGCGCCATTAAATGATCTTGACCTGACGACAGACCGGATTTACTACTGGCTGCAGGACAATGCCCCCGAAGAAACGATGCCCGGCGGAGATCTCCCGGATAACATATCTAAGATTCATCCGGAGAACGCACCAAACAATGAAGATCTGGTCCAATCAAAAAAACCGGGTCTGGATTTACCTGAAGTATCCCTGCATTACGGGGATGAAGGCAAAAGAAACGCGGTAGCCGGCTTTTTGTCGCTCGTCAGTGAATCAGACAAGACCGGTACGCTGCTTCTATACAGCGACGAACCGATGGAGTGGCTGACAGAAGACCCTTCGTTTCTGGCAAAATGGGCAGAAATGCTGAAGCAGGTGATCATGAAGGGAAACCGGATAAGAATTATTCACACCTTAAACCGCAACCTGGATGAGCTGCTTGAAGCCCTGGGCAAATGGATGCCGCTTTATATGACCGGCGCCATCGAGCCTTATTATTATCCCAAAGTGAGAGACGGGGTTTTCAAAAGGACGATCTTCATCTTTCCCGATGCGGCGGCACTGACCGCCACTTCACTTGACACCATGACAGACAAAGCCGTCAATATCCTGGTGCGGGACCTTAAGGCTGTAGACGCGCTCACCGAAGAATTCAACGCCTATTTCCAGTTATGCCGGCCGCTGATGCGGATATTTACTTCAAGGAACAAAGAACAGTATTTGAGCGCCGTCGAAGAATTCGAAAAAAAGGAAGCCAATACTATTGTTGAAGCAGAATGCCTGTCGCCATCAACAATACCGGCCCAGGCAGCGGCATCGATATTTGCGCGCACTGACAGCGTTCGCAAAAAGGAACTATTGGACTACTATCTGAAAAGGTGTGAAATATTCAAAAACAACATCGCACAGCATCGTTATTACGAAATAATCCGCCTCCCCGAAAACGATGAAATAAAGAAAGGCCGTGTGGAGCTTGGCTTTACGGGGATAGATGATTTCGCAGGACTGTATTATACAGCGGAGGAATATAAGGCCCACCTTGAAAATATTGTTCAGCTTCTACAGACATATGAAAACTACAACCTCATTTTAAAAAAAAGAATAAGCCATGAAGGCTACACTCTTTATGCGAAAGAAGATCTGGGCGCTTTTGTATTCAAGACGAGCAGCCCCAACCTGATTTTTGAGATAAATGAAAACAACCTGACTTCGGCCTTTTGGTATTACCTGCATGCAAACCTGGGGAAAAAACAAAGGAATGAAAAGCAGAAAAAGGAAACGATCAAACAACTGCAGGCCGTGATCAGCGATTTGGATTGCTTGTAAAAAAACGAGGGATTATAAAAAACAAGGAAGCAAAAAGAACGTCCCTCTGCTTCCCACAACGCCCGGAATGGTGGCTCAAATTTCCCGGACACATGGCTCTCGCTTACCGGAACGGTGGCTCATTTTGGACCGTATTATGCAAATGGCCCTGATTCTTGTTTGCCAAAGTGAACTCTGGCAGAAGTTTCAGCTTCAGGTCTATGCCGCTATACGGCAGCGAATTGACCTGCAATGCAAATTACCGCACTTGGATCGTGCCCGGGTTGGTGAATATGTAAAACGGCGCCTTGCTTACGCCGGCGCCAGTCATGATATCTTCTCAGATAATGCTGTTGATGAAATATTCCGGTTTTCCAGTGGCGCAGCCAGACTTATTAACAAGGTCTGCACCCATTGTCTGCTCTATGGAGCGCAAAACGGTCGCCGCATCATTGATGATCATATGGTTAAGTTTGTTGTCCAGGGAGAATTGGCATAGTTCTCCCTCCCCTTCCTCAGGGGGGGTTCTTGGACATCAAACCCGTCAACTTCTGGACATTTAATACCGTCTATTTCTGGACATTATGGGTTAGCAGTAACACCTTACATCTAACAAGGGCTTTGACGACTGGGCAGACTTCCTCGGAGACCCCGTTATCGCCACCGCGATTCTTGACAGGCTGATTTTTAAGTGTGAAATTTTCAATCTCACAGGTGACGGTTACAGAGTTAAGCATCGCCAGCGTATCCTCTGACCGATATTTTAGAACTGAGGTGGCTCAATTTATCTGGCCGTTTTTGGCTCAAAACACTTGACCGGTTACAAATGCTTAAAACCATCTAATTTATATATAATTGAAACAGAAGTTAGTTGCTAAACTTGTAAAATCTGAGTAAGAGGGTAACAATATGGGAAGAATTTCAATGATACAATTAAGAAGTAAAAAACTTAAATTGCCTTGCTTTATATTCTCTCTTTCATCTTATGAGACTCAGGTTCGGCCAGAGGATGGTGTAGAGCTTTTCCAATTACTTGGACCTGCTGCCGGCCTTATTTCTGCTTACGATGCATGGAAATATTATAAGGAAGATAAAAATTTTCTTAAAAATATCAACAAATTACGCCATTCCAGTTGTGCACTATTTCTTGACTCTGGAAATTATGAAGCCTGTCGGGAAAAAGACCATTATTCAGCAGAAAACAAGGATGGCTGGCGAAGTGATAACTTTAGACAAGTGGCCAATATTATATCTCCAGACATTGCATTCTCCTTTGACGAGACAGCCCCAGAAGGAGACATAGACGAGGTTACTGAACGAATCATCCTCAATTTTCGCGAGGATGAAAACGCCATCCGTCCACGAGATTTTCCACTATGTCCGATAGTCCACTTACCTGGGAAATATGAAGGAACACTTGCTGAATGTGCCCCTCGGCTTATTGCCAAGGTTACATCGGAACTTAATCCCGTTATGGTGGCAATTCCTGAACGTGAGCTAGGGGATGGCCTTATCGAACGATTTAAGTCAGTTCGGGATATTCGGAGGGCATTAAACGAACTTGGCAAGTACTACCCTATTCACCTCCTGGGTACCGGCAATCCAATTTCCATGATAGCTTTTGCCGCTGCTGGTGCTGATTCTTTCGATGGTCTGGAGTGGTGTCGTACTGTAGCGGATTATAATAATGGTCATATGTTTCACTTTCAGCACTTCGATTGCTTTAATGAGCAATACCTATCACGTATACAATCTCCTGAAATACGCAAGATAATTACAGATCCAGGAGCATCTTATGTTGCACGGGTAGCATGTTATAACCTCGATTTTTTTAACGATTGGTCAAAAACCATGCAGGATATGATTGCAACGGATCAAATAGAACACTTATTGAAGAATGTACCAAACATTGGTAATATGCTGTTTGAGGAATTGATGAAATGAGACTTAATTTTACCACATCGACACAAAAACGGTTGGAAGACACTGTTCTTAAGCTTTGCTCTATTATCGAACGCAATATTTTGGCCGACTCCTATTGGACTGAATACTCACTGCGAAGGGAGTTGGTAGCCTGTATTCTCGGAAGCCAGGTGAGGTACGAAATGGCTACCGTCGCTTTGGAGCGACTGGAACAGGCAGGATTGCTTGATGATGAATGGTGGTGTCATACAGAGGATAAGTTTGAGTTGGCGGTATATGAAGTGCTTTCCGGACAGACTCCTCGACACAAAGGTAACTGGTGTTATAGATTTCCGAAAGCTCGGGCTCACCAATTAACGGAAGCTCGCAATACTATCACTGGTCAGTCCCTTTATAAATGGCTTTTCGACTCATCAGAACCGAAACATATTAGACAACGTTTAGTTACGGAGATCTCTGGACTTGGCCCTAAACAAGCTAGTA
>DHGV01000079.1 GCA_002402945.1 Pelotomaculum sp. UBA4789
TCATCGGCTCCGGCTTTAACGGGGATCTTTTTTATCCGCCGGTACACAGGGAGCCAAATGGCAAAATAAAAGCACTTTATGCCGGAAAGCTTAGTGCCGCCAAAGGTGTCCCCTCCCTGATCAGGGCTGTTTCCCAGCTGCCCGTGGCACGGACTGATTTCCAACTGATCTTGGCAGGATCGGGATCCGGTTATGAATATGAGGAGATCCTATACTTAGCCGAGGTTTGTCCTTTCGAAACACTCTTTACCGGATCATTGCCTCAAGACGAATTAGCTCAGCTGATGCGGGAATGTCACCTCTTTATTATCCCTTCCTTTTATGAGGGACTCTCACTGGTCACGTTGGAAGCGCTGGCATCGGGGCTTTGGGTGGTGGCCAGCGAACTGCCGGGCATACGGGAATGGATTGGTCATAGGATTGAAGAGTCAGGAATCGTTGAGTATGTGTCTTTACCCGGGCTTCGCTCTATTGATATACCAGTGGAGGAGGACCTGCCCGCCTACGAAAAGAGGCTGGCAGATGGTATTGTCAGGCAGCTGGATAGGATAAAGCTGTATTCCGGTGTGCCTTCAGCGGGGTGGGAGGAGATGGTCAAGAAATATTCCTGGGAGGCAGTTTTTTTAAAGCTAGAGAATATCTACACTGGCTTCGGTGGGACAGGAGGGACAGGTACCTTGTCCCTAAGCCCTGTCGATTAAACTCTTGGATATTCCTGTGATCCTGGACAGTTGCCTTACTGTTATCCCGTCAGTCTTTTTAATGGTTCTGATTAGCTCATTCCTACTGCTTGCCTCAAACTTCTTAAGTTCATCTATATCACCAATACCATAACCGGCAAATATAGACCTTACTTCCTGGTCTGTTTTAAGGTTATGACCTTTTTCCATGCACTTATCATCAGCCGGTTCGTTCATGTGCTTTTCAAATAATAATACTGCTCTTGTCCTGTCTTTGGAGAAAAGCCCCAGAGCATAACTGATATTTACCATCGTTGAGATTCTTAAATAATCGCTGGCGCTGCTCCACTTATATTCTTCGGCTTTCTGTGACAAACCGGCTTTAATAGGATTCTGATGAATATATCTCAGCACAGTCAGAAAATATGTTTCGTTTTCTACCGCTTCACTCTTATACCGTTCTTGAAATAAATGGCCGCAGCGCTCATATTTCCGGTTATACCAGTAAACGAAACTGCTGCTGAGCCGCTTAATGATCATCGATATTGGCTCTGCCGATTCCTTAATTAGCAAATGGATGTGGTTATCCATTAAACAATACCCGTAGAGTTCAAAATTGCTGATATGTTTGTATTTCGACATGACCTCAATAAATTTCCTCATATCCTCATCGTCTTCAAAAATGATCTGCTTGTATATTCCCCGAAGCATTATATGATATATCCCGCTCATACTTTTTCCCCGGGCAGTTCTCGGCATTTTTATCATCTCCGCAAAAACCTAAAATAATTTAAATGGTACTTTTCATATATTACATTTATTAACATATTAACATATTTATAACACAAAGAACAGGTTGCACATATTTTTTTCTATAAAATAATGCAATGGGACAAGGTACCTGTCCCCCTTGTCCCCGCTATATAGGCATGAAGGTGCCCCTGAGCTCTGCGTGGAGGGGTCGGCGCCTGGCCAGGCATGCTTGCAAGGCGTCGACAGCCCGCTCCGGCCGGTTTTCGCGATAGCGGCCATATTTCTGCGGTACTCCCTGGATCGTCACAAACGCTGCTGTGTAATATTTGCCGAACTGTACCTCTTCGTCGCCAATGAACAGCTTTTGGATACGCTGCCCCGGCGGGTTTTCCATTTTGAAGTAAACGTTAAGGCCCAGGCAGCGCTTGACATAGCCCCCCATCTGCCGGTACGGGTCGCAGGAAAAGGTCATTTCTAGGTTTTCCTCCAGCATCATCATAATCTCCTCGCCTGCCAGCTCGACCATCGAGACCGGCGGGTTCATGGGGATGATGTTATAAAGGTCGTTTAATGTGACCTCACCGGGCACGACCGGGCACGACCGGGGCGCCGTAGCGCCAGCCGTTCGAGAACGCCAGCTGTGCGCCGGTGGCTTCCTGCAGCGCCTGCAGCAAAAAATTGTCCATTGTCGTCTCCAGCATGGTGGCACGGTTGAGCGCCGTCGCCGTTTGGCCTGCAACTGCGGACAGATCCTTCTGATAAGGCGCGATCTCCCGGCGGATGAGATCCTCTATTTCCGGGTCGGGCTCAATCCCGGCTTCGACCTCAAGCAGTTTGTGACGCCAGCCGGTGATCCGTCCACCCTCGATCTCCAGGTCCAGGCGGCCCAGAAAGGATCCGTCGCAGCCCGACTGTATAACCAGCGTCCTGTCCTGGATGGCTGGCTGATACAGGCGGTTGTGGGTGTGGCCGCTTAGGCAGACGTCGATGCCCGGCACCTCCGACAACAGTTTCATATCCTGGGGGAAGCCCAGGTGCGAGATAAGGACGACCAGGTCTGCCTTCTCTGTATTGCGCAGGATATCAATAATTGCCGGCAGCTCCTCGCGGCCCAGGGTGAATTCCAGTCCCTCGCTGAAGGATGGCGGCATGGTCTTGTCGACGATATTGCAGGCCAGTCCCACCAGACCGACCCGCAGCCCGCCGATCTCCCTGACCTGATACGGCGGGGAAACCGTTGCCGCGACACCTTCTCGTAAATATTGGCTGCCAGCACCGGGTAACCAAGCTCCGCGGCACGCTGTTTGAAAACCGCGGGGCCGTATGCGAATTCCCAGTGCGCGGTCAGAGCATCCGGGCACAGCGCGTTCAGGATGGGGATCACCGCCCGGCCCTGGGTCTGCAGTGCGGGGTATGTGCCATGAAGTGTGTCGCCGCAGTCACAGAACAGGACACGCTCCGGATTTTCCTCCCGGATCTGCCTGACAATGGCGGCGATGCGTGCGTAGCCTCCCGCTTGGCGGTAGACTGCCCGGCCACCCTGCCAGAACAGCTCCTGGTGCAGGCTAAAATAGGCGTGGCTGTCGTTCATCTGCACAATTGTCAGCGAGTTCTTACCAGCCATGCTGCTCACCCCTTTCTCCTTTCTCTCAAATCCATCGAATCACTTAGGGACAAGAGGGACAGGTACCTTGTCCCAGACTATGTCCTGGGCCTGCCTATTGCAGTGGTATAGACAACGCTTTCATCGATTCCGTCAAGCCCCAGCAAATTATTCACTTCACCGTCATCAAAGGCACCGACAGGGCAACTGCCCAGACCCAGGGCTATTGCCGCCAGGGCTAGATTTTGCGCTATATGGCCAGCCTCGATATAAATATAACGGTATGCTCTCTCTTTGTACTTCCACTTGGACCTTGCAAAAATGGCTGACCAGACAAAGATCATGTCGGCTGCCCCCATTGTCTCCTGATTAAATGCTGCCTGGTTGGCAACATAGCTGAAATCACCCTTTTTAAGCTGCGCCAAGGAATGTGACTCGATTTCATAGTGGTAAATGCCCGGTTCCAAGCCTTGCATCCGGTTGACAACCAGGTAAGTTTCTATTGGATACAGCGCACTGGCTGAAGGGGCTGCCCGAAAACTAAAATTTCGATGCCTTGCAGTTATGCCCTGGGTGGCCCAAAGCAAATTAGAAAGCTCATCTTTGGAAACGGGCCGGCCGGCAAAGCTTCTGACACTGCGCCTGTTCTTAATGATTTCCCAGATTTGACCGCCGCCGCTGGTTTGAGGAGGGTCGAGCTTCACTTTTAAAACATCCTCACCAGTATCTTCTTTCACACAAAAAACCTCCTGGTTCGTGTTTGATTCCCTTGTTTGCGCCAACAGCAGTTTGCCTTATAATAAATGAAAAAAGGAGCTGATCAGCCAGCTCGTGCAAAAGAACACCAACCTGCAGGTGCTGGCCGGCGACAGCAATTGCCTGGTTATTCAGGTCAGTGCCGAAATATTACTGCTGCTGGATGGCGTGGACAAGAGCACCTACATGGATGCCTGATGCCCAGTTCATCCGAAACTTCAATCACATCGTTCCCGAAGCAAGGAGAAAAGCAGGAAGCAAAAAGAACGTCCCTCAGCTTCGCCCTGCCGTTGTTATTAACAGCCAAATGGGACGAGGTACCTGTCCCTCCTGTACCATCTGTTTTCCCTTTGTTCCCCGAAGCCTGTCGCTATTTTACAAAATCAATGTTCACTTCTTTTATGTCCCACAGGTTTTCCAATCTTTCCTTTGCTTCCTCCTTAATGGTGGCGGCAAATTGATGGTCTTCCGGCAGGTCAACCACCACACGGATGACGCCGTCTTTTACTTCCACTGACTTGACCAGGTTTGTGGCCACCATATCCAAGCCCTTCATGGGATTCATCACCCGCTTGAGCCGCTTGCGCACAACCTCCTCTGTTGTTGCCTCCTTGCTGGTCACCAGGCCGTGCTTTTCCTCATAATTCAGGATCGCGCTCCTCAGGCCTTCGATCGCCAGTACTGAGCAGTGCGCCTTGATCGGCGGCAGTCCCCCCAGGGCCTCGGAGGCTTCTTTCCAGGTTATTTTCTTGGCTTCATCGATGGTTTTCCCTTTTGACAGCTCCGTGATAATCGAACCTGTGGCGATATTGGAAGCGCAGCCGTAAGATTCGAACTTGACGTCCGTGATTTTTTTTGTTTCCGGCTCAACGTTGATATACACTGACACCATATCCCCGCAGGCCGGGCTGCCTTCTGTCGCTTTGCCGTCGGGGTTCTCTATTGTGCCGACATTGCGCGGGTTGCGAAAATGCTCCAATACGATTTCATTATAGGGAAATGCCATTTTATACGCCTCCTTCTTTTCCTAAAGGGCTGATTAATCTCAGGTTCCCGACAATCTTGGCCATAGTATCCACGATATGGACGACTTCTTCCATGTTGTTGTAGCGCCCCAAAGTAAAACGGATCGACCCGTGCGCTCTCTCGTGGTCGCCGCCGATGCCCATAATCACATGGCTCGCTTCCAATGACCGGCTGAAACAGGCCGACCCGGTACTGACAGCAATCCCGTACATATCCAGGTGCAGGGTGATCGACTCTCCTTCGACGTAGTGAAAGGTGATATTAGCATTCTGCGGCACCCTTTTTTCCGGGTGACCATTCAAAGTAACATGGGGTATTTTCGCCAGTATTAATTCAATGATTTTATCGCGCATCTCTTTTAAGCGCGCGTTCTCTTCGTCCGAAACCAGATCAACGGCCCTGGCAAAACCGACAGCACCCGGGATGTTTTCGGCCCCCGCCCTCAGGTCAAATTCCTGGTAACCGCCGTCCATGATTTTGGCAATCTGCGTGCCCTTGCGGATATACAGCCCGCCGATGCCCTTTGGGCCGTGGATCGTATGCGCGGATACGGTGATCAGGTCAACGGGAATTTTCCCGACGTCCAGCGGCACCCTGGTAAAAGTGTGAGTGGCGTCCGTGTGAAACAGGACTTTCTTCTCCCGGCAAAGCCTGCCTATCGTTTCGATATCCTGGATTGTGCCGATTTCCTGGTTGCTGTGCTGAATCGAAACCAGGATCGTCTGGTCGGTCAGCAATTCTGCCAGCTGCTCAGTATTGATCAGGCCGTATTCATCCACCTCGAGGTAATCCACATTGAACCCCTGTTTTTCCAGTGCCCTGGCACTGTGCAGGACCGGGAAATCTTCGATGCTGGAAATGATGATATGCTTGCCTTTCTTATCACCCAGCGCTTTGGCAACGCCCTTCAAGGCCAGGTTGCTCGACTCCGTGCTCCCTGAAGTGAAAATAAATTCACCCGGCTCCGCGCCCAGGGAGGCGGCTAACCTGGTTCTGGCATCCGCTAAAATCTCCCGGGCTTCAAGGCCCTGGGAATAGCCGAATTCCGACGTGGCCACAGCATAATTTTCAAAGTAGCAGGGCATCATCGCCTCCAGCACTTCCTCGTCCAGCCGCGTCGCGGCCGCATTATCCATGTAAACAGCTTTGATGGTCATCTGATCACTCCCTATATAAATAACGTTAAGGCCGCGTTCCTGGATTCCTGGATATAGGTCCCCACCGCGCCGTATGTATCAATGAGTTCTTCATTTAAATCGCTGGCTTTGACGCCCATGATCTCCATCGTCATTTCGCAGGCGATGATTTTGCCGCCCAGTTCCTTGAAGTCCTTCATCAGCCTTTCCAGCGAAGCCACGTTTTGCTTGGCCATCCGCTGCTTGATCATGCGCTTGCCCATCCCCAGCATGTGCATTTTCGAAAGCGGCCCCTTCTCCAATCCGCCTTTTGTCAGCCGCAGCAGGCCCCAGAATGTAAAGTACAGGGTTGCCTCCATCCCCATCGCTAGGGCCCCGTTGCCGATGATCAGCGCGCTGTACAGCTTGTCCATATCCCCGCTGTGGACAACAATGGTAGCCTTGTCGCTCATCTTAATCCCTCCCCTCATATTCACCACAATAAAGGCTGCGCTTACTTCTGCAGCACTATTTTCCACTCATTCCCCAGCTGTTCGTCGCTAAGAATCTTCACAGACAGGGCTTCAGCCGCCATCGGGATTTCCTTTTTTGATGCCGGATGGGTGCCGATTATTTCGATAATGTCTCCCTGGGCGGCCTTTCTCAAGGCCTTGCGCATTTCGACCAGGGGGACCGGGCAAGTTTCACCGCGCACATCCACCTTTAACTCCGCCATAAATAAACCTCCCTTTTTACAATTTCCCCAGAAACACAAAAACCGGCCTTATACGGTCGGTCACACTGCAAGTTCAATACGGGGGATCAGATTCCAATGCCTTTTCACATCTATCGCTCCCATTTTTTGATTTAATCCTGTAGTAATTGTATAAATGATTTATTAACAATAAATTAATGAATAATAAAATTTTAATAAATTTTGGCAGGGTGGGACAAGGGGGACAGGTACCTTGTCCCATCTGTCCCCCAAAAGGATCATTCCTTCACCCAATAGCTGATCAAGGAACTGATCACCGTCAGGACCAGAGCGCTAATAACTGCGGTTCCAAAGCCATGTATGTCAAACCCTCTGACAATCATGCTGACAACCCCCAGCATCACGCCGTTTATAAGAAGAGTAAAAAGGCCCAGTGTCAGCAAGTTAATCGGCATTGTAACGATCTTAAATATCGGGCGGATTGTAGCATTGATCAAACCGAGAATTATGGACCCGACAATTGCCCCTTCCACCGTCACGTCAAATCCCGGGACGACAGAAGCGGTAAATATGATCGCAGCAATATTCAGTATCCATCTCATCAACCAGCGTACCATTTCGGTTTCTTCCCCCTTTCCCTATAAGAATCATTATGATTTATTATATTACACTAATTACAGCTGCGCCACCCGGTAGGGAAGCAAGGGGACGTTCTTTTTGCTTCCTCTTTTTCTTGACTCTTTCTTTTAACATATGTTAGTATTATCATATGTTATGAAGGAGAGATGTTATGCTGATTAATTATGCCATTTTAAGGTTATTGAGCGCTGAACCAATGTCGGGCTATGATCTGAAAAAAATAATGCAGGAATCCCTCTATATGTATTGGTCAGGGAACAATAACCAAATCTATAAGGCGCTGCTGCAGTTATGCAGTGATGATTTGCTGACAAGTGAGATACATCACCAGGATGGGGCGCCGACCAAGAAGCTTTATAAAATAACAGACAAAGGGCGGGCGGCATTGCTGGAGTGGGTTGTCTCTACGCCACCGGAAGCGCCTGAATTTAAAAAGCCTTTTCTGATCCAAATGGCTTGTGCCGGTCAATTGGAGGCTGCACAAATTGAAGAATTAGTATTGAAATACCAGCACGAACTAAACCTCCAGCTCATCATGCAGCAGGAAAAACAGAGGCGGATGAACGTTGCCCCAAGCCTGGCGAAGCGGGAGAGATTTATCGAAGATATGATATTTGACAATATCTTTACCTTTTACCAATCCGAGCTGCAATGGACGCAAAAGGTGCTGCAGGGCATTCGCAATAATTTCAGGGAGGAATCACAACGATGAAGATACAAGACATACAATATTTGCGCCAGGAAACCGGGGCAGGGATTATGGACTGCAAAAATGCGTTAAACAAAGTAAATGGTGATCTGCGGCAGGCGCTGGCTGTTTTGCAGGAACAGGGCTTTCAAATGGCCAGGAAAAAAGCAGACCGCGTCACAACGGACGGGATCGCCTATGCAGAGGTATTTGGAAACCGGGCCGTCTTGTTGGAAGTAAACACAGAAACTGACTTTGTCGCCGGTAACGATGAATTTGTCTCATACGTAAAAGAAATCGCAAAGGCCATCGCAGAGCACATGCCCGGTGATGTTTCCGGCTTGCTGGAATGCGCCACAGTAGCGCCGGGCCTAACTGTCGGCGCTTTAGTGCAAAAGATGACAGCGACCTTCCGTGAAAATATCGTGGTCAGGCGCTTTGAGGTCCTGTCCGGAGATACGCCTATTGCCTATATGCACCAAAAAGGGAAATTTGGCGTGATCCTCAATCTGGCGGTCGACGGTGAGCTTGACCGCGCCTGCTTGTCCGGGATCGGCAAGGAGTTGGCGATGCAGATCACCGCTATGGCGCCTCAGTACGTTTCCCGTTTCCATTTGAGCGATGACACAAAGGCGGAGATCAAAGCACAAATTGTTCAGGAAGTTCAGGAGGACGGGAATCTCGGCCATAAACCCCCGCAGGTGCTGGATAAGATTGTAGCCGGGAGAATGGAAAAGTTTTACCGGCCCAATTGCTTGCTGGAACAAGCGTATATTAAAGACGACAGTATAACGGTGCAGCAGTTTATGCAAACAGCGGCTACTGGAGCAGGAGCTCAGATTAAGGTGACCGGCTTTTTCAGATATGAAAAGGCCGACGGTTTACAAACCGAGGCAGGGATCAACAGCTGCAGATATGCCCGTCAGATATGAAAATAAATAAAGACGCGCCAGCGGATTGCAATGGGGGACATATCCTGGTTTCGGATGT
>DHGV01000028.1:0-4476 GCA_002402945.1 Pelotomaculum sp. UBA4789
AAGACCTTGAAGCCCTTACCGTCAAGCCGTAAGGAAAATTTCTTAATGTCTTTTAAGATCCTTTCTTGATCGTCATCGCTGATTACCGCCGCCACGGCACACTTGAACCCCGGCCATACCGGATTGTCCAACCTGGGCTCACTGTTTTTCCCTTTGCCCAGTACCCTGTCCCATTTGGTAAAGCCCGTGACCCCCAGCGCATTGAGCATCTCCATAACGTCCTCGTCGAAATCCGCATCATAGATAATAAAAAGCAGATTCATTAGCGCACCCCTCAGAAAACAGAATTTAGCAAAAACCGCAGGTCCTCATGTGCAATTCATCAGGAGAGCTTTCCGTTTACATTTTGAATGCCAGCCGCCTTTTGGAGTCTTTTCTCCTCAAACAGGCAGTAAACTGTTGGAATCAGCACCAGGGTGACCATGGTTGACACGACCAGCCCTCCCATCATGGTGATTCCCAGCGGATTCCAGATCTCCGCACCCACACCTCTGGAAATGGCCATAGGCAGCATGCCGAAAAAGGTGGCTGTGGTAGTCATCAG
Organism: Pelotomaculum sp. UBA4789; assembly: GCA_002402945.1. Taxonomy (GTDB): domain Bacteria; phylum Bacillota; class Desulfotomaculia; order Desulfotomaculales; family Pelotomaculaceae; genus Syntrophopropionicum. The sequence continues at coordinate 545 of DHGV01000028.1, forward strand.
AATTGGCCTTAACCTGTTGCGTCCGGCATTCGTTATCGCTTCCAGCAAAGGCTGACCCCTGTTCTGCAATAAATGGGTATAATCAAGCAAAATAATAGCATTTTTAACTACAATTCCGGTCAACATGATTATGCCCATGAAAGAAATTAAGCTTAAGGTTGTATTGGTGAAGTAAAATGCGTAAAACACACCACTCAATCCAAACGGCACGGCAAACATAACAATTAACGGATCCCTGAAATTGCCGTACAGCGAGGCCATAACCATGTAAACAAGCACAATTCCCAGGATCAGCAATATGCTGAGATCCTTAAAGGAATTTTGCTGTTCTTCAACTTCTCCGCCGAAGCTAAGGGAAACACCCGGAGGTATGTCCATATTTTTAAGAGCATCTTTGATGTCGGTGGTAATTTCACCGAGGGAACGACCGTACTTATCCGCCTCTACCTTGACGATCCGCTGGCGGTTTTTCCTTTCGATTTCCATAGGTCCCTCACCACTTTTTATTTCGGCGATATTATTTAATTTGATCATCCTGCCGTCGGGAGTAAAGATCGGCACTTCCGGTAAATTTTCCAGCTTGTTTTTGTCCGCTTCGCTCAGGCGGGTGAAAATATCGAAGCTATCGCCTGCGTCGCGGAATTCTGTAGGATTATCGCCATAAAAATAGTTGCGGACCGTACCTGCGATCATGGCAATGTTTAGACCGAAAGCGGCTGCTTTTTGGCGATCCACCTCCACCCAGAGCTCCGGCCGGGGATCTTTTTGGCTGAGGGAAACATCCGCCGTGCCGGGAACTTCCTGAACAATCTTCTTCACCTGTCCGGCTGCTTTGAGGTTCGTGTTCAGGTCGGGGCCTGTGACTTCAATGACGATTGGCTTTCCGCCGCCCATCATCATTGAGGAAAGCGGGCTCGTGGCGGTAACCTTCATCCGGCTGACGCCCGGTATTCTTTCCAGTTGTGCTCTTAATTTGCCGGCGATATCGTGAGCGCTGCGCTCCCGCTTATCTCTGTCCACCAGTTTAAAACCAATCGAACCCACGTTGTGCCCTTCGTCCATACCCATAGCCGTGCCGAATCCCTCTTCGCTCTGCCCATCATGAGCGTAAGATTGCCTCAATTCTTCTGGTTTTACCAGATCACCGATGGTTTGTATCATTTTTTCCATAACCTTGTTTGTTTCTTCTATCCTTGTTCCTTCCGGCAGGCGAAATTCAATGATGACATCCCCGGAATCCATATCCGGCATAAAACTGGTGCCAATAAAAGGAATCAGGGCAAGGCTGCTGACAAAAATCGAGACGGCAATAATAATTACGTTCTTTTTGTGGGCCAGGGACCAGGTGAGGACGCGGCCGTAAACGTCTTCAATAAAAACCAGGTGTTTCTCCGTAGCCGTGTAAAATTTGCTCCCAAAGCTTTCTTTTGCAGCGGATTCGCTATTGCCGGCTCCCAGCCACTTTGCTGACAGCATCGGCGTCATGGAGAGGGCGGTAAAAAGGGAAGCCAGCATGGTCACTACGATAACAAACCCCAGCTCCTTAAAAAGTATTCCGCTAATTCCCCCCACAAACATCAGGGGAACAAAAACCACCACTATGGTCATGGTGGAAGCCGTCATGGCCATGCCCACTTCACCTGCGCCAAAAATAGCGCTGGTTCTCGGCCTGCNNGCCGCGCTCAAGGTGGCGGGTGATATTCTCCAGAGCCACAATACCGTCATCTACCACCAGGCCGCAGACAATAGCAAGTGACATCAGCGAAATCAGGTTTATAGTATGACCGGCTAAATAGAGAGGGATAAAGGCGATCATCAGGGAAAAAGGAATGGTCAGAGCGATGATAGCCGCCGCCTTGACCCTTCTCAAGAATAGAATAGTTACGATGATTACAAGAATGGCGCTCCTTAACAACTCATCCTGTAAAGTTTTAATGGAACGTAATATATCTTCGGAAGTGTCCATAACGGTATTTATTTTAACATCGGCGGGCAGGTCTTTTTCTATTTCTTGAAGTTTATCCTTGACCTCCTGAACAACTTTTACAGTATTTTTACCAGCCTGCTTTTGTAAAATAAAGACTATGGATTTTTCCCCGTTCGCCCAGCCGTTTACGGTTTGATCTTTGTAGGCGTCTTCAACTTCGGCCACGTCCTTTAGGTAAACAGGCCTGCCGTTAAAATAGCTGACGACCGTATTTTTTATTTCATCTATATCCTTGTACCTGGCCGGAATCCGGACAGAATATTCCTGCGTGCCGGATTTTATACTGCCGGCCGGCAGGTTTAAATTTTCTGCTGCCAGGACCTGTTTTATTTGTAATAAATTCAGGTGGTAACCGTTTATTTTTTGCAGGTCGAAATGGACATTTATTTGCCTCTCCATACCCCCGTACAGCTGAACGGCGCCGACTCCCGGAACACGCTTTAATTCGTCGGCAATTTTTTTATCCGTCAAATGATAAAGCCTTGGCCAGCTGGCATCCCCGGTGACGGTCATGACCAGGATGGGTATGCTGGCGTTGCTGAACTTAAAAATTACCGGTTTTTCTGCATCGCCCGGCAGTTTCCTTGTGGCCAGATCCAGCTTATCCCGGATGTCGCTGGTGGCTTCCTCCATATCCGTGCCCCACTCGAATTTACAAGATACCATGGAGAGGTTATCCAGGGACTTGGAGGTGAGCGTATCCAAATTATTTACCATACTGGCCTGGTCTTCGATGTGCTTGGTAATTTCCGTTTCCACATCGGAAGCGCTCGCCCCCGGCCAAAAGGTCAGGATACTTACCGCCGGCATTTCGATTTCCGGAAGCATATCAATGGGGAGCCTGGTTAGAGAAACTGCTCCTACAATAATTACGGCCAGGAAAAGCATTAAAGTGGCCACCGGCTGTTTAACGGAAAACTCAGGAAGCCTCACTGCCCGCAACACCTCTTTCCTCTATAGATACCTGCGCCCCGTCGGAAAGCCGGTTCTGCCCTCTGGTAACGACCAGATTTTTTTCAGTCAATCCATCAGTTATCTCGGTAAAATCACCCTGAGTGATGCCCGTTTTAACATTCTTTAAGGTTGCTTTGTTGTCTTCAACGACATATGCAAAATAGCTTCCTGTTCCCGGCATTTTATTAAGAGATCCGGTGGGAATTGCCAGTGCTTTCCGTTCGCCTAAATATAATTTGATACGGGCAAACATACCGGAACGAAGCTCATATTCATCATTGGGGATATGTATTTCAATTTCGGCCGTCCGGGTGGCCGGGTCAATGGTCGGGCTGATCACCGAGACAACCCCTTTAAAAACTTTTTCGGGGAAAGCATCTGCGGTTATTTCTGCTTTCATCCCTTTTTTGAGATGGGGAAAGTCTTTTTCCGTCACGCTGCAGATGATTTTAAGTTCAGCTTCCTGGGAAATGCGGATCAGCGGTTTCGCCGTATCTGTCCGATTGCCCTGCTCCACGTAGCGGGCGGCGACAAATCCCGGGATGGGCGCATATATACTGTGCTCGCCATAAACTATCTGTAATTGTTTTGACTTTGCCTTTGCACTGTCGATCTGGGTTATCGCCAGGCTCTTCGTTGCTAAAGCAGCTTCGTACTGCGCCTCGACAGCATTGTATTGGGCCTCGGCAACTTCGTATTGGGATTTGATGCGATCCAATTCCTGTTCAGATATAGCTTTTGCCTGGTAAAGAATTTCTACGCGGAGCCGTTCTTTTTTTGTTAACTCCAGGTTTGCTTTGCTCGATTCAATATTTGCGCTGGCCGCCTGAAGGCTCGCCTCGCTTTGCCTTAAACCGGCCTCCGCTGCAGCCAGACCTGCCGCTGCCTCTTCGAGCTGGGCTTTTATAGTTTCATCTTTCAGGACCGCCAGCAGGTCTCCTTTTTTAACGTAATCGCCGGTTTCTACGAATATTTTCTCAATATTTTCCCC
>DHGV01000028.1:4489-4752 GCA_002402945.1 Pelotomaculum sp. UBA4789
ACCCGCTGCAGGTTCATTAACGTTGCTTCGGCCACCTGTACAGGTACAGTTTCTGTTTTGTTGACAGTAATCTTTTTCTTTTCGCTTTGCCGAACGTAATTAAAGGCAGTAAACCCAATAATGAGTAAAATCAAGCTAAAAGCAATGATGATCCCTGTCTTGCTTTTGAGAGCCACCTTGGCTTCCAAAACGATAACCTCCTTTGCCGCCCGGCGCAAGATCCCCTCCGAAACCTGTGTGCAGGGGAAGTCCGGCCGCCATCC
>DHGV01000060.1 GCA_002402945.1 Pelotomaculum sp. UBA4789
TCCCCCTTTGTTAAAAAGCAGATACTTCATCTGCGGTACCTCAAATCTGATACAACTGCCTGCAATATCTATCCTTATAACAAATCTTCAAGTAATACCATCCTGAGCGTTAATGTCATCCTGAGCGGCAGCGAAGGATCTCACAACAAGATTCTCACTATCGTTCAGGGTGACATTAGTAAAGGCTTTTCCTTATCTAATGGTGTCACTCACCGACATGGATATCTATTTAAGCATTATTCCTGTCAAATAAAAGGATCCGCAGGCCTTGAAAAAGACTGCGGATCCTTAAGTTATTTTTTTTATAATTATTATTCTTCTCTAAGCCGGTCTATCTCCTCCTGCATCGCTTCGATCCTTTCCAGCAGATCCAGGATTATGGCCGCACCGCTGAGGTTGACACCCAAGCTGCCGCGCAGTCGCTGTAGTTTTGACAGGCGCGCTGCTTGTTTTACCTTGATGCGGCCGTTTTTAATTTCCAGGATGCCGAATTCAGCCAGTATCCCGGCCATCTCCGGGTGTATTTCCAGGCTGCTTAGGTCCACCCAGGTATCGTCATTACTGGTGGATAGATCATGATGGTAGATTTGCAGGTAATATCTCCCCATCCCCGTCACACCCCTTTTCTTAACGAGGCCAGATCCCGGTATAACTTTTCTTCTTCCGCTGTAAGGTGCTCAGGAATATCGATCCTGACGACCACATATTCATCGCCCCGCCCTTTGTGGTGAGGCAATCCCTTGCCTCTCAGGCGCAGTCGCTTTCCGGCCCGGGCCCCCGGAGGCACCTTCATCAGTACCGGCCCGTCAAGTGTGGGTATAGAAACCTGGTCGCCCAGCACAGCTTGTTCAGGGCGCAGGATAACTTCGGTCTCCAGGTCCTCGCCGCGGATCTTAAATACCGAGTGGGGCAGGAGTTTTACCTTGAGATAAAGATCGCCCCTGGCCCCACCGCCTGATCCTTCGCCGCCCTGCCCTTTCAGCCTGATCCGGCTGCCGTCTCGCACACCCGGCGGGATTTTAACAGCCAGTGTCCTCATGTCGGAAGTTGCACCGGTACCGCCGCAGCGCCTGCAAAATGCGTTGCCCTTGACGCCCATCCCGCCGCAATCCTGGCACGATTCCCTGGTGGTAAACTGCAGGGACTTTTCTCCACCTCGGTATGCCTCTTCCAGTGCCAGCTCAAGCTCGCTTTCTATATCCTGCCCCTGTACCGGTCCGCGGCGCCCAGTCCTTGCTGGATGGCCAAAGGGCGATTCCCCGCCGAACAATGTTTCAAAAAAGTCGCTGAAGCCGCTGGCGCCGGCTCCTGCTCCGCCGCCGGTATAAAACTGGTATCCTTCCGCTTCCGGAGGCGGACGGAATTCCTGGCCGTCCCGCCAGTTCTGCCCTAGCCGGTCGTACTTTTCCCGCTTCTCCTTGTCACTCAACACCTCATATGCTTCATTAATCTGTTTAATCTTCTCTTCTGCAACATCTTTGTCCTTGCTGGTATGGAGGTCAGGATGCCATTTACGGGCCAGTTTGCGATAGGCGGTTTTTATTTCTTTTTCAGTTGCGCCCCGGTTCACGCCCAAAATCTCGTAATAATCGCGAAACGATACGCTCAAGATGTTTTCACCGGCCTTTTGGACACCCTGACCTGGGCTGGCCGCAGCAAATCAGGACCTATCCGATAGCCTCTGATCAGCTCTTCCGCCACATGCCCCTGCGGTAAGGCGGCGTTTTCCAGGTATCCGATGCCTTCATGCTCGCGGGGATCGAAAGGTTTACCCAAGCTTTCGACTGTTTCCAGTCCTTGCTGCTGAAGCAGTGTTAATAACTGCTGGTAGACCATCTCCAGGCCCAGCCGGCCACTGTCATCTTTAATCTGCACCAAAGCACGCTCCAGGTTGTCAAGCACAGGAAGCAAATCCTTGATCAGTTCTTTCTTGCCCTGGGCGGAACTATACTCATTATCCCGATCCACTCGTTTGCGATAGTTATCAAAATCAGCCAATGTCCGTAAATGGCGGTTTTTTTCGTTATCAAGCTCTTGTTTCATGGATGAATAATTAAAATTCTGCTCGCCGTTCTCATGTCTTTTCATTAATTATCTCCTGCCATGTTTCAATGATTACTTTTCTTCATACTCGGCGTCGACAACATCCTCACCACCGTGCGGCGCCGCCCCGCCTCCGCTGCTGCCGGGCGTACCTGCACCGCCAGGCGCAGTGCCAGTCTGGCCGTAAGCTGTTTGAGAAATTGAATAAGCAGCCTGCTGCAGATCACTCTGGATGGTACGAATTTTTTCCATTGGCGCGTTTTCTTTCAAAGCTGTTTTCAAATCACTCACCAGCTGCTCTACACGCGCTTTTTCGTGTACCGGTATTTTATCACCGAGATCTTTTAACTGGCGTTCCACCTGGTACATCAGGGAATCTGCCTCGTTGCGGGCCTCCACTTCCTGCTTTCTTTTTTTATCTTCAGCTGCGTGTACTCCAGCCTCATTCACCATGCGATCAATTTCACCTCTATCCAGGCTGGTAGAGCCTGATATGGTAATGGTCTGCTCTTTGCCGGAACCTTTGTCCTTAGCGCTGACCTTCAATATGCCGTTGGCGTCAATATCAAAAGTCACTTCAACCTGGGGCAGGCCCCTTGGCGCCATCGGGATGCCGTCAAGCTTAAACTGGCCCAGGGTGCGGTTATCATTTGCCATCTCCCTCTCACCCTGCAGGACATTGATATCAACAGCTGGCTGGTTGTCTTCAGCGGTGCTGAAGATCTGGCTGCGCCGCACAGGAATCGTTGTATTGCGCTCAATTATCTTGGACATGATCCCGCCCAAGGTTTCCACTCCCAGGGAAAGGGGCGTTACATCAAGCAACAGGACATCCTTAACCTCTCCCGCCAGCACACCGCCTTGAATGGCAGCGCCGATAGCCACCACCTCGTCAGGATTTACTCCCATATGGGGATCCTTGCCGCCCGTCAGCTGGCGGACCAGCTTCTGCACTGCAGGTATGCGGGTTGAACCGCCCACCAAAATAACTTCGTCAATATCCTTATCCGTCATCTTGGCGTCTGACAGGGCAGCCGTTACAGGCCCCCTGCAGCGTTCAACCAGCTGTGCGGTCAGGTCGTCAAACTTGGCGCGGGTCAGTTTTGTGTCAAGGTGCTTTGGCCCGTTTGCGTCGGCAGTGATGAAAGGCAGGTTGACCTGAGTTTCCATCGTGGCGGAAAGCTCGATCTTGGCTTTCTCCGCCGCCTCAATCAAGCGCTGTAGAGCCTGCTTGTCATTGCGCAGGTCAATGCCATAGTCTTTTTTAAACCCGTCGGCCAGCCAGTCAACAACCGCCTTGTCAAAATTGTCGCCGCCCAGGTGGGTGTCTCCGTTTGTAGACTTAACCTCAAATACCCCGTCCCCGACCTCCAGGATGGAAACATCGAATGTCCCGCCGCCGAGGTCGAAGACCATGATCGTCTCGTTGGTCTTCTTATCCAGCCCGTAGGCCAGCGCCGCCGCCGTAGGCTCATTAATGATGCGCAGTACGTTCAGCCCGGCAATTTTTCCGGCGTCCTTCGTAGCGCTGCGCTGGGAGTCATTGAAATATGCGGGAACTGTAATCACAGCGTCAGTCACCTTTTCGCCCAGGTACTTGGCTGCGTCATCCACGAGCTTGCGCATCACCAAGGCGGAGATCTCCTCCGGAGCCATATCTTTGCCGCGGATATCGAAACGCACTGCGTCGTTTGCCCCGGCTTTAACTTTGTATGGGACCAGCTTCCGTTCATCTGACACCTCGGTAAAACGGCGCCCGATAAAGCGTTTCACTGAATACAGGGTGTTTTCCGGGTTTAAAATGGACTGGCGCCTGGCCACCTTGCCGACCAGCCTCTCACCATCCTCTTTAAAAGCTACAACTGATGGTGTGGTACGGTCGCCCTCGCTGTTTACAATTACGGTTGGTTTGCCTCCTTCCATAACCGCTATTACAGAATTTGTCGTGCCCAGGTCGATGCCTACCGTTTTGGCCATTAACCAAACCTCCTCAATAATTCTATATGTTTATAAAGATAAAACTATAGCTTTGCAGAATTGCCTATCGCGATCATCATCTCGCGGCAGAAATACGGGAGATCGCTTGGTACACGTGATGTTATTAATCTGCCGTCTACAACCACAGGCTCGTCTGTAACCTGTGCTTCGGCGGCAGCCAGCTCTGTCTGAACTTTATAGTAGGCAGTCATTTTCCTGCCTGTCACCAGTCCCGCGGAAATCAAAATTTGCGGCCCGTGGCAGATAGCAGCCAGGGGTTTGTCCTGACTGAAATATTCCCTGACCAGTGCCAGGGCCTGTTCATCTTTCCTGACCGTTTGGGGAGCGTTCCCTCCAGGTAAGACCAACAGGTCGTAATCACTGCTTTTTGCTCTGGAAATAGTAATACTGGGGCTGATTTTATAGCCGTGCTTACCCTTGAGGGTCGCGCTTGTAGCCGCAGCCACGTCAACTTCCAGACCTGCTTCCAGCAGGCGGTACATCGGGCAGAACAGCTCCAGATCTTCAAATCCGTCGGCTGTGATGAACAGGACTCTCATAGCTGCACACTCCGCAAATTAATTTATAATATATTGTATCCAAAGCTTATGCTCATACATATCCAAATACATACTTTATTTTAAGATAATTAAATTTATATAAGAAATTTATTAAGAATTCCTTAATTTTTGTTGAAACAAAAAAAGGCCCCGCTCTGTGTCCTCACCAATTGGGCGCCTTTTCCAATCTAATTGAACTACTATCTTTGTTTTTTACTGCCGCTGTAAATAAACTGGTCAAACGTCAGATCACGATAGGCGCCTTCGATGCCAGCCTGCCGCAGCTTTTCAACAAGTTCGCCGGGTTTAGGAAAGGCGGATGGCTCGGCCAGCAGCCTTTCAAATAAAGCCAGCGTCTTTGTCCCCCTCCTGCCGGCATCAAAGTCGATGATGTACAGCCTGCCTGCAGGTCGCAGCACCCGCGCCACCTCGCGTGTTACACCATCCTGATCGCGGAAGTGGTGCCAGGCGTCAGAAATAAGCACGATATCAAAGGATCCGTCCGGCAGTGGCAGGGCTTCCGCTTTTGCATGCAGGATCTGTACTGACATATTTTTTGCCGCGGCGCGCCTGAGCATGGCCTGGGAAGCGTCGGCCACTGTCACCTTCGCCCCGGCTTTGCTCAGGGTCTCGGCATTCATGCCGGTCCCGCCGCCCAGATCAAGTACTTCCATATCTTTTACGGGCGCCAGCCAATCCGGGATGTTCCTTGAATGATCTATCCCGGTAATCCTGATAAAACGGTCATAGAAAGGCGCCATAAATTTAAACATCATATTTTTTTACCCGGTGCTGCTCACAGCAGCCGCATGACCGTGTCAATTACTTTATCTGCCGTGAAACCAAACTCTTTAAACAAGGTTGGGGCAGGAGCGGAAGCGCCAAAGTGATCGATACCGATAATTTTACCCCTGTCCCCGACAAAACGGTGCCAACCCTGGGTGATCCCGGCTTCTATCGCTACCCGCACTGTAACCTGCGGCAGCAGCACCTTGTTCCGGTACTCATCCGGCTGAGCTTCGAACAGTTCCCAGGAAGGCATGCTAACCACGCGTGGTGCGACACCCTTCCCCCGCAGCATTTCTGCCGCTTCCAGGGCTAGGTGCACTTCCGAGCCGCTGGCAATTAAAATCACATCCGGCTCGTCCTTCCCTGCTTCAGCAAGGATGTATGCGCCGCGAGCAAGGCCGTCAGCGGGTGACAGCTTCTGCCTGTCCAGGGTGGGCAGGTTTTGCCGGGTTAAAATCATGGCTGTCGGGCCTTTGATTTTCCCTAAGGCGCAGCGCCAGGCCTCGGCAGTTTCATTAGCATCCGCCGGACGGATGACGGTCAAACCGGGAATTGCTCTGAGCACAGCCAGGTGCTCTACCGGTTGGTGCGTCGGCCCGTCTTCACCGACGCCGATGCTGTCGTGGGTAAATATATAGATTACATTGCGGCTCATCATCGCAGCCAGGCGTATCGGCGGGCGCATATAATCCGCAAAAACCAGGAAGGTGGCGCCATACGGGATAACGCCGCTGTGCAGCGACATGCCATTGAGGATTGAACCCATAGCGTGCTCCCTGACCCCAAAACGCAGGTTCCTGCCGCCGTAATTATCCGGGCTGAAATCAGTAGAGCTTTTAATCAGTGTTTCTGTTGATGGAGCCAGGTCAGCTGAGCCACCGATCAGGTTGGGGAGAGCGCCGGCAACAGCGTTCAGNNGCCATGCCTTTTTCATCGGTGGGAAACACCGGAATATCCCTGTCCCAATCCGCCGGCAGCACCCCGTTCATCCATTGGCTGTAAGCCTCTGCCATACCCGGGTTCACTGCGGCATAAGCGTCAAACAGGTCCTGCCATTCTGATTCAATAGACTCACCTTCTTTAAGTGCCCGCCGAAAATAAGCCGCGGCCTGCTCATTAATGTAAAAAGGCGTCTGGGGCCAGCCCAGGTTCTCCTTAGCGAGTTTTGTTTCCTCGGCTCCCAAGGGGCTGCCGTGGGCAGATGAGGTATCCTGCTTGTGCGGGCAGCCGTAGCCGATATGGGTGCGCACCATGATTATTGAGGGTTTCCCCTTCTCCGCCTGCGCGGCCCTGATGGCGGCAGCCAGGGCCTCTGTATCGTTACCATCGCTGACCCTCTGCACATGCCATTCGTAAGCCTCAAACCGCTTTGCCCTGTCCTCGGTGAAAGCAATCTCAGTGGGGCCTTCAATAGTGATATGGTTGTCGTCATAGAGACAGATCAGCCTGCCCAGCTTCAAGTGGCCAGCAAGTGACGCGGCCTCATGAGAGACACCCTCCATCAGGTCTCCGTCACTGGCGATGACATAAGTGTGGTGATCCACGATTTTATGGCCGGGGCGGTTGAAATATGAGGCCAGGTGACGCTCGGCGATGGCCATGCCGACTGCGTTGGCGATGCCCTGCCCCAGCGGCCCGGTTGTAACCTCCACTCCCGTAGTGTGACCAAATTCGGGATGACCCGGTGTTTTGCTGCCCCACTGGCGGAAGTTTTTCAGCTCCTCCAGCGGCAGGTCGTAGCCGGTTAGATGCAGTAAGGAGTAAAGCAGGGCAGAGCCATGCCCGGCTGACAGGACAAAGCGATCCCGGTTCGGCCAGGCCGGATTCCCCGGATTGTGCCTTAAGAATTTAGTCCAAAGTACAAAGGCCATCGCGGCAGCTCCCATAGGCATGCCAGGATGGCCTGATTTGGCTTTTTCCACCATGTCCACGGATAGCATGCGCAAGTTATTAATGCAAAGTTTTTCCAGATTGTCCTTTTCTGCTTCCATCTGCTGACCCTCACTTTATCTTTTTAATTCATCATGACTGAGTCTCTCATCAACTGACTGTCTGTCTTGGAAAGATTTATACAACCAGGTCCTGTTTTTCTTCCACAGTATATTAGATTTATCCTTCCATATTATCGTCAATATCATTTGCCTTTTCATTGAATCTGTGATAAAAATTTTATGGTGTTCATATTATCGGAATAGCAGGAGGATCCAGATGAAACACACTTTTTTATTTACAGAAAACACATGGAACGCCAGCGGGACCTACTATGATGAAAATAACAAACCTGTCGAAGTCACCGGTGAATCCACCGTTACCCACCTTAAGAAGGCATGGTTTCTCGACTGCAGCCTGATCCTGCCGGGAGAAAACCCGGTGAAACTGAAAAACGAATATGAAATAGTCCCTCTTAAGAAAGGCGTCGCATCGTGGAAAGCGGAAAACCCCGCCCTGGGCACACTGCTGGGCAGTTTTGCTGTTGTTGAAGACTGTATCATCTCTTTGTTCAGCTCTCAAAAAGGAGATTATTTTGGTACTGAGTTCTACACCAGGATCAACGAGACGGAATATATCTGGAAAAGCGTTCTTTTCAGCCCGACCGGCAAAATATCTTCCTGGTCAGTCCGCCTCACTAGAGAATAGACACAGATCTGATTAGAAGGCATTAGAATGGCCAAAATCTTCATTTGCAACCTCGTAATTATCATAATGGATTATCAGATCGTTTTTTCATGCTACAGCCATTTCTTTTTTTTGAAATAGAAACCCATCAACACCCCGATAGCAATCATGATCAGCCAGATTACAGGGTAACCCCAGCGCGATTCCAGCTCCGGCATATATTTGAAATTCATACCGTATACCCCAACGATGAAAGTCAGGGGGATGAATATGGTCGCGATCATCGTTAAGACCTTCATCACTTCGCTGATCCTATTGTTGATGCTTGACAGGTAGATGTCCAGCATCCCTGTAATCACTTCCCTGTAAGTCTCAACAGTGTCAATTACCTGGATCGTGTGGTCATAGACATCTCTGAGGTAGATCCCGGTGGATTCCTTGATCAGCGCACAGTTCCCTCTGCCTAAGCCATTGATGATTTCTCTTAAAGGCCATACCGACTTAAACAGGAACAACATGCCAGTCCTTAATTCCTGGATTGATTTTAATGTTGCCGGCGTTGGGTTGGTTACCAGTTTTTCTTCCAGGATTTCAATCTTTTCTCCCAGCTTTTCCAACACAGTAAAATAGTTATCAACTATAAGATCCAGAAGGGCATAAAAAAGATAATCAGCACCCGTGCTTCTCAACCGCCCCAGCCCGTTCCTGATACGATCTTTAACCGGGTTAAAAATCTCAGCCTCTCTTTCCTGAAATGAAAGTACATAATGCTGGCCAAGGACTAAGCTGATCTGCTCAGAAACTATCCTGTTGCTGCTGTCAAAACTCAGCACCTTTAGAGTAACATAAACGAACTCACAGAAATCTTCCATTTTGGGACGGTGCCCGGTGTTCAATATGTCTTCAATTATCAGGTGATGAAGCCCGAAACTGCTGCCTATTTTTTCTATAACTTCTGCCTGCTGTATGCCGTCAATATTTATCCAGACCACGTTCGGGCTGTCTTTGAATGCGAGATAATCGTCACCTGCCTGAAGCTTCTTTTCCTGAAAATCCTTTTCGCTATATTCCAGTAAAGTAATTTTGGATTTCTCTTTCTTCTTCTCACCCGTTTTTTTCGTATTTCTTAAAGTGTAGTTATTCAGCCGGATCACCTCGCTTCTGTAATGAAGAGTATTACATAGTAACTTCACTTCAGGTTTCTCATGACACTTAAACATGAATATTCTTCTTTGTGAACTGCAATCCTCCTATGGAGAATCTTTTATTGACTCTGACGTTACGTCATGGTTTATTATTAATTAGAGGTGATCACATGCCCTACAGGATCAAAGAAGTAGCCGATTATGTCGGGATCAGTGTGCGTACGCTGCACCACTATGACCGGGCCGGCCTGCTGAAGCCAGGGTCGGTAACTGCGTCGGGGTACAGGCTATATACGGACTCTGAACTTGAAAAGCTGCAGCAGATTATGTTCTTCAGAGAACTAGGCTTCGGACTGCGGCAGATCAAAGAGATCCTGGACAGCCCGGGATTTGACCGGATGCAGGCCCTGGCTGCCCAGAAAATACTGCTGCTGGAGAAGGAAAAAAGGCTGGAGGCAATTATCGGACTGGTAGAGCAAACACTGGATGCCGTTAAAGGAGGGATTGCCATGAATAAGAAAGACATGTTCCGGGCCTTTGACATGTCTGAAATTGAAAAACACCAGGAACATTACACGGAAGAAACCAGGCAGAAATACGGGCACACCGAAGCATATAAGGAAAGCCAAAAGAAGGCTGCATCCTACAAGAAGGAGGACTGGGCAGCCATCAGCGCCAGGGGCGCTGAAATCTATCAGGAATTGGCAGACCTGATGGTCCTTAGCCCGGCAGACCCGCAGGTACAGCAAGCGATCGGCGCGTGGAGACAGCACATTACCGACAGCTACTATAACTGTACCCCGGAGATCTTCAGGGGGCTCGGCGACCTGTATGTCCAGGATGAACGTTTTACCGCCAGCATTGACAAGACAAAGCCGGGCCTGGCCAGATTCATGAGCGAAGCGATGCACCTCTACTGCGACAGCATAGCAAAAAAAGGCCGGTAGCGGCCTTTTTTCTCTATGTTAAATCGGGGATATATTAAATCGGGGACATATCCTGAATTCGGATGTGTCCCCGTTCCTATGTCTGATACCATCTAACGATAAACGTAACAGAAGAAGTTACAACGTACCAAAGTCCAGGGTGGAAAAATAGTCATCTAGCGTCTCCGCCCGGCGGATGAGCTTCACATCCCCGTTTGGCCGCAGCAGCAGCTCCGCAGAGCGCAGCTTGCCGTTATAATTAAATCCCATCGCGTGCCCGTGCGCGCCGGCATCATGGATTACCACGATGTCTCCCGGCACAAGCTCCGGCAGGCTGCGGTCGATGGCGAACTTGTCGTTGTTCTCGCACAATGAACCAGTCACATCGTACACATGGTCAAGCGGCCGGTCCTCTTTGCCCGGCACGGTGATATGGTGGTAAGCCCCGTACAGGGCCGGGCGCATCAGGTTGGCCATGCAGGCGTCCAGGCCGATATAGTCCTTATAAATCTCTTTTTTATGCAGTACAGTGGAAACCAGGTAGCCGTAAGGGCCTGTGATCATGCGTCCCAGTTCCGTGAAAATACGCAGCGGATGCAGCCCCTGTTTGATTATTTTATCTTCATATGCTGCTTTAATCCCTTCGGAAACAAGGTTTATATCTACTTTTTTATCCTCCGGCCGGTAAGGTATGCCGATACCGCCGCCAAAATTGACGAATTCAATCTTAATCCCGGTCGCCTGGTAAACTTCCACCACCAGGTCGAAGAGCATTTCCGCGGTGGCAATATAGTTGTTTGGCTCCAGGTCGTTGGATACCACCATAGTATGGAGGCCGAAACGCCTGACCCCCCTATCCCGCACTATGCCGTACCCTTTGAGAATCTGTTCCCGCGTAAAGCCGTACTTGGCTTCCTGGGGCAGGCCGATAATGGCGTTGCCTCCCCGCAGCGGCCCGGGGTTATAACGGAAAGAAATCAATTCCGGCAGGCCTGCATGCTTTTCCAGGAAGTCGATATGGCTGATATCATCGAGGTTAATCACTGCCCCGAGATCCTTCGCCTTGCGGAACTCTTGAGCCGGCGTGTCGTTGGAAGAAAACATGATGTTTTCACCAGTGATGCCCACCTTCTCCGCTATAACCAGCTCTGCCAGCGAGCTGCAGTCCGCTCCGAATCCTTCCTCTTTCAGGACCTTCAGGATATGTGGATTCGGTGTAGCCTTCACTGCAAAGAATTCTTTAAATCCGGGCGCCCAGGAGAAAGCAGCCAGGAGATCCCGGGCGTTCTCCCGTATGGCTCGCTCATCATAAATATGAAATGGTGTGGGATATTTCTCTATAATCCGCTCCAGCTCGGCCTTGGAGAATGGTAATGTTTTGTTCATTTCATGCCTCCCGGATTGCTACTCGCATCCAACCAAAACCTTATCACAAGGATATGGTTTTCTCTTCAACCCTGTTATCCTGAACTTACTTTACCTTTTTTAAAAACTTATTTCAAATTCTAATATAAAACGGCGCCATTTTCAAGAAAATATACTTGGATAATAATAAATTGCCCCGCACCGTGTCAATTAAATGACAAATAGTGCGGGGCAAGCAGGGCCTGTGCGGCCATGTTGTTCAGAAACCGGTTAATTTACCAGCCCAATCCTCTCAGTAATTTCAGCAGCAGCACCATTGATTCCGCCCTGTTGATCGGCTGGTTGGGCCGCAGGCTGCCATCCGGGTAACCACCGATGGTTCCCTCTGCCACCTGGCCTATAGCCCAGGCCGGGATCAGATCTGCGTCAGTATAAACAGACAGGTCTGCTGGATGGCCGAAACCGGGGACATCCTTCAAAGCGTTGGATATTAAGACAGCCGCCTCGATGCGGGTCATTTTATCGTTGGGTGCAAAGCGCTCTCCTTTGCCTTTGACCAAATTTGCATTGGTCATAGCTGCCACATAAGGCCTGGCCCAGGCGGCAATCTCACTGGCATCGCTGTATTTTGCACCTAATATGGCGTTGTTCTCCATATCACTCAGATAAGTTATTGTGGGATACAGGTGAGTCTCGCCGGGGGCCAGCCCCAGGATCCTTGCAGTAAAGGCTGTCAGTTCCGCCCTGGTGATGGTCCTGCCGAGGCCCGCGGTCCTAACCAGTGCGGTAGGGTTAGCGGGATCAGGGTACCCTTCAAGCAGGCCCAGCCCGTTCATCCTGTTGGCAATCTGCTCTGCCCAGTTCCATTCCGCTGTTATATCATTCCACCTGGGCTGAATGCAGCCAAAGACCACGAACCAGCCGGAATAGTTGCCATCATTTTTTGCCTTGATCACTCCCGGGGTTTGAGGATAGCTGGCCAGCGCCACCCATTTTTCATAACTCTTGTTCCAGTAAAAAACTTTGGGATAGCGGTCCGGATTCCCGTCCATTAAGGAATTGTCATAGGTAATGGTGAATTCCGCACCCGGATTGCCCAGATCCTGGGGCTCGGTCAGTGTTATATACCCGGGCTGGCGGTCAAGCATCTTGCCTTCCGGCAGGTCCTCGGTGGGAGGGATCCTCTGAATTAT
The DNA here is from genome assembly GCA_002402945.1 of Pelotomaculum sp. UBA4789. Classification (GTDB taxonomy): domain Bacteria; phylum Bacillota; class Desulfotomaculia; order Desulfotomaculales; family Pelotomaculaceae; genus Syntrophopropionicum. The sequence goes on from DHGV01000060.1 coordinate 12,615, forward strand.
TCTTTTCTCAACAATTAATTTTGCGTCATCGGTCAGATCTTTGTAGGTCGCAGAAAGATAACTGGAACCTTCGACTGTGCCTTTATACTTGCCTTCACTTGTCATGTCTGCTATATCCTCAACAATGTTCCAGTCTGCTGTATCCGTCACCTCTGTCGGATCATCACTGTCAGACCTGTAAAGGTAAGCCCTGTATTGTTGACTTTCGCCAATATATATGGTCGCTGTTTTTGGTTCCACTTCCAGCCAGTACTTAACTCTTGAAATGGGTTCCCGTACAATCAGCTGCGCGCTGCCGTACAGTGTCGGGAAAGCGGCAACTACGGTCTTGTTGATAAATGTCGCCCGCACAGTCGTTTCCCCCACGGCGCTGCCCGTAAAGTAACCCGCAGCGCCCAAAGCGGCAATCGCCGGATTATCAATTGACCAGACACACTGCTCTGTGACTTCCTCACCCAGTGTGGCCCCGCCGTCAATACTCACGTAAGCCCGGTACTGCTGGCTGCCGCCCAGGTAAATGGTGGCGGTATCAGGTTCAACCACCAGCACGCGCGTGGGCTGGATCGGTATTATGTCTGTATCTATTGGCTGTATTAAGTCTGTGTCTATTGGCCTTATTAACTCCAACGCGACTGCCTGGGCAGGCGCCAGCGCGAACAGAGCCATTAGTGCGAACAATAATACCCCGATTGAAGTAAAAACTCTTTTTGATTTGTTCATCCCTCATGCCTCCTTTTTTCAATAAATTGACTTCAGGTACATATCCAGGATTTTATTTATCACCACCCCTTAATTAAGTTAAACTTGCAATAATATATAAATATACCTTAAATGGGTAAAATTCCTGCTTAAAAATAATTTTTATACTTTTGGGTACCATTGCTTTAAGCGGGATAACTCCCGGTGTACACTTCCTCAGCCGGGCCGGTCATATAGACATGGTTGTCCTCCGCCCACTCGATGAAGAGGCCTCCCATCTCCAGGCGCACTGTCACCCGGCGTCCGGTCAGGCCATTCAGCACACAGGCCACAACAGCAGCGCAGGCTCCTGTGCCGCAGGCCATTGTCACCCCTGCCCCTCTCTCCCAGACTCTCATTTTTATTTCGTCCCGGTTCAGCACCTGGATGAATTCCACGTTGGTCTTGCGGGGAAAGGACTGGTGCTTCTCAATGCTGGGGCCGATGCCTGGCAGGGTGACTTCGTCCGCATCCGGCACAAAAATAATGCAATGCGGATTGCCCATTGAAACCGCGGTTATGTGGAAGGTTAAGCCAGCCGCTGCCAGAGGCTCATCCACAACCATACCCGGTCGTCCCAACATTGGGATCTCTGAACGCTCCAAGCGGGGCTCTCCCATGTCAACCCGCACTGATTTAACCACACCATTTTCCAGCAGCAGCTCCGGAATGATTATCCCGGCCGGTGTTTCCACCGTGATTTTGCTTTTTGCAATCATATTGTGATCGTACAGGTACCTGGCGGCACAGCGGATTGCGTTGCCGCACATTTCAGCCTCGCTGCCGTCGGAGTTAAATATACGCATCTGGATATCCGTCAGCTTCGACGGCAGCAACAGGAGCAAGCCATCGGCGCCAATCCCGGTGCGGCGGCGGCACATTTCAACAGCCAGATCACCGGCTTTGCTGATATCCAGCTTTTCCTCAAAACAATTTACCAGGATAAAGTCATTGCCGAGACCCTGCACTTTGGTAAAATGCAAGACAACAGCCCCCATTCGTTATGTATTGACACCTCTATGCCTGCTCTATACAACATTATATTATAATACCTGTACTCCAAGGTACATAACTTTTTTCACCGCCCCGCCGATCGGCAGCACTATTAAGAGCATTATGCTGTGGTTTTATTTTGCGACGGCTGTTATTGAAGGAACCAATTGTAATATAATTAAACAGAACCGGAATATGAAATAACTGTACTTGGAGGAAAAAACAATGCCTTTTGACGGCCTCGTCCTGGCATCTGTACGCTGCGAGCTTGAGACCAAACTAGTGGGCGGCCGGATCGAGAGGGTTTATCAGCCTGGCAGGACGGAACTTATCGTTCTGGTCCACAAACCGGGGGCGCGGCAAAAAATCCTGCTTTCAGCTGATGCTCAAAATGCCCGTGTACACCTGACAGAAACCGCCCGGGAAAATCCCACCGCAGCTCCTCTTTTCTGCATGGTGCTGCGAAAACATCTTGAAGGCGGGCGGATTACAGGCTTTTCACAGCCCGGCCTGGAGCGGGTGCTGATAATTAAAATTGAGTCGCGGGATGAACTGGGTTACCTGGTGGAAAAACATCTTATCTGTGAGATCATGGGCAAGCACAGCAATATTATCCTGCTTGAACCAGCGGCAGGCACTGTTATCGACGGCATTAAACGGTATTCCCATGAGGTCAGCAGGTACAGGGAAGTTTTGCCGGGACGCCCGTATCTGTCCCCCCCCTCCCAAGAAAAAATAAACCCCCTGCTGCTTGATGAAGAACAATTTCGCCGGGCTTGCCTGGATCTGCCTCTGGACACCATGCTCCCCCATATGTTGCAGAAACGCTTTGAGGGTCTGAGTATGGTTACCTGCCGGGATATTATCTACAGGGCCGGTCTTGCTCCCGATCAGTCCCTCGATTACTGCGGTGACCACGAACTCAGGGCTATCTGGGAAGCACTGTTTAAAATCATCAGCCTGGCCAACATTGGTCAATTTGAACCCTGCCTGGTTACCGGCAAAAAAGGCGAGCCGCTGGACTTTGCAGCCCTGGACCTGAACCACCTGGGGCATAACAGGAAACACGGTGCAATGAACGCCCTGCTGGATTGTTTTTTTGCGGCCAAGGAGAGCCTGGAGAGGCTGGCAAGAGAGAAAAATTCGGTTACTTCCATTCTGAACAAGGAAATTGCCAAATTAGATAAGAAACTCAATATCTACAATGAAAGCTATGACAACATCGCCGGTTCAGAAAAATTCAGGCTCTGCGGGGAACTGCTGACCGCAAACCTTTACCGGCTGGCGCAAGGTCAGGCCGAGGCCACCCTGGAAAACTACAACGAAGAAGGTGCGCCCCCGGTCACTGTCGTACTGGACCCCCAGCGTACACCGGTGGAAAATGCCCAGGCCTATTTTAAAAAATACAGCAAGGCCAAAAAAACCAGGGAGGCATTAGAGCCCCTAATCCTGCAGGCTCAAGGCGACCTGGCTTACCTGGAAGGGATCAAAGCGGCTGCCGAATACGATACGGAGCTGCGGGAGCTGCATGAAATAAAACAGGAACTGGCAGAGCAGGGCTACCTCAAAAAGCCTGCGCCAGGCCGGAAGCCAGCCAAACAAAAAAAGGAAAGATATATCCCCAAGCCCTTGTCATTTATGTCCGCTGACGGCTTCCAGCTATTTGTCGGAAAAAACAACAGGCAAAATGACCACCTGACAATAAAAATAGCCCGTGAGGATGACATCTGGCTGCACACCAAAGACATCCCGGGCGCCCATGTGATTATCAGGACAGAGGGTAAGGAAGTGCCGCCTGCAACATTACTGGAGGCAGCAGGCCTGGCGGCGCTTTTCAGCAGGGCCGGGAAATCGAAGCATGTGCCGGTGGACTATACTCTGAAAAAGCACGTCCATAAGCCCAATGGAGCCAGGCCCGGTATGGTTATATACGGGCACCAGAAAACAATTATAGCGTCACCGGATGAAGAACTGCCGGAAAGGCTTAGTCCGCCGCTGCAAGATTGATCTGTGCCTAAATGCGGTCAGATGCTCCTGCTGCCAGGCTTGACAGCCGGGATGCCTGCCCGGCAGAGAGGGCATTCAGCAGGGGTGTAGGTTATTGTCTCTGTTACCAGCAGCGCTTCCTGCCTGACGCCCAGGTCGACTGTACCGCCGCTCCTGTCAACAAGCAGACCGGCGCCTACCACAATACCGCCCAGGCTGCATACCGCTGCTATGGTTTCCCTGACCGAGCCGCCGGTAGTAATCACATCCTCCACCACCAGCACCCTTTCGCCCGGCTCAATGGAGAAGCCCCGCCGCAGTGTCATGACGCCATTTTCCCGCTCGGCGAAAATACCGCGCACGCCAAGTGCCCTGGCTGTTTCATAGGCTACAATGATCCCTCCCGTAGCCGGGCCGATCACCACGGAAACGTCCCCCCCAGCAAACCTGACGGCCAGATCCCGGCAGAGCGCCGCAGTGTGAACCGGGTGCTGCAGGACAAGGGCACACTGGAAATAACGGTCACTGTGCCTGCCCGATGTCAGCTTAAAATGGCCTGTCAGCATGGCCCCGGTCTGCTGAAAAACAGAAAGGATCTCTTCATTGGTCAGCATTCTGTCTACCTCTCTTATTTTATTTTTTATCACAGCCTGCCCATCGCCTGCATCACTGGAGCGGCTTTTTCTGTGTCTGCACCTGCCGGGTCTGTAAAGCGGATATTGATATCCACAATTTCCGGCACGTTGCCCACCCTGATGGGCGGGCCCCATGTTCCATAGCCGCATGAGACAATAAGCTGAAAATTCCCTTTGCGCAGGTAGCCCCAGTCGTCTTCAAACACCAATTTTGTAATGAAGTTAAAGGGAAACAACTGTCCGAGATGGGTATGCCCCGAGATCTGGAGATCAGCTCCCTGCTCCTGGCCTTCCGTCAGTTTTGAAGGCTGATGATCGAGCAGGATAACCGGCAGGGAGCGGTCCAAACCGTTCATAACCGCGGAAAGTTCCTGGCGGCCTGTTCCCCCAAATCTTTGCGCCGACTGGTAGTCACGCCCAACCAGGTTAAAATTCCCGTCAATATTTTTGTATTCATCGCGGAAAACTGTAATACCGGATTCCTGCAGGTGGCGGTATGTTTCCTCCGGATGTCCCCCGATGTATTCATGGTTACCAAAGACAGCGAATGTACCATATTTTGACTTTAACATGAGCAGGCTGGCAGACATATTCTGTTCCACAAAAGGGTCAATGCTCTCATCAATAATGTCACCGGGCAGGAGGATTATATCGGGTTTAAGGTTGTTAACCCGCTGCACCAAGGACAGGAGCCTGCCGTTGTGTATTATTTTTCCGAGGTGAATATCCGAAACCGCCACGACATGCAGTTCATTTAAGCTCCCCGCCGCTTTTGCTATAGTTATGTCATAGTGAACAAGCCGGGGGTTTCTGGAATTCCAGGCGCCATATACAACTATGCCCGTTACCAGCAGAATCACAGCCAGACCGGTTAATTCAGGGTACTGCTTTACCGGAGAAGGGATAAAAACAAACCACCGGTTTAATAGCCTGAGCAAATCGATGGTGACCAAAAACAATAATAAATAGGTCATCGCCGCCAGCCAGTATGAACCAATGCCAATTAAATAGCTGCCAAGCACATCCGGCAGGTAATTGTCCGCAAACCTGCCGGCAATAAATGATAAAGCCAGCACCGCAAATACCAGCCAGTAAATAAAACTGTAGCCGGGCGGGAACAGCCTACCGAAGGTCTGCCAGCCGCGGATGCCGATATAGAGATTAACCGCGCCGTAAATCGTAAAAAATATGCCGAAAAAGATCAGGTACTGTAATTTCATTGCTGCCTCAACAATATTTAAAATAATTGCTATGGCAATTATAATTCAGCGCAAAATGTTTTACTATCATATTATAATGATATAAATCATATAATGTTGAAATAAAGTTGTCCCGTAATACAGAAGGGAGATATCGTGATGATGTTTGCTGAGTTAATCAGGAAAAGGTACAGCGTCCGGGCATACAAGCCGGACCTTATAGAAGACGATAAGCTGGCGCAGGTGCTCGAGGCGGCGCGCCTGGCGCCCTCGGCGGCCAACCGGCAGCCCTACCAGCTGATTGTGGTTAAAACAGCCGGCAGAGAGAAAGAGCTGAAGCGGATATACAGCGGAAGTTTCTTTACTGAGGCGCCGCTGGTCATCTGCGCCTGCGCCCTGCCGTCAAAGGCCTGGTCGCGCAAGGACGGCACAGAGTACAGCCATGTGGACATTGCTATCGCAATGGACCACCTGGTCCTGGCCGCGGCCGAACTGGGCTTGGGCACCTGCTGGATCGGAGCCTTTGATCCGGAGGCCTCACGGAAAATGCTGGGCTTGCCGGCAGAAGCTGTACCGGTGGTGTTCACCCCGCTGGGCTATCCTGCGGACACACCAGGGGCAAAAAACCGCAAACCTTTGTCCGAAATGGTCAGGTACGATCACTGGTAAAACACTGCCTTTACCCTTTTAGCCATAAAATCGGAGAAAGACTGCTCGTCCTTCCGGTTTTTATGTATGGCCGAATAACTTGCCCGATTAATTTTCATACGGTATAATTAAGCGCACATAGACTCCAGAGCCACTGAAATTTGATTGGAGGGTAATAATATACATGGTTAAGAGAATACTCGTGGCGCTTGATAATTCAGCTATTGCCGACAAGGCAATGCGTCAGGCGTTGGATCTGGCCAAATTGTACAAGGCACAACTCTTTGCTGTATCTGTAATTAATTATTCTGTTATCGGCGAAATTGACGAATCCTCCCCCAGCCCGATGGTCACTGAGACAATTTATTATTGGACCAATTCCTTTCAAAAGGTGCTGGATAAATGCAAGCAGCTGGCGGGTGAATTAGGAATTGCACATTATCACCAGGCCATGCTGAGCGGATATCCAGCCGAGGAAATTATCAAATACGCAGAGAAAAAAAATATAGATTTGATCGTCATGGGTCATATCGGCAAATCAGCCGCAGCCGGTTTTTTGATTGGCAGTGTTTCGCAAAAAGTCTCCACACATAGCAAATGTTCGGTTTTGATAGTGAAATAGCGAGATTGTTTCAGCCCAAAAAGGACCGGATTCCCGCGGGAATCCGGTCCTTTTTATAAACTTACTCGTTGTCCTATATTGTCTGGGTTATGGTTATAGTCCGGGCTGCTGCATCCCACACAATTTCGCAGTCGAGAGCTTGTGCTACATAACGAATCGGGAGCATTGTGCGGCCTGGTTCGATGATCACGGGGACAGTATCCATCACAGATTGTACACTGTTGATCCACATTGTTGTGTTGCCGATAACCATCCTGACTGTGCGGGCACTTCCGAGCAGTAAGACGCTCTGGTCAGCTGCATTCCAGAAAATGTTGTTATCTGAAATGCCGGTGGCATTGGCGGCAAATCTTACCGGCAGCATGGCGCGGTCGTTCGCATTGATGTATGGAGCAACATCCATGGTCCTTGGCACGCCATTTACAGTATAACTCATGCTGCCAACAGTGAACACCGTGATGTTTTTGGTTACATCAGTAACAGCGGTGCCAACCTCGACGTAAGTAATGTCGGTATTGGTATCGCAGGTGATCTCAGCGTTGATCGCGCCTGCATTGATAAGGGAAGCGTCGCTCACAAAAAATGTGAAGCCTGTTAAATCCCAGGCAGAGGCTCTGGTTGATTCACGTGCAACATCTATTGTCAGTACTGCCCCGTCAAAGGTAAAATCAGCAGCGGTAACACCATCGCCCCAGATCAAATAGACACCGGGGTCAACGTTATCCCACTTATAGCCGGCGGGGAGCGTCAGTTTAATGCTTTCAGCAGATTCCTTTAAAGTACCGGCCATTGTTTCCTCGAGCCGCAGGTCAAATGTAAAATCGTTTTTGGAAATATCAGCTCCGCTTACGGTAATCTTAACCACTCCGGCGGTTGATGTAACCGTAGCGTTGGTGACGGTCCCTTTCGGAAATCCGGTATTGGTCGGGCCGCTGAAGGTCACGACGTTATCTTTGGTCGTGCCTCCCTTAACGTCCACATCACGCATATAGATATAAAACACGAAATCATTGTTTATTGATTGGTCTGCACCCGCGGTGATCTGGACTTCATCGTCCGCATCCAGTACATTAATAGCAATGTCAGTCAGGCCATTAGGATCAGAATCAACAGTTGCTGGAACATACACACAATTTTGCACAGAAGAGCTGGTGGTGTCCGTGCTGAATGCCATGCCATAATCATAGCCATCGGTATTCTTGAAAATAATTACATCGCCTTCCAGGATCGATCCGGCATCCACTGTTACCTTAAGAGTGCCCAGGGTCTGCGAGTTATTATCGCTTACCTGCGGTACGGTCAGGGCTCTAATGTCGCCAGAGGCGCTCGCCGGGGCGGCCAGGGGCACCAGTAGCACAAGCAGCATGGACATGGTAATCAGAACAGAAAAAACTTTTCTTTTTATTTTCATTTTTTTTCCTCCTTAAAATATTTTTAGACCTTGGTCTGTTGCCAGGCGCTAATCAACCCCCTTTTGAAAATCTAAATAAACATTCAAAACTGCTTGGCAAAATTCTCACTAATAACAATATGTTAAATACTACCTTAAATAAATTATGATAATGTTTTGATTGTATTAAATATTTATTAAAATTAAATTTAAAACAAATGTTTTGATAATACTGTAGGGATTAATAAAGCCTCTGACCTCGTTTTATGACGAGAACGGGGGCTTTAATAATTTAGACGTGCAATATAATTATATTCGTTCCGGAAATACATGTATTCATTTTCTTTCTGCCTGTGGCAAAGGCACTTCAAGCGCGCAGATATCTTCATCCAGCAAAATCATTCTTCGCTCGATAATGCTTCGGGCCTCTTTTATAGCCCGGTTATAGATATAAGGAGATACTTCTTTTAGGATAAAATCCAGGAAGATTTCGCTCTGTAAATGACCAATTTCCTCGGAAAACTCCGTTTTAAAATAACGCTGCATCTTGCCGGAAATTTCAAGTTTTTGTTCTCTTGATAATTTTATAAACAAGACTTAAGTCCCCTTTACAAGTAATTATCTACAAGCCGATCTCTTCCAGTATAGACTTCACCGCAGATACCGGATCAGGCGCCGCGGTGACCGGCCGGCCCACCACCAGGTAGGTGGCGCCCTGCCTGACCGCCTCGCCTGGCGTCATGGTCCGCTTCTGATCGTCAGCTGCCGCGCCTGCCGGGCGCATGCCGGGTGTGATGATCACAAAATCCTCACCGCAGGCTTTTCTGATGAGCGCAATCTCCAAAGGAGACGCCACCACCCCATCCAGCCCTGCTTCCTTAGCAAGCAAGGCCCATTTGGCAACCCGTTCACTGATGGAGCCCGTGAAGCCGATTTCCTGATTAAATGCGTCCTGGCTGATGCTGGTCAGGATTGTCACCGCAACCACTAGCGGCGGCTCAACAGCCGACCTGGCGGCCTCTCCATGCGCGGCTTTCACGGCCGCCTGCATCATTGCCACTCCCCCCGCTGCATGCACATTGAGGATCGCAGCGCCGTGCCTGGTCAGCACACTGACTGCCCCTGCCACTGTATTCGGAATATCGTGCAGTTTAAGATCAACAAAAACGGGCACATTTTTTTGGCGCAGCCGGCGGACCGCTTCCGGGCCGACACTGTTGTAGAGCTGCATCCCCACCTTGAAACCGCCGGCGTATGGACTAAGCCTGTCTATGAGGATTTCCGCCTCTTCCAGGGCACTGACATCCAGGGCGATGATCAGCGGGTTTTTAAGTAAGGCCACCTGGCATTCCCCCAAAGTTACATATCTCAAAATTTTTTCAGTTTTGTGCGGCGCCCACCAGTTCACTTATATTTTGGATACCATGCTCTGTCATGTATTTCTCAATGCCATCCAGCACGTCCATAGTCGCCCGCGGGTTGACAAAATTGGCGGTGCCGACGGCAACAGCCGCTGCCCCGGCCAGGATGAACTCAAGGGCATCCTCCGCCGTCATGATGCCGCCCATGCCGATGATGGGCAGCTTCACTTCCCGGTATACCTGCCAGACTGTTCTGACAGCCACTGGTTTAACAGCTGGACCGGAAAGGCCGCCCACAACATTGCCGAGGACAGGGCGCCTCTTTTTCACATCAATGGACATGCCCAGCAGGGTGTTGATCATCGACAGGGCGTCGGCGCCGGCTGCTGCGACTTTTTCGGCCACGGCCACGATACTGGTGACATTGGGCGACAGTTTGACAATTACCGGCTTGCCTGTGTTGGCTTTAACGATCCCGGTCACCTCTCCCGCCATGTCCGGGTCGCTGCCAAACAGCATCCAGCCCTGTTTCACATTGGGGCATGAGATGTTTACCTCGACGCCGGCCACACCGGGCGCCCGATCCAGCCTGGCGGCGAGCCTGCCGTAATCCTGCACGGTTTCCCCCGCGATATTGACAATCACCGGCAGGTCGTACCCGGCCAGGCGAGGCAGCAGTTCCTCAATAAACACTTCCACACCTGGATTCTGCAGGCCGATAGAATTAAGGACGCCGGCGGGCGTCTCCGCCAGCCTCGGGGTGGGATTGCCTGCCCGTGGTTGCAGGGTTATGCCCTTGACCACGATGGCGCCGAGCCGGTTTAAGTCAATATAGGGCGCGTATTCCGAGCCGTAGCCAAAGGTTCCCGAGGCGGTGGTCACTGGGTTTTTCATCTGAATGCCGCCTATATTTACCACCAGGTTTATACTCTTATTTTCAGCCGTAACTTTACTTGGCGCTGTCATTCCCACACTACCTCCCCGGCAGGAAACACCGGTCCGTCCACACAAACCCGACTGTACCGGGCGCCGTTCCCTTCGTTAACGGTTTTACAGACACAGGAGAGGCAGGCGCCCACGCCGCAGCCCATCCTCTCTTCCAGGGATAATTCCCCGCAGAGTTCATTTTGCTTAATCACCTGGCTGAGCCTTTTCAGCATGCCTGCTGGACCGCAGCCATAAACACGACCGGCAGGATTTTGCTCAAACAGGTCGACTACCGTCCCATGATAACCAACAGAGCCGTCGTCGGTAGCACTGAAAATCCTGTGCCCGAGCGCTTCAATTTCCTGGGTAAAAAACAGCTGTTTGCTGGTCGACGCCCCCAGAAATACATCCGCGCAGGTTTTCAGCGCGCTCAGCTCCTGCAGTAAAAAATACAGGGGGGCGATGCCTATCCCGCCGGCAACGACAACTGCAGCGCTGACGCCCACAGGCATAGTAAACCCGCTACCGAGCGGTCCCAGGAGGTTTACTTTCTCTCCCTTTCTCTTTCCTGCCAGCAGTGCCGTACCCCTGCCGACTATCCGGTAAAAGAGTGATATTTCTCCCCTTTCCCGGTTAACGGCATGAATGCTCAGTGGCCTGCGCAGCAGCGGGTCTAAGGTGCTGCCGCAGCGCACGTGCAGAAACTGCCCAGGTTTTGCCGCTATTGCAGCAAGAAAGGCAGACAGTGTTACTCTGTAATACCCTGGTAATATTTCATCCTGTTGTATAATCTCAGCATCGGTGATCAGCAAACCCAAAACCTCCATTTGTATTATCCAAGATACTCCTGAAGCGGTACCAGCCTGTAATCAACCCTGTCCCTGTTTTCAGCCAGCACATCCATAATGGCCCTGGTTGTATCCAGTGAGGTCAGGCAGGGTACGCCATACTCCACTGCCGCCCTGCGGATCTGAAAGCCGTCGCTCTCCGGTGTCTTGCCTTTGGTCAGGGTGTTGATCACCAGGCTGATTTTATTGGATCGGATCAAGTCAACGATATGCGGCGAGCCCTCATGCACCTTCCTGGCAGCTTCAACTTCCAGCCCGGCCTCGCTCAGCGCAGCGGCGGTGCCTGCTGTGGCGCAGAGCCCGTAACCCATATCTGATAGTTTCTTCAAAATAGGGATGGCTTCCTGCTTGTCCCTGTCAGCTATGGTAGCCAGGACAGTCCCTTTTCTGGAAAACATGCTGCCTGCACCTACCAGCGCTTTGAATAACGCCACTTTGAAATCCCTGTCCACACCCATCACTTCACCTGTGGACTTCATTTCAGGCCCCAGGGAGATATCAACCTGCAGCAGTTTAGCAAACGAAAAGACCGGCGCTTTGACACCCACAACATTGCCTTCGGGATAGAGGCCGCTGCTGTAGCCCATTTCTTTTAAAGTCTTGCCCATAATAATCCTGGTGGCGATATTAATCATCGGGATGCCGGTGATCTTGCTTAAGAAGGGCACTGTCCGGCTGGAGCGGGGGTTAACCTCCAGCACGTAAATATTGTCGTTATGGAGTACATACTGGATATTGATTACTCCCCTGACATTGAGCGCCCTGGCCAGCCTGGTGGTATATTCAACTACGAGGTCTTTGACCTCCCGGCTCAATGACTGCGGCGGGTAGACAGCCGTGCTGTCACCGGAGTGCACGCCAGCCCGTTCGATATGCTCCATGATACCGGGAATCAGGACGTCGGCGCCGTCGGAGATAGCGTCCACTTCCAGTTCCTTGCCAAAGAGATATTTGTCCACCAGGACAGGGTAATCGGGTGTTACCTTCACAGCAGTGGCCATGTAGCTCAA
>DHGV01000095.1 GCA_002402945.1 Pelotomaculum sp. UBA4789
TTTGCATAGAAAATTCTCCTATGCTACATGTTAGTTATGGCGTTACCCTGTCTTAATAGCGACATTGCTATACGTCCTTACAAGGACAATTCGTGGTACTGCAACAGGGTACTTTCAAATTCTGAAACGACCTCAATGTGACAATGACAATCGAACTCGTGCCATAACAAAAATATAGCATATCATTGCAGTTGCAGGGCAAATAATTTATGATTCGTTTATTGTGGTGCGGTTAACGCGTGTAAATTCTGAACGTTAGTGAAGGATCTTGGTTTAAGATCCTTCGTAAACGCTCAGGATGACAAAAGATCTCAGGATGACAGTAAAGCCCAGGAGGCCATAATATCAACGGGGGAGGTAATAAATTGAACAAAGAGCTTCTAAAAAAAGGGTATGTCCAGGTCTACACCGGCAACAGCAAGGGAAAATCTACGGCTGCTCTGGGTCTGGCCTTCCGGGCTATGGGACGGGGTTTGAAAACTTATGTGGGCCAGTTTATGAAGGGGCAGAAATATGGCGAGCTGAAAGCAGCTGAAATGTGCCAACCCTATATCACCATCGAACAGTACGGCAAGGACACCTTCATTCACGTGAAGAACCCGCCTCTGGCAGAGGACGTACAGATGGCCCGGGATGGCCTGGCCAGGGCTAAAAATGCCATGCTTTCCGGGGAATACGACATTATTGTCTTTGACGAAATCAACACGGCTCATTTCTTCAACCTGATCACCTCGGAAGAGATGCTGGAGGTGATCAAATCCAAGCCGGACGGCGTGGAGGTAATTTTCACCGGCCGGTATGCCCCGCCGGAGGTCATAGAAGCGGCGGACCTGGTGACGGAGATGATAGAAGTGAAGCATTACTTCGAAAAAGGTGTGCCCGCCCGTGACGGTATCGAGCGGTAAGAATGTTATAAGGAAAAGTGATAGCAGATGATCCATGTCTACACTATGAACGGTTACAACATCGCCGTTGACGGGAACAGCGGCAGCGTCAATCTGCTGGATGAGGTCAGCTGCCGCGCGCTGCGGGAGATGAGCCAGCCGAAGACGCTCAGTGAAATACAGGTCACCCTGGAGAAGGAATACCCCACGGCGGACGTGGCGGAGGCCTGCGGTGAAATCAAGGCGCTGGCGGAGCAGGGGCTCCTCTTTGCCTCTGACCGGTCTATCACCGAGGCCGCGGGTGCAGAGAAGAACGCCGGCAGCCTGAAGGCCCTCTGCCTCAATGTCTCGCACGACTGCAACCTGGTGTGCGAGTACTGCTTCGCCTCAAAAGGCGACTACCAGGGCGGCCGGCAGCTGATGCCCGCGGCAGTTGTCCTGCGGGCAGTTGACTATCTCGCAGAACATTCCGGGGCCAGGCAAAACGTTGAAATCGACTTCTTCGGCGGTGAGCCGCTGATGAACCTTGAAGTGGTGAAGGAAACCGTCGCCTACGGCCGGGAGATCGGGGAAAAAACCGGCAAGCAGTTCTATTTCACGATCACCAAGAACGGCATCCTGCTCGACAGTGACAGCATCGCCTTTATCAATGAGGAAATGGACAATGTGGTGATCAGCATTGACGGCAGGAAAGAAGTACACGACGCGATCCGCTGCGACAGGACGGGGAGGGGCAGCTACGACAGGATTGTACCCCCGGCTCTGGAACTGGTCAAGGCGAGGAAAAGTAAGAGTTATTTTATCCGGGGGACATTCACATCCCGGAACAGGGATTTTTCCAGGGACGTGATGCACCTGGCGGACCTCGGCTTCAAGGAGATCTCCGTGGAACCGGTGGTGGGGAAGGGAGACAAAATATTCATCAGTGAAGACGACGTGCCGGAGATTATTGCCGAGTATGAAAAGCTTGCGCTGGAATACCTGGACTGCCTGCGCGGGGGGAAGGATTTCCGCTTTTACCACTTCGACGTGAACCTGTACAAAGGGCCGTGCGTTTATAAAAGGCTGGCCGCGTGCGGGGCGGGTCCGAATACCTGGCTGTGGCTCCGGATGGAAAAATATATCCCTGTCACCAGTTTGTCGGACTGGAAGATTTTATCATGGGCGACATATACGGCGGTGTTAAAAACACAGAAATCAAGGACAAATTTCTAAATAATAATATTCTTATTAAGGAAAAATGCCGTGATTGCTGGGCTAAGCTGTACTGTTCCGGCGGCTGCCACGTCAATGCCTGGTTTTCAAACGGTGACATTAACCGGCCCAATGAGATTGCATGCGCCCTGCAGAAGAAGAGGATCGAGTGCGCGATCATGATCCGGGCGGCGAGGCTGGAGGACAAAAGGCAGTAAAATCTGATTTATAAAAAGATATAAATTTGACATCGTAATTAAAGCAAATACTATTTTTAAACATTATAAATGAAGTATCGAAATGAAGTGCTGCCTTTATGGCGGCATTTTTTATTTATAAAATTTTAATCATTTGTTAACTTGGCGGTAATTTATTATTTATATAATTATAAAGATGTTCATATCCTTTAAAGCGGGAGGACATTCTTTGAAATGTTCTGGCAGTAAACAAAAAAAGAGGCAGTTTAAACTGCCTCTTTTTGTCTCATACTAGTATGATTTTTCTTTGCGGAAACAATCACTGCAGTATACAGGCCTATCGCCACTGGGCTGAAACGGAACTTCAGTGTCTTTGCCGCAGCTGGCACATACTACCGGGAACATCTGGCGCTGCTGACGGAAACCGCCTGAAGAGCCGCCCCTTCTGCTTTCATTTTTGCGGACTGCGCGACACTCTGGGCAGCGGCCGGGATCATTGGTGAATCCTTTTTCGGCGTAGAATTCCTGCTCCGAAGCGGAGAAAGTAAATTCATTGCCAC
>DHGV01000096.1 GCA_002402945.1 Pelotomaculum sp. UBA4789
CCTCAGGATCTAAATTCAGAAAATATTTGTATGCCATGTCCGTTTGAGCTTGAGAAATCAAGCGCACATCTGAAAGATCATACAGCTTTTTCAAAAACATCAGCTTGAACATCATTTCGGGCTCTTTGGCAGGGCGGCCAAACGCCTCGCAATACTGCTTTTTGAGCATTGGATTCACAAAGCTGAAATCTATGTTTTCTTTGATCTGCCGCAGCAGATGATCCTTTGATACGACCAAATCATATATGCCCTGATATGGTGAAAGTGACATCGTAATTTGACTAAAATCCCTCAGCATAATCCTCTCAACCCCTTGATTTTGCTCACTTTCCTACATTAATTATACCATTTTTATGCGAAAAAGTCCGTCCCAAAATGGGTCGGACTTCTTCAGTGCCCTTAAAATTACGGGTGTTTTTTTCTTTTTGCAGGTTTATCAGGATATTGGGTCGAATTACTTTGTATTGTTTATTCTGGAAGGCAGGTGCCTGCATTGCGTTCTAATTCATATAAGGAGCGCTTGTTAACAGGGGAGCGGTTTTTAGCTACAGCAGCCGCCTGGTTTCTCCTTTTTGTTATACTTGTTTATTTAGCCGGGAGATATTACACCATTATTGGACATGAAATGTTCCTGGTTAACCATATGGTCATCGAAACCGCAATAGTCGCTGTGGCTTTTTGCGCCGCATTGATGAGCTGGTATGATTATAAGTACAAGCATGAGCTGAAAATGCTGATTTTATCGCTGACTTTCTGCCTGGTAGCGCCGTTTGAATTCGCGCATGCCCTTTCCTACTTAGGCATGCCTGATTTCATAACACCCAATTCGGTTGACAAGGCCTCGACATTATTCATTATTACCAAAATATTTCTGGCTGCAGGCCTATTAATTGCCGTGATGTTTGGCGAAAGAATTATTGTGATTCATAAATCAGCGCTGATCCCCCTTTTCTCGGCTCTGACGAGCGTTATTTTGTTATATTTGGTTATTACCAATCTTTCTACCCTGCCGGATATGTATGACCTGGCTGCAGGCAGCCAGACTAAACTTAAGATATACCTGGGCTACCTGGTTTTGACAATGGAAGCTTTTGCTGTGTTTTGGATATTTAAGAAAAAAAGGATTGCGAGCAAGGATTTTTACCTCGGCATGGCGCTCATCATCATCATCATGAGCGACCTCTCCTTCACCTATTACAGCAGCCCATATGACACATATAATATCTTAGGACATCTATTTCAGGTCTTATCCTTTGCCTTCATATTTAAAGCGATCATCGATGACGCCGTGGGTATGCTATACGAATCCAACAAGACCCTGGAGATGCAGCAGGAGATGCTGGCTGAAAAGAATCAACAGCTGCAGGAGGCGGACCGGCACAAAGACGAATTCCTGGCCAACACCAGCCATGAACTGCGCACACCCCTCTCTGCGATCATCGCTTTCACCGAAATGATTCTGGATGAGAGGACCGGTACTTTGAATGAAACGCAAAAAGATTATTTGGATGAGATCAGCGACAGCAGCAAGGAACTGCTGTGGCGGATCAACGGTTTCCTGGATTTATCAAAAATCGCCTCTGGCAAGACGGTATTGTATAAAGAGGAATTTGGAATAAATAATCTGTTAGAAGAGGTTTCCAGGGAGTTGAAGCCGTTATTCAGCCAGAAGGGCCTAACCATAGAGATTCCCCGCCCTGATGGTCAGCTCAAATTTTGGGCTGACCGGGAAAAAACCGGTCTCATATTGGCCAACCTGCTATCCAACGCTTTGAAATTTACCGCTCCGGGCGGCAGGGTTACCGTTGAGACGGGTGTGGATGAATTGCGGCAGGAATATTATATATCAGTTACGGATACCGGCATCGGAATAGATCCAGTCGATCAAGAAAAGATATTTCAACCATTTCAGCAGTTGGACAGCACTATTTCCAGAAAATACAGAGGTACCGGGATAGGTTTGACACTGGCTAAGAAACTGGTTGATTTACAAGAGGGTTCAATAGAAGTGATGAGCAAAATAAACGCAGGCAGCACATTTACCTTCAGACTGCCGGCTAGAAAATACGATGAAGTACAGAAGGAGATATTAACATGACCCACAGTATCTTAGCTGTAGACGACGACCCCAAGATTTTGAAGATACTGCAGCATACTTTGACCAAGGAAGGTTTCAAAGTGAGCACGGCGTCCTGTGGCGAGGAGGCCCTGCAGATAGCAAGGCAGACATTCCCTGACCTGGTTCTGCTGGATATTATGATGCCTGGCATGGATGGCTTTGAAACATTTCAGAGGTTAAAAGCGATCAGGGAAGTCCCGGTGATAATCTTAACTGCCAGAACTGATGAAATAGATAAGGTTGTGGGTTTCAGGATGGGGGTTGATGATTATCAGACTAAACCGTTCAGCCCGACCGAGCTGGCCTTGCGGGTGAAAGCTGTTTTGAGAAGAAGCGGTGAACAAAAGGTCATTAGTGATAATTCTTTGAAGTACGGCAGCATGGAACTTGACTATGACAAGCGTGTTGTAGAAATAAACAGACAGAGGGTTGAGCTGACTCCCAAGGAGTTTGAACTGCTGTGGCTGATGGCCTCCAATCCCAACCGAGTCTTTACCAAAGCACATTTGTTGGATAAAATTTGGGACAGTTCTTTTTACGGGGATGATAACACCGTAACCGTTCATATCAGAAAGCTGCGTGAAAAAATAGAGTTTGATCCATCCAAACCAACATTTATAAAAACTGTTTGGGGGACGGGTTATAAATTTGAGTATATTGTTTAATGAAAAGCTGTCTTTATGAACTTCAAGGCTGTCGACTGAGTGTTGTCGGCAGTCTTTTGTTATACTTTGTTAATAAAATTTTAAGGATTTAATAATTTGCTCGTAAGCTACTCTAATTATAATGGGTTTATATATGAGGGGGCTGGTTAATGGATAAGGACAACAGACAGGCAAACCACTGTGGTTTTTCCAGGGAACTTCTGATTGAACACTACACTCACTACCCGGAGATGCAGCAAAACAAAATTAAGGAAATCGAAGCCCGGCTCATCAAGGCTGATGTTGCTATGGCCGACCCAAATTTTTGTCCTCTCCGGTCTCTTAAAATTGAACATACACATGCCCTTAATTCAGTTAAACTGCATAAAAAATTTTTTGAAAACATATCGCAGCAACTCGATACACAACCTTCATTGGAAATGCTTCACATGCTTGAAAGAGATTTTGGTTCGGCACAGGAATGGGAAAAACAATTTTTCGCACTGGCAATGTGCTCCAGGGGCTGGGTTGTTTTGGGGTTTGACCTTGAGGATGGGATTCTCAGAAATTTTTTCTCAGACAGCAATTCGGAGGGCGTATGGTCAGTGATCCCGCTGCTTGTTCTGGATGTTTTTGAACACGCCTATTTTACAGCTTTCTCCAGCAGGAACGATTACATCAGGGAATTTTTAAGGCACGTGAAGTGGAGTGAGGTGAGCAGGCGTTTGAATGTGGTTATGGAGATGTACAAGAAAATGAAATAAACCATATAAAAAAATGAGGAGGTCTATTAAAATGTCTAAACACGAACTGCCGGAACTTCCATACCCCTATAATGCCCTGGAACCATATTATGATGAGCAGACCGTAAGGCTGCACCATGATGCCCATCACAAAGCATATGTCGACGGACTCAACAATGCCGAAATGAAATTAGCGGAAGCCAGAGAAAAAGGGGATTTCAGCCTGGTTAAACACTGGGAGAGAGAACTGGCTTTTCACGGTTCCGGCCACCTCTTACATGCTTTATTCTGGGAGAGCATGAAACCCGGGGGCGGCGGTCCGGCTACCGGGGAAATAGCAGAGTTGATCGAAAGGGATTTCGGCAGCTATGATAATTTTAAGAAGCAGTTTTCAGCAGCGGCGATAGCCGTGGAAGGTTCCGGGTGGGCGCTGCTCTGCTGCAACCCGGCTTTTGGCAAGCTGGAAATCCTTACTGCCGAAAAACACCAGAACCTCACCCAGTGGGGTGTTATTCCTGTCCTGGCGCTGGATGTGTGGGAACACGCCTATTACCTGAAATACCAGAATAAGCGCGCCGCTTTTGTGGAAGCCTGGTGGAACCTGGTCAACTGGGACGGAGTCAACAAAAGGCGCAAATGCACTTGCGGAGCATAATACCTACAGGCAGGGCGTTGAATGCATTCTGAACAAAAAGAAATGAAAGGCCGGGTAAAAGACTTGCCTGGCCTTTTTTTAGAATTTATGGTATTCCTTAAGATGATTCCATTATCGGCAAGGGGGTTCTTAACATGTCAAAGAAATTGATTACTGTGTTCATTTTGTCAACACTGCTGGTATTGCTGCTTACAGGCTGCGCAGCTGATAAATCCGGCACGCCAGCCAACACTCCCAGCTCTTCCGCCGGACAGGAGGCAGCCTTGCCAGCCGTGTCTGCTCAGACCTGTATGTGGGCATCTGACGGGAAAATCAGTGACAACGAATACACCAGCTGCCAGAGTATTGGAGACCTGAAAGTATTTACCCGTGTTTCTGGTGACAGCGTGATGTTTGGTCTCACGGCTGTCACAGAAGGCTACCTTTCCCTGGGTATCGATCCGGCAGGGGACTTGAGGGATGTTGACTTTATCATGTGCGCCTACGTTGATGGCAACGCGGTGGTTGGTGATATGGGCGGCAGCGGCAAGCATTTTCCCCACCCCTATGATACGGTGGCAGGCGGGGCAATGGATCTGACAGATATAAGCGGGAGCAGGGATGGACTCAACTCAATTTTTGAATTTAAAAGAAAAATGAATACTGGAGACATTAAGGACCAGGTGCTTAAAATTGGCGAGAACAGGGTGATCTGGGCTGTCGGAAATAACAGTGATTTTAGCGGGCCGCACAGCAGAAAGGGATCAGGCAGCCTGATCCTGGTTTCCAACTGATATTACTCTGGAATCATCAAACCATGTAATTTCTTTTAAGGTGGTATTTGTATGCGGCGGCTGTCCCGGCCCGGTCAAAAAGTGTTTGACGCGCGTTATGCTCAAAAAGACGACAGTGGGAATGTTATTGAAACTTTTGAAAAGGCAGTGATGCGCCTGGCCAGGACCGCTGCCGGCGCTGAAAAAAGAGATCAAAAGAAATGGGAAAAAATATTCGGTAATATCATAGGTGAGCTGTTATTCATACCTTCCACGCCCATCTGGGCCAACATGGGGAAAACAGACCGCCCCTGGCAGCCGGGGGCCTGTTTTGTGCTCGCGGTTAAGGATACACTTGAATCCATGTATGATACGCTTAAAGATACGGCGCTCGTTTTTAAGTCCGGCGGCGGTGTCGGCTTTAATTTCTCGGCCATCAGACCAAAGGGAGACCTGGTAAGCACCACCAAGGGGCAGGCATCCGGGGTGGTCGAATTGATCAGGCTGTACGACGCCTCCGCCAATATGGTCAAGCAGGGCGGTGTGAGGCGAGGAGCTATCATGGGTATATTGAATATTAACCACCCGGAGATCATCGACTTTGTTCAGGCTAAAACTGGTGGCGGGCTCACTAATTTCAACCTCTCTGTGGGTGTAACGGATGACTTCATGGTGGCGCTGGAAAACGACTTGCCATGGCAGTTGCTTTTCAAGAGTGAAGTACGCCGGGGAATGCCGGCCCGCCGGTTGTGGGAGTTAATTATTGGGGCAGCTCATAGCTGCGGCGATCCAGGTGTGGTTTTTTTGGATAGGCTGCAGGGAGACAATCCTGTTCCGCAAAATCAGATTAACGCCACAAATCCATGCGGCGAACAGCCATTAAGCCCGGGCGAATCCTGTTTGCTGGGCAGCATTAATCTTGCCCGGATGTCTGCAGCGGGAGGCATGCTTGATGAACAGCTGCTGTCAGACACAATTGCTGTCGCGGTGCGATTCCTGGACGACCTCATTGACGCGGCTGTTTATCCGCTGCCTTTTATTACCAGGGCGACCAGGGCGACCAGAAAAATCGGCATTGGCTTTACGGGATTGGCAGATGCTCTGATCAAAGCCGGGTTGGCTTACGACTCCCTTGAAGGCAGGGAGTTTGCCGGAAAAACAACCAGGCTGATGCAGCAGGCGGCGCACACAGCATCGGCGAAGCTGGCTGAAGAAAAGGGCTGTTTTCCCTTGTGGGAGAAAAGCATCTTTTACCCGGAGCAAAGGCGCCGCAACGCTGCCTGCATAACAATCGCACCAACCGGTTCGATTACTGCCATGGCCGGCTGTGAAGGTTACGGGATCGAGCCAATATTTGCTGTAGCTTATACCAAGGCCACTGATGTGGTAGGTGATCTTAAGATATTTTCACCACTGTTTCTGGAAGCCGTAAAAGAATGCAATCTGCCTGCTGAAACTCTTGCTGCAATAGCGGAGAAAGGCTCCTGCCAGGGCATCGAAGGCATCCCTGAGGAGATTGCCGGGATATTCAAGGGGGCACGGGAGATCAAACCCATGAATCACCTCCACATGCAGGCAGCCGTCCAAAAATATGTGGATAACGCGGTGTCGAAGACGATTAATCTGCCGGAAGACGCTTCTGTGGATGATATCGGCGCCTGTTTTAAGACAGCCTTTGCTCTGGGTCTCAAGGGGGTTACAGTATTCAGGGAAGGAAGCAAGAAAGGGCCGGTCACGGTAGGCAGGGCAGCGGCCTTAACGGCAGACGAGTCCAATATGGAATTTGATCGGCGCAGTATTAACAGCTGGCCGGATCAACTTTACATAGAAGACGGTCAGATATGCGGGGCCTGCGGCGGAGCGTCTATAGAAAGAGCGGAAGGATGTATTATTTGTAAGTACTGCGGCGCAGCCGGCTGTTAGGGCAGATGAGTTTTTAGAAATCAAGAAATCAAAAAACTCATTCTTGAAGAAGTGAACAAAAAAGTTTATTTTCATAGCGCACAACATACTTGTAAGATTTTAAGGGGGTTTAACCTATGGATCCTAACCAGTTTACTATTGACGGACTCTACAAGGCTTTTGAAGAGCAGGGATACATCTGTGAGAAAAGCCTTGTGGTGACGGTCTTTCTTGCGCTGAAACTGGGCAAGCCGCTGCTCGTGGAAGGAGCTCCCGGAGTGGGTAAGACGGAAATAGGCAAGGTGCTGAGCCGGGTTTTTGATGCGCAATTGATCCGACTGCAGTGTTACGAGGGCCTGGACGAAAACAAAGCCCTCTATGAGTGGAATTATCAAAAGCAGCTTTTAAGGATCCAGCTGCAGAAGGAAGGTTTTAGCTCCGACATGGCTGAGCGGGATCTCTTCAGCGCTGAATATCTGCTGGAAAGACCTCTCTTGAAGACCATCAGATCTGAAAAACCGGTTGTTTTACTGATCGATGAAGTAGATAAGGTTGAGGAAGAATTTGAGGCGTTCCTTTTTGAGCTCCTGTCAGATTTTCAGGTTTCCATACCTGAATTGGGTACCATTACCGCCAGGCAAATTCCTATGGTGGTCCTGACCAGCAACAGGGAGCGGGATATTTCTGACGGTTTAAAACGCCGTTGCGTGTACCTGTTCATTGATTATCCTACAGTGGAAAAGGAAGTGCGCATACTGCAGGTTAAGGCGCCGGAGGCAGGTGAAAGGCTATCACGGGAGGTGGCCAGGGCGATAAATCTGATCAGGGCGAACGAAGCGATAGGGAAAAAGCCTGCGATTTCTGAATCTATTGACTGGGCCAGAGCGCTGGTGGCCCTTGGGGCCGAATCTTTAAGCCAGGAAGCGGTAAAACATACACTGAATATTGTTTTAAAAAATAAAGAAGATATTGAGGCCATTGTGCGGGAGGTAGGGGTAAAGGCGCTGGCCGCCGCCCCAAAAGCATGAAAAACAATACACCTGATCCTTTATTGAGCAGATTGGTCGAGTTCATCCACAGTCTCAGGCGGCGGGGTATCCGAATAAGTGTTTCGGAAACCATGGACGCGCTTAATGCCCTGTCACAGGTGGATTTCATAGACCAGGATCAGGTTAAGATAGCTTTAAGCGCCACACTGGTAAAAAACCAGCATGACCGGAAGGTTTTCGATAAGGCTTATAATGAATATTTTTCACCGCCCGGGATCGGGATGCAGGGGCCTGATCAAAGGGGTGAAGGGTATGCCGACGCTGGCAGCCGGCCTGAGGAAGCCGGAGGCGGGCCGGTGAGCGCAAAAAAAGAGAGTGACCGGGACTGGGGTAAGGAATTTCTTGATCACGCCAGGCAGTCTGTTGAACAAAACGAGAGAATGTCAATTAAGCCCGGCTGGACGAAGAGACAGAAAAACCAGTTCATTGAAACGATCACGCGGATGCAGGGTGACAGACAGAGCGACGGCACGTCAGCGCCCCTGGCTAAGAAAACAGGGAACTCCCTGGAGCAATGGCATGAAGAGGTGAAAAAGCAGGTAGAGCAAAACGGACCTTCCGGCAGCCGGCCTGTCAGCTCAGTTGTCAAGGAAGATCTCGATAAAACTTTTGTTTCACTGGCGCCCGGATCAGGCGCTAAAAGCGACAGCGAATCCATCCTGCACGAGGACATGAAAAAGATTGCCGAAAAGGACTTTCCCCGGGTGGCCCTGTTAATCAAGAAGCTGTCACGGCGCCTGGCCACACGTATTTCCAGGCGGTATCTGAAGAGGCGCAGGCGGGGAAGGCTGGACATCAGGCGCACAATCCGGAAAAACATCAGCTTCGGCGGGGCTTTAATCGATCTGAAATTTCACTCCAAAAAAGTACAAAAGCCGCGTATTGTTTTGATTTGTGACGTGTCCGGCTCGATGGCCCGCTACGCGGTTTTTGTGATCCAGTTTATTTTCGGCCTGTCAAAAGTGGTCAAAGGGATAGAAAGCTTTGTCTTTTCAGAGGATCTGGAAAGAGTAACACCTTATTTCCGAAAAGGGGAAGGATTTGTCAACACCATGTCAGCGCTGGTTGAAAAGAGCGGCCAGTGGGGCATGGGAACAAATCTTTTCTATTCACTGGAAACATTTTTAGATAAACACCACCGCCTGCTTTCACCATCTGTTTTTGTTCTCATTGTCAGTGATGCGCAAACGATCCAGCCTTTAAAGGCTGCCGCGAGCTTAAAAGAAATAAGGGGCAGGGTTAAGAACGTAATCTGGCTGAACACACTGCCAAAAGAGGCCTGGTATCAAAACATAGAAGTATATGAGTTTTTGAAATACTGCACCATGTTCGAGTGTTCAACTCTGGATCAGTTGAATAAAGTATTGAGCAGTCAGATGCTTGCCGTTTAGTTCCCTGTCACAATCATTTACTTGCGCTTTCAGTCAAAAATTTTAGCAAGATATTACTTGTATCTTGTGTTGTTAAGGTGTATAGTTATAGTTGTTTGATTAGCCGAAAGGTAAGTTTAGGAGGTAACGTTTAAGCATGCAGGGTAAGGTAAAATGGTTTAATGCGGGCAAAGGATTTGGTTTTATTGAAACGGAAGAGGGCAAAGATGTTTTTGTGCATTTTTCCTCAATCCAGACTGATGGATTCAAGACCCTCGATGAAGGCCAGGACGTAG
>DHGV01000077.1:0-3893 GCA_002402945.1 Pelotomaculum sp. UBA4789
AATCATTCATATATTATCTCCCGCATGTTTATATTCCCTTATCATTATAAACCAAGGTTGTCCTGGGGAAACCAAATTATTCAAGCGGTTAATATATACAAAAACAAACGACCCACAAAAAGTGAGCCGTCTATCTTGATTTTAATAACCGATCCAGTGGATTTTATCGCCCCTCCTTTTGGGGGCTGGTGGTTCCTGGTCGGGATAACCGATTGGGATTACAGAAACGAGCTCCTTGTCTGTGATGCCCATCTCTTTATTGATCCGGTCCTCCGCATTCTTGGGCGCGGTCATCCAGCAGGCGCCCAAGCCTTTTTCTTTGGCCAGCAGCAGGATGTTCTGAATTAAAGCAGCCGCGCTGAGAGCATTGGTAAATCGTTCGTGCTCCAGTTTGTATTTTTCCAAGGATGTCATGTCCTGCCTGAGTTCATAGGTGTGTTTAGGCATGTAAACAAGCAGCGCCACTGGCGCGCCGCCAATGTTTTTAAAAAAATTCATGGTGGTGTTCACCATTTTTTCCGGAAACAGCTTTTCGAGCGTAGGCTTAAATATTTCGCTGGCCACGATCATGCTGTCCAGCAGTTTTTCCTTCTGATCGCCCTTTACAACATAGATATCCCAGTTCTGCCTGTTTGTGCCTGAGGGCGCCCATAACGCAACCTCCAACAGTTCCCGCAAAACCTCCTGCGGGATATCCCTGTCCAGATACTTGCGTATGCTCCGCCTCTCCTTTATAATTTCACTGAGATTCAAATTCTCACACCTCACTCTCATATTTTATTATATTTTAACACTAAACACGGAGGTATTTTTTTTGAGCGCCAGCCATGCATGGAGAAAATTTACTTTTCAAAACGACAGAAAACTTACCCTTGCCGGCCTCATTTATACCGGCAGTGAACCAGGTACGGTGGTGGTCGTCTGCCATGGATTCACCGGCAGCAAAGAAGGAGGCGGCAGGGCTTTAACCATGGCTGAAGAGCTCGGCAGGCTGGGTTACTCCACCTTTCTTTTTGATTTCAGCGGCTGCGGTGAAAGCGAAGGACACTTTTCCGATATCAGCCTGTCAAACCATATCAATGACGTGAAATGTGCCGTCGACTTCTGCCATGCTTTCGGCTTCAAGTCTATTATTACTATGGGACGGAGCTTCGGCGGCGCCGCGGTTCTATGTCACGGCGGCACTGAGAAAAAAGTGGCCGGAGTCAGTTCCTGGTCCGCGCCTGCGGATCCGTCCAATCATTTCTCAGGGTACCTGAATGGGACTGCTCCCCATGAAAGAGATCTCGTTCCCCTGACAGGACAGGGCGGCGCTGTTTTTGTTAAGAAAAGTTTTTTTGACGATTTGAGCAGGCACGATGTAATTGACCGCGTCTCGCTGCTTTCCCCGCGGCCGCTGTTGGTGGTCCATGGGGAGGACGACAGCGTAGTCCCCCTGGCAGCCGCGAAAATTATTTTCGCGGCTGCCGGAGAACCAAAAGCCTTGAAAATCATACCAGGCGCCGATCACCAGTACACCGGTCATTACCAGGAGGTATGGAAAACCTTCTTCAGCTGGCTGCGCTCACATTTCCCCGTATGACAGAAGTGAGGCGTCGTCCACTCAGAGTTTCTCTATTGTTCGATCTGTCAAATCACTCCAATAAGCAGCTACAGCCGCGCCCGCAAAAACTGCAGCACTATTTATTTGAACAGCAAAAAATGCGGCATTGTGGATGATCCCCATTGCCGCACCTTTGATTAAGCCATCTTTTCAAATTCCTTTTTGCTGGCGCCGCATACGGGGCAGACCCAGTCATCGGGGATATCTGCAAATGCTGTTCCGGGAGCTATGCCGCCGTCCGGGTCACCTGCTGCCGGATCATACACATACCCGCATACCTTGCAAATATATTTCTCTGACGGCATGCCCTTCTCCTCCTCTTTTTTGACGTAAGTTGGCGCCGAAGGCGGCGTGGTTCCCTTTTTCACCTGGTGATAGTATGCATATGTCATAGGGGTACCCGCAGCCAGTATTTCCGCCCCGGTAATCTCGCCTACAAAAACGGTGTGTGTGTTGGCGTCAAACTCCTGAACCACCCTGGCCTCAATATATGACAGGATATGTTCAGTCAGATAAGGCACGCCGCTCTGGCTTGTCTTGTAGGCGATACCTTCAAATTTTTTCACTTCCCGGCCAGATTTAAAGCCAAACTGCCCGATCGTACTCAGCGGCACGTCTTGTGACAGGATAGACACCGTGAATACCTTGCTGTCCTTGATGTATTCGTGCGTGAGGTTGTTTTTGTTGATGCTTACCGCGATCGTCGGCGGTTCATATGAAAGCTGGAACACAGTGTTGGCAACCTGGCCGTTTAAAGCATCGCCTTTTTTAGATGCAATGACATAGACACCGTAGCTGATATTGAACAACGCTGTGGGATCCAATTAAGAAACACCTCTTTCTCATGTTTCTTCTTATTTTCTAATTATTTTATTAAGCTTTTCTAATAATTTTCTTATCATTTGCTTAATCTTTAATGCCCCAGAATTCATCGGCCTCTTTTTCCATTTTTTCCAGCCGGTCGTAATAATCAGGAAACTCGTTAAGGTGGGCGAGGGCAATTTTTCCTGTAACCAGAATGTCATCATTTGTGACGTTGGTCAGGGGATCGCGCGTGCCGTGTTCCAGTTCCACATCCATACCTCTCCTGAACTGGTCAACATTAAACTTATCCCATTTGATGCCCAGCTTGGCGCCGGTTTCCTTTGCCTGTCCTTCTGTAAACCTCTTCTTCAAGATATTACCTCCCTTCTTTATTAACCACTATTCATATTTACGCAGTTTTCTCTTCCAAACCTTGCAGAACTCCTCATGCCCCGGGCTGGAAAAACGTTTAATTACCAGCGAAGCCACAACCGCTGCCAGGGGCGGCGCCAAACCCACATGCGTCACCAGCAGCGAAGACAGGGCTGCCGCCACCGCTTTATCATTTACACTGAAGGCGGCCGTTAATTCCTGCCGGTCGACCATGTCATCGATATCGTCGCCGCAGATGAATTTATATGTTTCCACGTTCCAGCGCCGGAACATGCGCATGCCAAATTCGCGTGCATTTTCAATATACTCCATTTCCGGTTCATTATATGCTATTATCGGGTCAAACGAGCCTGCTTTGGCCGGATCTGCAGCCATGGCTCTCGCGATCATGCCCAGGCGCTCATAAAGCTCATTTTCATCTAATTTTAACAGTTTCTCAATCACCGGTTCAGCAAGTGTGGCCAGTGGTCCCATATTTCACCTCCAGACTCTTAATTGCAGCTTAGTTTGTGAAAATATTCACCGTGTTTGTGGCGCCGTCATACTGTACCGTGCAGCCTAGTTCCTCGGCGATAAACCTCAGCGGCACCATGGTCCTGCTGCCCATAATAAAAGGCGGCGCGTCCAGCTGTTTTTCCATACCGCCGACCATATAGCCGGGCTTATTGATGTACATGTTGATGACAGAATCACCGCGCATGATATTGATCTGATCGGGCTCAACCCAGCCCACCTCAAATCCGAGCGCTTCTGCCAGGCTGCGCAGCGGCGCCAATGTCCTGCTGCCGCCTTCAACCTCAACCATATAAGGGTCTACATCAAACGCGACCGGTACCCCGTTCAGATTTATGACAGGAACGTTTTTGATCGGTGCAGCGGTGCTTTCCATCAGTTTCTCCAGTTCGATGCTGTTGGCAGGAGTCAGCACAGGTATAGTCACCTGGACGTCCCGATCAGCCTTGGCGTCAGCATCGCCCTCTATCAAAAGGTCGAGCATGGGGGCCCCATTGCTTTGATTATTAACATTTATCTTAATTGTATCGTGACCTTTTGATACAGTTGCAGTCTGGTTATACTCACCTGTTATCAATCC
>DHGV01000077.1:3976-10482 GCA_002402945.1 Pelotomaculum sp. UBA4789
ATCATGTTCATGCTGTTTTGGCCCGGGGAGAGAATAGAGAATTCGCATCTCAGTTCCTTCATCGCCATGACGCCCGCCATCATTTTCTGCACTTCCTGCAGCGTATCGGGATAGGACCCGTCATTAATGCTCTTCTCTATACCAGCCAGGAGTTCTTTTTTCATCATTGCAGCAGTCTCCGGCTGTCCTCCGGCATTAGCAAAATAACTCTCGATTATTGATGCGAACCTTTCTCTGTCGTCCGCGACCTTGTTCAATACAGCGAGGGTCACTACTTCAAAACCCTCCTGGTCCAGCGCGAATACGATCTGCTGGTCTGCCAGGGAAACGGAGAAGTATTCTTCCGGTACTGCCTCAACAAAGAAAACCATCAATTCCTTAAATTCAGGCGGAATGCTCTGGCCCCTGTTGAAATTGCCCCATATGGCGGGGATGCTTTGATCTGAAGTATAAGCATAGGGCGGCAGCACTTTACCCTCTGGCACTATCCCGGCGTTTAAATTGTTTAACAAAGAGAGGATCTCTGTTGTTAAGATCATTTTGCCTTCATCAATAAACATGCTGCCGTAATATTGGCCGCCGTCATAGTTGACGAAATAATGCATTTCCATTTTGTTTTCCGGTGAGTCAAGCTTGTATTCCATTTTGAGGTCCGCGCCGGCCATTTTGGCCACCGGCGGATAAGATGAAGCCAGCATGCCGTCCAATTTTTTCACCTGGTAATAGGCGGCGCCTGAGGCTGTTTCATTGATTTCTCCGGTTGGATAAAATTCAGCGCTCTGCAGCTTTTCCAGCATGATTTGCTTTGCTGTCAACTGAGAAGCGGCGCTGGCGGAAAAAACAACACCGAAGCACACCAAGATAACCACAACAAAAACTAGATGCTTTGTTTTAAACATATATATACCCTCCTCCGGATAAATGTTATTTTTGTTACCTTAAGCAGGGAACCTTACTTATTATTATACAAAACACCTCCCATTATTCTCTTTATCTATACTCTAACATATGCAGGCCTGGTACAAAACAGAAAATTGACAAAAATAAACTATTTTCCCACGGCAGTCATATTTACCGGTACTTCTATATCCAATAGCGGGGCATGCTGCTGCGCCCCGTAAACATCGCTGTCTCCGGGACTGCCGGAAACCACCGGCCGCACGATGGTAGCTTTTATAGCGTTGGCTTGCTCAAATTCCACTACGTTTAAAACACTCTCGGTTTTTATGCCGTATAAGCCGGCGAATAATTTATTTGTAAAAATACCTGAACTTCCGGCCAGTTGGAAATTTGCCCGATCCTTAAAAATGATGTCAAATGTAAGCTCGTAAGGGCCAGAGTTTTTGCTGCGGATAACGCTGGCCATATCAGTAATTTTTAACGTTTTCATGATTGTCAAACCTCCCACACAAAAATTGAACATGGTCAGCCCTGAGTTGTAGGTGCGGCTTCAGCCGCACAATTTGGTCGGATAAATCCGACCCTACACATCAACTATCTCCATGGGAAACAGTTCAAAAGGATCAGTTGTTTCCATCAGGTGGTAAATATTATAATAGAATATTTCCCCACCCCTGAATTCCGAGGGTGAGAAAGGAAACGCAAGGTTGCCCGCCGTGGCGATCCTGTCCGGATAACTGCAGTGCATCATGGTGGAACGCGCAAAGCCGCAGATGGCGTCAGCTGTTTCCTGGGTATCACCTGTAGCTTCGATTATTATTCCCAGCTCGTGAGGTGAGGCGGCCCGCACCGGTTCCAGCGGCCCCATGACCCCGTTCTTGCCATAAACTATAAAATTCAAGGAGTATTCCAGGCCTGAACCGGCAAAATTGTCCTTTGTCCTCTCCCTGACTGTCTCAATGACATTGTCTATCTCCCTGATCATAACCGGATCCCTGCAGCCGGCAATGGCAACTGTCCTGCAGCCGGCCCTTCTCACGCCCTCCAGCTTAACGGTATACTTTTCAGCAGGAATAAACACACTGCCGGTCACCCTCACCCGGTTTTCCGCAGCCTGCTCAAATTTTGTCCGTCTTAAATCCAGACATCCGCCGGGAAGCGGCAGGAATAAAGGATCCGCTTTTTCATATAATGTATGAGCGGCTACCGAAGTCACCGTACAGACCCGTGCAGGGTTCAAGGTTTCCACCTCAAAATACCCCGCGCCAATACGCCCCAGCAGGCAGTCGCTGCCGCTGCCCGGTGTGGAGGCGATAGCGCCGCATTCCAGGATCTTACCCAGGTGTATAGCCGGACCAGGTTCAAAACCAAGCCGTATTGCCGGCGCAGCGAAAACAGAAGGATCATAAGCGCGGCCAGCCGCAATTACCTGTGCTCCCGCCTCCAGCGCTCCCACTATCGGCTCTATGCCCATCTGTCCGACAATCCTGACCGCGTCATCCAGATCTTTTTCTGTCAGGCAGGGTACCGGGCCCAATGGCTGGATCTTGTTTTGGCGCAGCGAGGCCCTGATCATTTCCCGGTCCGCCTCGGCATGGATTACCGCCATTTTAAAATGCAGCTGCTTTTCCCTGGCAATTTCCATGATCAGGTCAACATCTCTTTTTAAATGCGGTTCACCGCCGCTGCCGCCAGCGCTGCCAATAATCAGGGGGATTTTATGAACAACAGCGGCTTCCAGCATCAGCTCCAGATCGCGTTTTACCGCGCTTCTGCCTGTGAATGGGATTCCGGCGCCCAGGTAATAAGGTCCCGGATCAGAAGAGCCAGCGTCCACGGCAATAGCATGGGGCGACCTGCGCAATCCTTCCTTGAAGGAACTTACGGGAAATCCATAGCCAAGGATGGCGGTTGGGGATAAAATTATAAATTCTTTCAGCCGATATCCCCCCTTATTCCTTCACCATGCCCTTATTCACAGAAATCATATAAGTGACGCTTTTTGCGGCAAGGTGCAGGATTCTTCCTCTATCAGGAGAATATCATTTTTAAACGATTTTATAAAGGGAGAAAAGCATGAAATACGTAATTTTGCTTGGAGATGGCATGGCTGATTTTAGAATAGACACTCTGGGCGGCAAAACTCCTCTTCAGTTTGCCCGTACGCCGCATATGGATTTTCTGGCGGCAAAAGGAGTGCTTGGAACAGCTGATACAGTTCCAGACGGATACCCGCCAGGCAGCGATGTAGCCAATCTCTCGGTGATGGGTTATGATCCCGCGAAGTATTATACGGGCCGCTCTCCATTGGAGGCAGTGAGTATGGGCGTTGAACTGGAACAAGAGGACGTGGCTTTTCGCTGCAACCTTGTTACCCTATCTGAGGAGGGTGACTACGCGGAAAAAACTATGCTGGATTACAGCGCCGATGAAATAGACACACCAGAATCGGGCGAATTAATCAGAGAGATCAACACTAAAATCGGCAGTAAGAATATTATATTCCATCCCGGTTTCCGCTTCAGGCACCTCATGGTCTGGAAAGGCGGACCGGAAGGAATGAAACTGACCCCGCCGCACGACATATCAGGCCAGGTGATAGCAGAGTACCTGCCGCGTGGTGAAGGCGGTGACACCCTGCTGCACTTAATGAAAGAAAGCTATGACATACTATCCGATCACCGGGTGAACCTGAAAAGGTCAATCCGGGGTATGAGGCCGGCTAACTCAGTCTGGTTCTGGGGAAAGGGAAAGAAGCCCTTCCTGCCCTCTTTTTATGAAAAATACAACCTCACAGGAGCCGTGATATCAGCAGTTGACCTGATTAAAGGAATAGGCATTTGTGCCGGCCTGGACATAATCAAAGTGGAAAATGTTACAGGTACAGTTGAGACCAATTCCAGGGGCAAGGTAAAAGCCGCACTTGATGCGCTCGCAGAAGGCAAGGATTTTATCTACGTCCATGTTGAAGCGCCTGACGCAGCGTCGCACAGAGGCGAGACAGAAACAAAGATTAAAGCAATTGAATTGGTGGACGAGATGCTGGGCCAGCTGTTAGAGGGTTTGGAGCAATTTGAGAGCTACAGGCTGATGCTGCTGCCTGATCACCCCACACCGCTGAGCATCATGACCCACACGGATAAACCTGTGCCGTTTGCAATTTATACCAGTGGGCAGGACAGCAAGAACGCAAACGGGGTATATGATGAGGAAACCGCGGAAAAAAGCGGTTTGGCCTTCCCGGATGGATATAAATTAATGGACTATTTTATAAGCGGCCGTAAGGCGTGAGAATATGACTGTAGGTGCGGCTTCAGCCGCACTATGTAGGCAAAAGCCTCCCCTACAGAACGATCCCCGTGTCAATCTGAACGATTTTCAACGTGTCAATCTGAACGATAGTGAAGAATCTTGGGTTAAGATCCTTCGCTGACGCTCAGGATGACAATAAGTAGCGGGATGAATCCCGCCCTGCAATGCAATTATTGATTGGATTAATCCAATCAACCTGTCGTTTCCTTGTTTATTTTTTGCAGGTATTCCCTGATAAAATACCTGACCACCTCGCCGCGGCTGACAACACCGATCAGTTTTTTTCCTGCGACAACGGGCAGTTTTTTAAATTTATACCTGCTTAAGAGTTTTGCCACATCAGCAAAACCCGTGTCTTCGGTAACAGTGATCACCTTCCTGGTCATCAGCTCAGACACGGGTTTTTCCAATACATCATATATTTCGCCCATGATAATGGCATCAGTATCCAAAACCGCTATATAGATCATCGCATCAAAAAACGGCAGTGGCTTATGGATTCTGCTCAGCACATCACCAATTGTGATGATACCGACCAGCAGGTTGTCTTTATCCACCACCGGCACACCGCTGACCTTTTTTTCATCAAACAGTTTAAGCAGTTCAAAAATATTCCGATCGGAATATATCGCATAAACATCGGTGTTCATCAATTCTTTCGCGACAACCACTAAATCTCCCCCTTTAGTTAATTATTCACTTTTCCTTCAATTTCATTAGCTTCCGGCTGCTCCAGCAGCAGGGTAGTCAATGTGCATGCCAATGAAAGTAAAAATGCTGACAGATAAGCATCCCTTAAACCAAACAGGTAAGCATCTGCCCGGCCGGAATAAAAGGCTTGGCGTACAGCCAATACCGCTCCTCCGGCGGCAATGCCAAGGACCATGCCAATATTTCTGGTGGTGGATAATACTCCCGCTGCGATCCCCAAGCGAAACTTCGGCACGGAACCCATGACCGCGCTTGTGATCGGGGACTGGAACATACCAGTACCCATGCCAAAAAGACTCAGGCGCCAGGCTACATCCAAGGGAGAGGAGTTCCGTTCCACGTTTGACAGGGCTATAGCAGCCAGAGTACACAACAACGAGCCGGTAAAAGCCAGCCCCCTCTGGCCGATCTTATCGGACAGCGCTCCTGAGACAGGCGCCAGTACCAGTACAGTGAGCGGAAACGCTGTCATTATCGCGCCTGCCTGTCCGGCGGTATAACCCATAATTTCCTGCAGCAAAAAGGGGGTCATGAATACGACAATATACTGCGTCATAAAATTAAGCAGTGACGTAATGCACCCGGCTGAAAACACCCTGTTTTTAAACAAATTCAAGTCAAGCATGGGATCGGATACACGCTTTTCAACAATTATAAAACCTGCCAGCAGGATCAGGGACATCATCCCGGTCAGCAGTACCGGCCATGACCAGTTGACTGCCTGCCCCCTGCTGGCAAAAAACAGCATTGTGGACAGTGCGCCAAAGCCCAGCACAGCCCCCTGCCAGTCGAATTTTTTTTGTTCTTCCTTTAGCTTGTCAGGCAGCACCTTCAAACACCAGAAATAGGCGACAATGCCTATCGGAATATTGACATAGAAAATCAGCCGCCAGTCATATATTTCAACCAGCATCCCGCCTATGCTGGGCCCCAGCGTTAAGCCCAGGGCTACCGCCATGCCGGTTATCCCCAAGGCTTTGCCCCGCTCCTCAGGCGGAAACGCTGCTGTGGTGATGGCCGGAGCCATAGCCATGGTTAGGCCGGCCCCGAGCGCCTGCAGCGCGCGTAAAGAAATCAGCCAGCCAAGGCTGGGAGACAGTCCGCAGAAAGCGGATGCCGTGACAAAAAGCAAGAGGCCGGTTAAATACAGCCTCCTGAATCCAAACATGTCTCCCAGCCGGCCAAAGGCGAGGAGGAAACTTCCCATTACCAGCAGGTAGGACATTGAAACCCAGCCGACTGTTTGCGGGTCAACGTTGAAATGCTGTGCTATTGAGGGCATGGCGATATAAACGATGCTGGCATCCAGCGGCCCCATGATTACACCAGTCAACAACGCCAGCAGTATATGCCACTTGCCGTATTTCTTGACTCTTTCCACCACAAACCAATTCCTCTTGGTTTAGTATTATCAGCGTTAATTATTTATTGGCCAGGTTAAATTTTTTATGTAGGGCCCGGACAGCCTTTTCTGAATCCTCAGTCCTGATAATGCAGGACACTTTGATCTCTGAAGTGCTGATCATCTCCAGGTTAATGCCTTCTTTAAACATTACCTCGAACATTTCAGCCGCTACGCCGGG
>DHGV01000077.1:10561-12049 GCA_002402945.1 Pelotomaculum sp. UBA4789
GATATATCATTCCTGTCATCACGCATGGCGCTCTGGATGATCATATCCACATTTATTTTTTCATCTGCCAGTGCTTTAAACAGGGTAAAAGCAATACCCGGCTTGTCCATAACATTAAAAAGCCCGATTTTGGCAACATTATAGTCACAAACGACACCGGTTACAACTTGCGATTTTTCCATTTTACTTACCTCCCTGACCAACGTTCCGGGATTGTCATTAAAGCTTGAACGGACGACGAGAGACATTTTATACTTCATCGCCAGCTCAACCGCGCGTGGATGGAGGACTGCCGCTCCCAGGTTAGCCAGTTCCAGCATCTCATCATATGAAATCATGTCCAGCTTTCGCGCCTCGGGAACCATATGCGGGTCAGTGGTGTAAACCCCGTCCACATCAGTATATATTTCACACAAATCAGCCTTCAATGCCACCGCGAGGGCTACAGCGGTAGTGTCGGATCCTCCCCTGCCCAGGGTAGTGATATTGCCGGACTGGTCAACTCCCTGGAATCCGGCTACCACGACAATATTATTCCGGGAAAACTCTTTTTGGATTCGACTGGTGTCTATATTAGATATTCGCGCCTTGGTGTGTACGCTGTCGGTTTTTATCCCGGCCTGCGCGCCGGTTAAAGAAATAACAGGCCTGCCGATCTCACTGATAGCCATGGCCAATAGAGCGATTGATATCTGCTCGCCGGTTGACAGCAGCATATCCAGTTCTCTTTCCTCCGGTGAGTCTGTTATTTCCTTAACCAGACCTACAAGTTCATCAGTAGTATCACCCATCGCCGATACAACGACCGCGATTTTATGACCCTCATCCCTTACAGCAGCAGCCCGCCGGGCCACACGGCGGATCCGCTCAGGATTAGCCACAGAACTGCCGCCGTATTTTTGTACTACTAACATGACAATCTCCTGCTTTCTGTAGAAACACTGTGATTAATATTAATATTATCAGAGCTTATTTCACTTCAAGCGCTCTGGCGCCTATGGGACTCGGTTTCAAAACCAGTACCCTGGATTTGATCCCGTTCTGCTGGAAAGTCTCACGCATCACCCTGGCGATCAGATCAAAATTTGAATCAGCAAAGGCTATCACTGAGGGCCCAGCCCCGCTCAGGGTCACACCGCGGGCTCCGGCAAGTTTGGCTGCGGCCAGTACTTTTTTCAGCCCCGGAATAAGGGGCGCCCGAAAAGACTGATGAAGCCGGTCTTCCATCGCGGCGCCCAGCAGGCTTAAATCACCCTGCTGCAGGGCAGCTACCAGCAGGGCCACACGCCCAACATTAAATACAGCGTCCTGAAACAGCACCTGAGCAGGAATCGCTTCTCTTGAGGTTTTGGTTACCAGGTTAAATTCAGGAACCGCTACAACACCTTTCAAACCGGCAGGCGGCTCTATCTTCAAATACCTTATTTCACCTTCAGCATCGATTGATACCACAATGCCGCCCAGTATTGCCGGCGCCACGTTGTCCGG
>DHGV01000077.1:12094-23102 GCA_002402945.1 Pelotomaculum sp. UBA4789
CGTGCCGTGGGAATCTGATTGATCAGCCTGATCTTTAATCCCGGCACAGGAAAATCCACCAGCTGAAAAACACGTCTTGCAGACTGAAATACCAGGTTGCCCTCATCCCTGGGGATTTCAGCCGCGCCATCACCGCATACCTCAATCGCCAACCCGCGTGGGGCTGGAATCATTTCGATTATATTATGAAGTTCAAGGGCCATCCCAAGGCAATCAAAACCAGGGCCCAAGTTTGCCGTGGTTGCCGGAACCTGTACTCGGATCATCACAGGCAATCCTCCTGTTAAACTCCTTCAACCCTGATCACATTAGATACTTCATTCACTACTGGGAGATCTTTGATCCCCTTAAGCGCTGTCTGCAGGTTTTGCTCAAAAACCTCATGAGTAATCAGCACAAGTTCCGCAGACTTCCCGGCAGTATGCTGGATCACAGAAGCCAGGCTGACATCATTGTTGCCAAAAATGTAAGCGATACTTGCCAGCACACCTGGTTTATCGGCCACGTCAATACGGATATAGTATTTAGTGGCAGTCAGGCCCATAGCTTTAATCTGTTTCTCTTCAAAACAAGTGCAGCCTGTCATTCCGGGACAGTTATTAGCCAAATTGCGGGCTGCGTTCATAACATCAGCCGCAACGGCGCTCGCAGTTGACATTTCGCCGGCGCCCCGGCCATAAAACATGACGTCTCCGACAGCATCTCCGGTAACAAATATGGCGTTAAAAACATCATTAACCGATGCCAGAGGATGGTTTTTCGGCAGCAGAGTCGGGTGAACCCTCACCTCGACACCATCAGCGTTCTCCCTGGCAATACCCAACAGCTTGATCACGTAATTAAGATTTGCAGCGTAAGCAATATCTTCGGCAGTAATTCTGGTAACTCCTTCAACATATACTTTATCAAGAGGAATCCTGGTGTTAAACGCGATAGAAGCAATAATAGCCAGCTTGCGGGCTGCGTCAAAGCCTTCCACGTCAGCGCTTGGATCAGCCTCAGCATAACCTAAAGCCTGAGCTTCTTCCAGCGCCTGCCGGAAATCAAGCCCTTCCTTGCTCATCCTCGTCAGCATATAGTTGGTTGTCCCGTTGATGATGCCAATCACCCTGGTGATCCGGTTGGCTGCAAGGCACTCTTTCAGCGGCCTGATAATAGGTATCCCGCCGGCGACGCTGCCTTCAAAGAATAAATCCCGTCTGCCTATCTCCGCTGCGGCAAACAACTCCTGACCGTGCAGCGCAATCATATCCTTGTTGGCGGTAACCAGGCTCTTGTTTTTACCCAGCGCCCGCAGTGAATATTCCAAAGCCGGTCTGATGCCGCCAAGCAGTTCAACAACTATATCGATGCCTGGATCATCCAGAATATCATTTATATCAGTAGTCAGCAGGCCCTCCGGGATTTCAATATCCCGGTTCTTTGCAGTATCCCGTACCAGCACTTTTTTTACCGTAATAGGTACTCCTGCTCTTTTTTCGATGATCATTTTATTATCCTTTAAAATGCGGTAAACACCGCGCCCGACAGTGCCCATGCCCAGCAGGCCAACACCAATTTCTCTTTGTGACACAAATATTCCCCCCTTTAAAACCAGGATCTCAAGTCATTATAGCATTTGCTTACGACTATTTCAGCTCAATCTTACCCAGGGCGGCAGCGGCAAGGGCTACTTCCTCCATCTCGCGGGTCTTGCCCCTGGTCATAAGTTTTTTCACCGCAATACCGGGCGCCAGGCCTTCAAACAGCACCTGGTGGATCTGTTCGGTAATGGGGATCTCCACACCTAAATTCTGTGCCAGCTTTCTGGCGGCACGGGTGGTACGGACACCCTCAACCACCATCTTTACCTCAGCCAGCGCTTCATCAACTGTTTTACCCTGACCAATTGCGATCCCGGCCCGGCGGTTGCGGCTGTGCATACTGGTGCAGGTCACAATCAAATCTCCCACACCGGACAAACCCGCGAATGTCAGTGGGTTGGCTCCCAAAGCCATGCCGATGCGGGACATTTCAGCCAGCCCCCTGGTCATCAAGGCCGCCTTTGTATTGTCTCCATAACCAAGACCGTCTGCGATCCCTGTACCCAAGGCAATGATGTTTTTCAGGGCCCCTCCCAGTTCGATCCCGATCACATCCGGATTGGTGTATACCCTGAAACACTCGCACATGAACAAATCCTGAATATATTCCGCGCTTTCCATATTCGATGAGGCCGCGACTACTGCAGTCGGGACCAGCCTGCCCACTTCTTCCGCATGACTGGGCCCGGAAAGGACCACGAATCTACGGGACATTTCCGGATCGGTTTCCTGGGCAAAAGCCTGTGATAAACGGCATAAGCTGTCTTCCTCAATCCCCTTGGCAACATTTACCATGATGGCACGATCCGGTATAAATGATACAGCCTTGCGCACTACCTCCCGGAAAGCGTGTGATGGGACACCGAACACTACCGCTTCAGCGTCGCATATCGTCTGCTCAAGGCCAGCATGGGCCTCTACACCGGGCGGAATAATCACGCCAGGCAAATATCTTTTGTTTATCCTGGTGTCATTGATTTCCCTAACCTGTTCCGGCTGGATTGACCACATCTTTACCGTGTAACCCTTTTTTGCCAGTATGACAGAGATAGCCGTCGCCCAGCTTCCAGCGCCGAGAATGCCGATTATTTTACTCACCAGCCAAACCTCCGTTAAAATTTCTTAAAAACTATTTTGGGTTCTTTCCCACTTAATAGCCTTTTTATATTAGGAATATGTTTGTATACGACAAATACAGCGGCAAAAAAGCCCAGCAGTATGAATGGAAGCTCCAGATGGTAGGCAAGCATCAGAAATGGGATCGCCACAAATGCTATGATGGAGGAAAATGATACATATCTTGATAATCCTGCCACCGCCAGCCAGATCAGTATTGTAATTATACCTACCGGAAGTGATATTGCCGTTATTACACCTGCGCCAGAGGCAACCACCTTGCCACCCTTAAACCCGATAAATACCGGCCAGCTGTGCCCGGCCAGTATCGCTGCCCCTGTCAGCGCCACAACCAGGTCACTGCCATAATGCCTGGCCAGCAGTATTCCCAGCACACCTTTGCCATAATCTCCGGCAAACGCCAGCAGGCCGGCTACCGGACCGGCCTTGCGCCAAACATTTGTCATCCCTACGTTGCCGCTGCCATATTGGCGGATATCAATCCCGGCCCACAGACGCCCCACTATATAGCTGAACGGTATGGCGCCTATAAAATAGCCGGCAGTAATAACCCAGTAATTATTCATATCCCTCTCCCTTAAACCATGTGTGCGCTAAAAGCCGTATTTACAGCACTTAGGCATCACGTTTTTCACTGGTCCTTTTGCGCAGGGAAAAACGGATCGGCGTTCCTTCAAAGCCATATGCTGCCCGGATCTGGTTTTCCAGGTAGCGCAGATAAGAAAAGTGCATCAGTTCGGGATCATTTACAAAAATTACGAATTTAGGCGGTCTTACCCCAGCCTGGGTAATGTACAGTATTTTAAGCCGCCTGGTCTTGTCTGTAGGGGGCGGGGTCTGCATAGTCGCTTCCTTGATCAGGTTGTTCAAATCCGGTGTGGCGATACGCGTGGCGTGCTGTTCAGCGACGAAATCAACAAGCTCAAGTACTTTGGCAACACGCTTGCCGGTAGTGGCCGAGATAAAGATCAGCGGCGCATACTTCATAAAAACCAGTTCCTGCCGGATTTTTTCAGTATGCCGGTTTATTGTTTTTTCATCTTTTTCAACCAGATCCCACTTATTAACCACCAGTACCGAAGCTTTGCCGGCATCATGCGCGTAACCCGCAATGCGCTTATCCTGTTCGGTCACTCCCGTGGAGGCATCAAGCAGCACCAGGACCACATCGCACCTGTCCACGGTCCTCAGTGTCCGGATCACACTGTACTTTTCCGTTGGCTCTTCGATCCTGCTCCTGCGGCGCAAACCGGCTGTGTCAATAATGACATAATGCTTGCCTCCCAGTACAAACAGCGTATCTATGGCGTCTCTGGTTGTACCGGGAATATCACTGACGATGACACGCTCTTCACCCAGGATGGCATTGACAAGAGATGACTTGCCGACATTCGGCCGCCCAATCACAGCGATTTTTATCACATCAGGAGAATATTCTTCCTCAGGGACTGTCGACAGCAACGCCACAATTTTATCAAGCAGGTCACCGGTATTTAATCCCTGTGCTGCCGATACAGGTATCGGATCACCGAGGCCCAGGCGATAGAAATCATACATGTCAGCTTTAAAGTCAAAGTCTTCAACTTTATTAGCAGCAAGGACAACAGGCTTGCCGGCACGCCGGATAATTGAAGCTACTTCTTCATCGTCCGGATTCAGACCAGCCCTGGCGTCCACCACGAACACTACAGCATCCGCCTCGTTAATGGCCTGCTCCGCCTGCCGGTGTACGCCCTCTATTATTTCGCCGCTCTCCTGGAAATCCAACCCACCGGTGTCAACCAGGACAAAGCTGCGGCCAGCCCATTCCGCATCCAGGTACAGGCGGTCCCTGGTCACACCCGGCTGACTTTCCACAATTGCCACCCGGCCGCCCACGATTCTATTAAACAGCGTTGATTTGCCAACATTCGGCCGACCCACTATAGCCACTACCGGCTTCGCCACCTGGACACCCCCCCCTTATTGACAGCGCCGGCTTCAGCCGGGTTTGCATTATTATAATATTTTGCTATCCTGTACGGTGTTGTCATCCTGAGCGGCAGCGATGGATCTTACACTAAGATTCTTCACTATCGTTCAGAATGACATTGGATGATCGTCCTGTAGGGTCGGCTTTAGCCGACCTTGTGCGGATGAATCCGCACCTACAATTTCGGTCGTCAGTCGTCAGATGTCGGACATCGGTTTTTCCTGCATTCCCCTGTGGTCGCAGAACCTCCTGTAGGGCGGGATTTATCCCGCCAATCCAATCTGGGTCATCTGTTATCATAAACGACATCCATGCATCAATGGTTGCTTCAGATATCGATATTTTGATCAATAAATATTCTTGCTTTTTGCGGCCCTCTTATCAGGACGTCAGCCAGTTGTCTCGGGCCTGCAACAACTGCCACCTTCGTTTTCAATTTCTCAGCCAGTGCTTCCAGGCTAAGGTTGTCCAAAAAAACCGCTTCCCCGGCTTTAAGCATTACAGCAGGCAGCAGCAGCATATCACCACAGTCACCAGGCTGCACCTGGGCCAGGATATCGCTGCCGGTCACCAGTCCCGCAGCTGTAACCTGTTTACCGAAAAAGTTGTTTTCAACAGCTTTGACTTTGACTTGCAAACCTTTTATTTTATTTAAACCTGCTGCTACCGGTTTCAGGATGTTTTTCCCGAG
This sequence comes from Pelotomaculum sp. UBA4789, assembly GCA_002402945.1. GTDB lineage: Bacteria > Bacillota > Desulfotomaculia > Desulfotomaculales > Pelotomaculaceae > Syntrophopropionicum. The sequence continues at coordinate 17,478 of DHGV01000077.1, forward strand.
CAGTCCCGTCAGCAGGACAACTTTTTGTTTTTGCGCCTGGCCTGGCAGTCCGCCCTCAAACTTAGTCCATTCATCCATAAACAGTCGCGTCAGACCCACGCCGTTTTCAACCTGGGGGAAGCCATCGTATCTTACTGTATCCGGTATTGTTTTCCCGGCCAGCAGGTAAAACTCGTCTGAAGCAAAAATAAAAGGGTGTCCAAAGCTATCAATAAATTCATCCTGCCGGGCACTGACCCAGCAGACGAGCTCACAGGCCATTTTCCGTGTAAACAAAACAAGCGGGTAAAGGTTTTCCCTGAACCGGGTCAATCCCACCGGCACAACTGCCAGAGATTTTACAGCAGGCCATAATGCTGCAAGATCTGATACTGTCCTGGCAAGCTCCTTTTTATCGTTCAGCCCGGGGCACAGCACTGCCTGCGCATGCACCTCTATACCGGCATCCGCCAGGTAGCGCAGCTGTTCCATAATCAATCCTGCCCTGCCGCTACCCAGCATCTTCTCTCTCAGGGCAGGGTTAGTTGTATGGACCGAAACGAAAAGGGGACTGAGCCTCTGTCTGGCTATCCTTTTCAGTTGGTTTTTGCCGAGGTTTGTAAGTGTAATAAAATTGCCGCTCCAAAACGACAGGCGATAGTCATCATCCTTAACATACAATGTCTTGCGCATACCCGGCGGCATCTGGTCGACAAAACAAAAAACACACTTGTTGATGCAGCGGATGGTTGGCCCAAACCCACCTGGACCGAAATCAACTCCGATGTCCTGGTCAAAATCCTTTTCTACCTCCAGGATCCATTCCTCTCCGCCAGCTTTTTTAATGTCTACAGATAACATTTCATCGGCTTCCAGGTAGCGAAAGTCAATTATATCCCTCACCGGCTCGTTGTTTATTGCTGTTATCCGATCGCCGGTTTCAAGTCCCATCTCATCCGCAATACTTCCCTTTTCCACAGTGGATATTCTCAGGCCGCTGCTTTTCATGGGAGTTCCTCCCGTTTTTATCCTGACAATTGTCTAAAAAAATCGGAGACATTACCCCTGGCGTTGTAAGATCGGCTTAAACCGACCGTGTTGCGCGTCTCAAGCCGCACCTGCAAGGGGTATATCCCCGTTTACTGTCGATATTATTTACTCTTCTTCTTTTTTCCCAAAAAGGTTTCCAACCATATCGCCTATCGTTATAACATCATCAGGCTCTTTTACTTTTTCTGCCTTGTCTTGCTGGTACACACGCTCCTGTTTATCCCTCGCGGCCTCTCTGATCGACAGACGAATACGCTTATCAGCAGTATCTATGCTTAATACTTTGACGCTGACCTCTTCTCCCTCGGTTACAACCTCATCCGGCTTGGCAATATGCCGGTCCGCCAGGTGCGATATGTGGACCAGTCCTTCCACACCGGGCTCCAGCTGCAGAAAGGCGCCAAACGGGGCAAGCCTCACAACTTTTGCCCTGATCACAGAGCCAACGGGGTAGCTCTGCTCTACGGTATCCCAAGGATTGGGCAGAACCTGCTTCAATCCAAGAGAAATCTTTTCCTTTTCCCTGTCAATCCTCAGCACCTTAACCTCTATCTCATCGCTGACCTTGACCACTTCTGACGGGTGGCTGATGCGGCGCCATGACATTTCTGATATATGCAGAAGTCCGTCAACCCCGCCAATATCTACAAATGATCCGAACTGAGTCAAACGGCGGACTATTCCTTTGATTACCTGCCCTTCCTCCAGGCTTTCCAGCATCTCCCGGCGAAGCCGGTCATATTCTTCTTCCATTAATGCTTTGCGGGACAGGATCACCTTTTTCCTGCCCCGGTTCATCTCAATAACTCTGGCGGAAATGTTCTGTCCGAGGTATTTCGAAAGGTCTTCCACATAACCTCTTTCAACCAGCGATGCCGGCAGGAAGGCGCGCACACCAACGTCTACGAGCAGGCCGCCCTTTACAACATCCCTGACAATCCCCTCAACCGGCTCACCAGTATTCATTGCCTCTTCCAGCTTAAGCCAGGCTTTTTCAGCATCAGCCTTTTCCTTGGAAAGGATCAGCCTGCCCTCATTATCTTCCGACGTCAACACATATACTTCTATTTCATCCCCAATCTTAACAACGTCCTGGGGGGAATTTACTTCGTAACAGGACAGTTCTCTGATCGGTATAACACCCTCAGACTTAGCCCCGATATCCACCATAACTTCATCCAGGCCTACGTAAACTACTGTGCCGGTTATTATATCACCGGGATGAACTGCCTTTACCTCTACAGAGTCTTCCATGGTCTCTTCTTGTTCTTGTTTTTGTTCGTGTTCCTGTTTTTTTTCTTGCTCTTGCTCTGGTTCCTTTTCCTGATTTTGCTCCTGTCCTTGTTCCTCTTCTTTCAGATCATCAATCTCACTCATACGTCTCCTTACCTCCTCTATAATCCAGTCCGGTGTGGACGCGCCAGCTGTCAATCCTGCCGTCTTAACTCCCTGAAACCAGGCCGGATCAAGTTCATCCGCCGTCTCAATGAGATAAGTAGCAGTACCGGACTTGCGGCAGATACTCGCCAGTTTTCTCGTGTTGGCGCTGTTGGCGCCGCCAACCACAATCATCACACCGACATTCCGGGCAAGCTCCAGCGCAGCCTGCTGCCTTTGGTTGGTAGCGCTGCAGATGGTATTGCAGTCCTTAAAAACAACCCCTTTTTTCCGGATAACATCTACAATTGCGTCGAAATTATCCAGCATCTGCGTAGTTTGGGCGATGATTCCATATTCAGCCTCGTTATCTAAAAGAGCCGCCTCTTCCGGGTTCTCCACCACCAAAGCCTTGCCATTCGTCCAGCCCACTATCCCCTGGACTTCCGGGTGGTCCCTGTCACCGACAACTACAACCTGCATGCCCTGCTCACTAAGTTCCCGGGCCAGGTTCTGCGCCCTGCACACAAAAGGACAGGTAGCATCTACAATATCCAAACCCCGCTCCCTGGCTTGATCAATCAACTCCGGGCTCACGCCATGGGATCTGATGATAAGGGTTCCTTTATTTATATCTTCTAAATCATTAATTACTTTGACGCCCATTTTCTCCAGGGATGCAACTACCTGTGGATTGTGAATCAGGGGCCCTAGGGTGAAAATAGGGCCTTCTTTATTGCGCACGGTATCAGTGGCCATCTCTATAGCCCTCTTGACACCAAAGCAAATACCGGCTTTTGCAGACACCTGAACATTCATTATAACACCACTCAACGCGTATTAAAAGAATCGCTCATTTACTTTCAATTTGCTTTACAAATCCCGCTTAATCATTAGCTAAAGTTTTACTGCTGCTCAATCAAAACGTTAATTTGTTCCATAATCAGATCGCTGGCCTTTTCCAAGTCAGCCTTGCTGCACTTACCGGGTTTGCAGATATCAATAGGATAGCCAACCCGCACTTTGATCCTGCCAAACACACCTCTGGTTCCGATCACACCAACAGGGATCATTGGCACTCCGGCCCTGGCGGCAATCAGCGCTGCGCCAAGATTTGGCTTGAGCAGTTCCCCGGTATGGCTCCTGGTTCCCTCCGGGAAAACACCTACAACTTCTCCTTCTTCAAGAAGCTTAACCGCGGTCCTGATCGCGGTGCGTCTGATATATCACGCCGCACCGGAAAGGAACCGGCTATTTTCATTACATTGCAAAGCAAAGGAATATTAAAAAGCTCCGCCTTGGCCATAAAGTGCACTTTCCGATTGAAAGCGCAGACTACAGCAACCGGATCCCAATAACTGGTATGGTTTGCCACAAGTACTATGCCGCCGCTGGCAGGCAGTTTCTCCCTTCCCTGCACATCCCAACGCCTGACCACTGTCAATGTCATCCTGGCCAGAAATTTAAGCAGCCGGTAAATCATGGCCGCCTGTCCTGCGATAAAACCAATGACATGATCATATCAACCACTTCTTCCACTGAAAAAGACGTGCTGTCGATTATCCGCGCATCTGCAGCCGGAGTAAGGGGATCAACTTCACGGGTGGAATCGATCTGATCTCTGGCCTGAATTTCTTTTTCCATCTGCTCCTGATCTATGAAATTACCTTTAGCCGCAAGCTCTTCCCTTCTTCTCCTTGCCCTTTCCTGGTGTGAAGCGGTCAGGAATATTTTTACCGGCGCATCAGGCAAAACAACCGTTCCTATGTCGCGCCCCTCCATCACCACTCCGCCCCGTTCAGCCATAGCTCTCTGTATTTCAACCAGTCGTTTTCTTACACCCGGTACCATCGCCACCAGGGAAACATTGTTTGTTACATCCTGGCTGCGTATTTCTTCTGATACATCCTCACCATTCAATAGTACCTTCAGGCCCTTGTCCCCGTTAGGTGTGAGTACAATCATCGATTTGTCTGCCAGTTTGCTTAAACTTAAGTGATTGTTTAAGTCAATGCCTTCCCGCATTGCTGTCAGTGTCACCGCGCGGTACATGGCTCCGGTATCGATATAGGTATAGCCAAGCTTTTTTGCAACCATCTTCGCTACCGTGCTCTTGCCGGCGCCCGCCGGGCCGTCTATTGCCACGTATGGTCTTGAATTCATTGCCACACTCCTGAATGCCATGTCAGATCACAAAACATTTGCTGCAAAAAAATGCTTTCGACATTGTAAATTATTTTTCCTTTATTTTCATGACAATCCAGTCAATATTTCACTGAAACCAGGAAAAGAAACATCGACGCACTCCGCTCCCCGCACCACAGTCTTACCTTCTGCCAGCAGGCCGGCAATAGCCGCGGCCATAGCTATACGGTGGTCTCCCTGGCTCTCGCAAAGGCATCCTTTAAAAGATCCTCCCCCTCTGATCAGCAGCCCGTCAGGCAATTCTTCTACAGCAGTCCCAAAGCCGGACAGCAGCCTGGCTGCAGTGGCAATACGGTTGCTCTCCTTAACTTTCAGCTCGGCCGCGTCACGGATTTCTGTTTTCCCTTCCGCCAGCGCAGCGGCGACTGCCAGTATCGGTATTTCATCGATCAGGCGTGGAATTATTTCTCCTCCGATACTAATACCGCGCAGCCTGCCCGTATAACGCACGCGAAGATCCGCGACAGGCTCTCCGCCGTCTTCCCTGGGATTTATTTTCTCAATGTCTGCGCCCATCATTTCCAGAACTTCGATGATCCCGCTCCTTGTGTTGTTCACCCCAACGCCCGTGATTGTCAGATCTGAACCAGGCAGCAGGGCGGCGGCAGTGATCAAAAAAGCAGCCGAAGAGATATCTCCGGGCACCCTTACGCATTTTCCTGTCAGGCTGGGTCTGCCATTGACAGCAACAGTATTCCCTTCAATGCTCAAGCCGGCCCCAAAATATTTCAGCATGATTTCCGTGTGATCCCTGGACCGGTGTGGTTCGGTAACTGAGGATTGCCCCTCGGCATAAAGCCCAGCCAACAGCACAGCGGATTTGACCTGGGCGCTTGCCACCGGCGAAGCATATGATATAGGTTTTAAAGCGCCGCCGCGCAATGCCAGAGGCGCATAGCTGCCGCATTTCCTGCCTTCAATGATCGCTCCCATAATTTTCAGCGGATCTGTAACCCTGGCCATAGGGCGCCGCCGCAGGGAACTGTCGCCTGTAATCACGCTGAAAAAGGGCTG
>DHGV01000077.1:23316-23437 GCA_002402945.1 Pelotomaculum sp. UBA4789
CTCTCACTGTGCCCTTGAGGAAGCCTGCCTGTTTGATTTCAAGATCCATAAATACCAGTCCTTTATCAATTAAATCTTTTGGCCGGCTGAAGCCGACCCTACAGGAGGTCGAATAGTTTCT
>DHGV01000108.1:0-275 GCA_002402945.1 Pelotomaculum sp. UBA4789
CAGCTTTAGCTGGACGAGTTCACTTGTGATCTCACGAGTGACAGTTTTATCTCCAGGTCTACTTACAAGTCCCTTAATTTTTAACGTAAATGTAACACTGGTATAACCAGGACCTGCTAATATGGAAAGGGGACAGGTCTCCCCCCAAGAGGGTAATGCAGGGGATGTAGAAGTTCTGTCCCAAATCGAATTGAGAGGAGTTTATCCGTGAAAAGACTGCTTGCCCGGTGGCTGTTAAAGATTACCGGCGGCGGAGGCCTTTTTTCATATGATCT
>DHGV01000108.1:342-2562 GCA_002402945.1 Pelotomaculum sp. UBA4789
CTGCGTGTGCTGCAATCCCTGGAAAGCCTGGCGCGACAAGAGGCTCCGCATCACCTGAAGCCCTACCGGCTTCTGGAGGTGCGCCGCTGGGGCGATGACCTGCTTATTTATTTTTACTCTCAAACCGTTCCCCCGCCCTCTTCATCCGAACTGACAGACCTGTCCTTTTCTTTAAAAGACGTGCTGTCTTCACAGCTTAACCGGAAGTGTGCGCACCTGGTCCCCAATCGTATAGATTTTCACGTCGGATACACCATTGTCAGGCCTGATCAAAACCCCGAAAAGAGTCTTTACACCGCTTTCAAGGAAGCGGTGATGATTGCCAAAAGCCGGCTGGATGTCAAGGAGATGGAGCGGCGCCATCAGTTCAAGGAAATATTGGTGCAAAAAAATATAAGCATTGTCTACCAGCCGGTGGTGGATCTGGATACCGGGGAGGTGCTGGGATACGAGGCCTTAAGCCGGGGTCCCGAAGGTACTTTTTTCGCCAACCCCTTAAACCTGTTCGGCTATGCCCAGAAAAAAACACAATATCTCTATGCCCTGGAAAAAATAGCCCGGGATAAGGCCCTGGCCGGCCTGGGGCAATTATTTAGAGAAACAAAGTTATTTATCAACATCAACCCGCAGGTGGTCAACGACCCATCCTTCCGGCCCGACGAGATTATCGAGTTTTTAGCCAGCCTGGGCGCCGGCGCAAACCAGGTGGTGTTTGAGATCACCGAAAGGACTTCCATCGACGACTTTTCCTCCTTCCGCAGGTCACTGGAACACTACAGGCGGCACGGATTTCAGATCGCCATTGACGACGCCGGCGCCGGCTATTCCAGCCTGCAGGCAATAGCCGAGATACAGCCAGACTTTATCAAGATAGACTATTCCCTGGTAAAAGATATTGATAAAGCGGTAACCAAAAAAAAGCTGCTGGAAACCTTTCATATTTTCGCCCAGAAGACCAACAGCCAGATCATTGCCGAGGGAATTGAAAGCGAAGACGAGCTGGCCTGTTTAAAAAACATGGGGATACCCTACGGGCAGGGGTTTTTCCTGGCCAGACCCGGTCACCCTCCCCCGCCGGTTGACTCCCGGGCATTATCATGCCTGGCCGGCCTCAGCACAGGAGCGGCAAAAATCTCCGCCGGCCGGATGATTCCTGTGAGGAATATCGCCCAGACTGTTCCAACGGTTTCCGTTAATGCCTTAACCAGAGAGGCGCTGGATTTCTTCGCCGCCAACCCCAAGCTGGAGGGTGTGGCTGTAACCGAAGATGAAAACCCCGCAGGGCTGGTTATGCGGGACAAGCTTTTTAACCAGCTGGGAACCCAGTATGGCTTTGCCGTTTATAACGAGCGCCCCGTATCCCTGGTGATGGACACCCAGCCCCTGGTCATGGAAGATGACACTCCGATCGAGACGGTCAGCCAGGCAGCCATGGGCCGTCTCGAACACAAGCTTTATGATTCCATAATCATAACCAGGAACAGGCGCTACCACAGCCTGGTAACAGTCCGTGCCCTGCTGGACGCCCTGACCACCATGCAGCTGGAAGTGGCCCGCTTTGCCAGCCCCTTGACCGGCCTGCCCGGCAATCTCAGGATTGAAGAAGAAATACTAAACCGCATCAGCGGAGGCCTTGCCTTCAGCATTCTTTACGCCGACCTTGACAATTTTAAGGGATTTAATGACAGGTACGGCTTTGAAAGGGGTGACGAGGCCATCAAGCTGACCGCCGGAGTGATCACCGAAATGATCAGGAATCACGGAAAGCCGGATGATCTGGTGGGGCATATCGGGGGTGACGATTTCGTGGTGGTAACCGTTCCGGAGGCTGCGGAGACCATAAGCCAGGGAGTCTGTGCTGAATTTGACCGCCGGATTCCGGAACTCTACGATCCGGATGACAGGCAAAGGGGCAGCATTTACACTATTGACAGGAAAGGACAGGATGTGGAGATACCGGTTATGAGCATTTCCCTGGCCGTGATCGACTGCCTCCCCAATGAGTACAGCAGCCTGGAAGATCTGGCCCGCCTGGCCGCCGAACTGAAGAAATACGCCAAGGCAAAGAGCGGCAGCGTACATGTAAAGGAAAGAAGGAAACACACGCCGGTTAGCTGAGATATTAGGTATTCCTGTTCTCTTCCTCAAAATTGTAGTTGGAGCCAGAGGTCGGAATAGGGACTGGTGTGCACAGAGTTTTCATCCATTCAAAGACACCCA
>DHGV01000108.1:2645-14049 GCA_002402945.1 Pelotomaculum sp. UBA4789
TATAAGATATTTAAGCGCTCCTGCCGGTGATGTAATTTTCCGTGCGCCTGTCCCTGGGACTGATGAACACAGTGGGTGTGGACCCATACTCAATCAGGTCGCCCTGGGAGAGAAAGACGGTGTAGTCGGAAATCCGCGCCGCCTGCTGCATGTTGTGAGTGACGATGACGATTGTGTACTGCTGCTTTAATTCCCTCAAAAGCTCCTCGATGTGAGAAGAAGCGATGGGGTCCAGAGCCGAACACGGCTCATCCATCAGGATCACCTCCGGCTGCACGGCCAGTGCCCTGGCAATGCAAACGCGCTGCAGCTGGCCGCTGGAGAGTCCCGTTGACGAACGGTAGAGGCGGGAACCGATCTCTTCAAACAATCCCACCTGGGTCAGGCACTTTTCCACCACCTCACGCAGCTTTTGCCTGTTCCGCAGTCCGTTTAAGGAAAGCCCCACCGCCACATTTTCAAAGATGGACATGGCCGGAAAAACGTTCGGCGTCTGAAATACCATGCCTATTCTGCGGCGGACCTCAACCGGGTTGGCCCTGTATATGTCCTGTTCATCCAGGAGTACCCTGCCGCTCACCATTGCGCCGGGGACGATTTCGTGCATTCTGTTCAGACACCGGATGAAAGTGGACTTGCCACAGCCCGAGGGGCCCATAATGGCTGTGATTTTATTGGCTCTGATCTCCATGTCGATGCCTTTCAAAACCTGTCGGGAGTCGTACCCGGCCTGAAGGTTCTCGATCTTTAACTTCCAGTCATCAAGCAATGCCGGTTACCTCCTGAAATTGTAGCCCGGCAATAACACCCGGGCCAGCAGCATAACCACCACAACGATGGTAATCAAAACCAGCGCCCCCGTCCAGGCCAGTTCTTGCCAGGCTGCAAATGGAGCTGTGGCATAGCGGAAAATCTCCATGGGTAAGGAAGCAATGGGATCAAGTAAACTGAGAGACCAGTAGTTATTGCTTAAAGAAGTAAAAAATAAGGGCGCTGTTTCACCGGCCACACCGGCCGCCGCCAGTGTCACGCCGATACCGATGCCCCTGGCGGCGGTGGGTAAAACAACCCTGAGAATCACCTTCCATAAGGGAAGGCCCAGGGCCAGGGCAGCCTCGCGCAGCTCCCGGGGAACCAGCTGCAGGATGCCATAGGTGTTCCTGGCCACCAGGGGGACCATGATCACGCCAAGGGCCACTCCGCCGGCAAGGGCCGAAAAGCTCTGCAGCCTGACCACGATCGCGGAATAGACGAATATACCGATAATAATAGACGGCACACCGCTGAGCACATCAACAGTAAAACGGACTCCTTCCCCCAACCAGCTGCCCTTGCCCACCTCGGATAAAAAAATGCCGGCGACGATACCCCACGGAATTCCAATCATACAGGCCAGGCCAATTAAAATAAAGCTGCCCGCCACGGCGTGGGCAAGCCCGCCACCCTCCATGCCCACCGGAACGGGCAGCCCGGTAAAGAAATTCAGGTTTGCGCCAGGCAGCCCGCGTAGCGCAATGTAACCGAGAATCACCAGCAGTAGCCCTACAATAATAACAGTTGAAAGGGCGCAGAAACCCACCATTAAGCGGCTCCAGATCAGCCTGTGGTTTTCAAGTGCATTCATCTTTTCTTCACCCTCCAATTCATCTTGTAAATAAGCAGCCGGGCCAGAACATTGACCAGCAAAGTCAGGCCGAAAAGTATAAGGCCGATATGAATCAGGGAAGACATGTGCAAAGTTTTTACCGCCTGGGCAAATTCATTGGCTATCACACTGGTCATGCTGTGGGCCGGGGAAAAAAGCGATGCCGAAATTTTAGGTTCGTTGCCAATCACCATGGTAACCGCCATAGTTTCCCCGATGGCCTTTCCCAGGCCCAGGGTAAAGGCGCCGATTATCCCGTCCCAGGCATATGGTATTACCCCTATACGCACCACTTCCCAGGGCGTGGCGCCTATGGCGATTAGCGGCTCCCGCTGGCTGCCGGGAACCGTTTCCAGCACCTCGCGCGTTACCGCAGTAATTACCGGAATGCTCATAATGGCCAGAATAATCCCTGCCGCCAGCATGTCAAGTCCAAAGGGGGGGCCTTGAAAAAACGGAAGAAAACCCAGGTTTCTTTCCAGCCACGGCTCAAAATAATGGCGTAAAAAGGGCACCAGCACAAAACTCCCCCACAGTCCGTAAACAATGCCAGGGATAGCCGCCAGCAAGTCCACCATGAAGGCGAGCAGCTCCTTCATCTGTCGCGGGGCAAATTCCGCCAGGTAAACAGCCGCCCCCATACTGATCGGCCCGGCAATAAGGATGGCCAGCATGGTTGAGACCACAGTACCGTATATGTATGGAAGTGCTCCAAATCTTTCGTGCACCGGGTCCCACTGACTGGAAAAGATAAAAGTCCAGCCGAACTTTTGCACCGACGCTTCGGCCTGCTGCCAAATTACATAGGCCATCAAAAAAACCATCAATACCAGGCCGGATGAAAGGCATACTGTCATCCCCTTGAAAATGTCTCTGATCGGGCACCCCTTCTTTTTACTTCCTAATTCAACCTCATTAAAGTAACGGCTTATCTTTAAAGCTGACGCTTTTCAGTTTTACTTCCACTTTTGTCCGTACTTCTTCGGGTAAAGGCGCATAATGCAGTTTAATGGCTGTCTGATCGCCTTCATGGACCGCCCACCACAGGAATTTGGCCAGAACCCTTCCCCTGGCGGGATCACTTTGTTCCCTGTATACCAAAATGTAAGTGTAGCCGGCGATGGGATAAGCCCCGGGTCCCGGCGCGTTAACGATAGAGACCCTTAAATCATCGGGCATCCTGTCGGCTGTCCCGGCGGCGGCCGCCATGGTTCCCTCCACGCTGGGATCCACAAAGTGGCCGGCGCTGTTTTTTAATAATGCATATGGCAACTTGTTCAAAATGACGTAGGCAAGCTCCACGTAGCCGATCGATCCCGCCGTGGCCTGCACCTGCCGAGACACGCCCTCGTTGCCCTTGCCCCCCACCCCCACCGGCCAGTCAACTGATGTCCCCTGGCCGACCTTTTGCCTCCACTCGGAGCTTACCGAGCTCAGATAGTTCGTAAAAATGTTGGTCGTCCCGCTGCCGTCACTGCGGCGGACCACCAGAATCGCCCTGTCCGGCAGGGTTACTTCCGGATTCAGGTCTTTCAGTCGCAGGTCGTTCCACTTTTTAATCTTACCCAGGTAGATATCCGCCAGCACGTCCTGGGACAATCTGAGCTTGTCTTTTACTTCCGGAATATTATAAGTTACCGCCACCGCCCCCATTACCGTGGGAATGTGCAGGACCTCTCCCGGCGCGCTGGCCAGCTGTTCGTCCGACATGGGCGCGTCGGTGCCGCCAAAATCAATCACCTTCTGTGAAAACTGCTGAATGCCGGCGCCGCTGCCGATTGACTGATAGTTTATCTGTACATTCTTTTCCAGCCTGCAGTATTCCTCAATCCAGCGTGAATAAAGGGGATTGGGGAAAGAAGCGCCGGCGCCGTTTATTAAAACTTTTGTGCCCCCCTTTTCTTCACTCCCGACCGCCCCGTCCTGGTTACCACCACAGCCAACGGTTGTCCACAATGAAAACAAGATGAAAACAACAAGCAGTCCTCTGGTCCGTATAATCCGCATAAATAGAATCTCCTTTTAAATCCGAACTCAACCATCGGAGGATCTAAAAGCTTAATTCGCCCGTTGTTTTCATCTTTTTGTTAATGTAAAATCTTTCGCACCCCCGACAATTCAAATTTCATTATAAACTGTGGCTGTTAAAAACCAGTTGCGACCAGGTTAAATGAAAATTATTTTTGAGAGTGTGGTATTGAGCATAACGAAGACGTGGCTCCGCCGGACACATCATGCTCAGCACTGAAAATATTCCATCTTCCTTTGCAGGAGATACCATTTACATGGAGAATTATATAAATACTAGCACTTTTAAAGGAAAAATAGATTACTCGCGCCGGGTAAAGTTAGGAGGCTGTTATGGCTGCTCCTGGTAAAGAAAACAATGCCGCTTTATATACTTACGGTTGGGATACTGCATTTGGAATTCCGATCCCTCTGGTAAACAAGGTGATTGTGGAAACGAATTGTATCTTAAAGAAGGGGCTAGTATTAATCTGGAGCCGGTGGAACACAACGGTTCAACTTATTACCCCAAGCTGGCGCGGCTAAACTTGAAGTCAAACGGCAAACTCTTTACCCTTACCAGCTTCACGGAAACCGAGGTTTCACCCGGTATTACCGCCGCCTGCCAGGCGACAAACTGGTATACCATTGAACTTGGAAACTCCAAAAACGGCCAGACCCTGGTCTTTAAGGAGGCCCAAAAGGGTGTCGTCGAACATACCATCCACCATTCGGTGGGGGTTATCATTACTGAGATTGTCGTCTCAATTGTCGCTGCCGTTGCGCTGATTATACTGGCGGTGGTAACCGAAGGCGCCGCGCTGATTGTGGGCGGTCTGGTTATTGGTCTTATTTTGGGCGCTGTTGCGCTGACACCGGATATTATAGATGTGTTGAATACGGATGATTCGCCGGCTATTGAGCTTCTGACGGTCAATGCGGTGGATCCGGTTAAGTGGACCGGGAGTTCCGATTTTTGCCTGAATTATGCCTGCCAAAATGTATCCATGCAGCTGGGGGGAACCCCTTTGTTTGTATAGAGACGGTCGGCTGACCATGACCGTAAAAGGAGAACCGGGTTAAATGAATAATAAGAATCATCGTACAGTTAAGCTCAAGCACGCGCTGGTTTTGCCCCGGGACAACACAGCTGAAACGCATGTGTTTACCATGTCGTTCAAATCCTATGATAAAGGCCCTCTCCCAAAAGCTGAGAACTTTGGGATTACCGATCCGGACAAAATAGAAAAGTTCAATCAAATTACCAAAATGTTGATATCCTGCGATGAGCAGTTTTTCCAGTGGCTTGAAGCTGACGCGGAAAACACTATACTGTTTACTGATGATCCGGTTTCCGCGCTAAAAAGTGCCTTCCCGGAATTACCGGCCAACCTTTTTGCCATCGTTTAGAAGTTCATCGAGTTATAATAAAGCAAGTTATACAATAATTATCTGGCAGATACCCCTGTGACGGCGGCAACAATTGTCTGCGGGAGCCTGTGTAAAAGCAGGCTTTCTGCTTTCTTGTAGTGAATTGAATTATACTCTTGCAATCGTGGTATAATTATGACACAATAATGTCACAGAAGGGAGCTGACGGTTATGCCGCAAATCATTCCGATTCGAGATTTGAAAAATACAAGCAAAATTTCTCAAATGTGCCAGGAGGCAACCGAACCGATATTTATTACCAAAAACGGCTATGGCGATATGGTTATCATGAGCGTAAAAATGTACGAGGAAAAATTGTTTATGCTGGATGTGCATAACAAATTAGCTGCAGCCGAGGCGGAGATAGCGGAAGGAAAGGTGCTGGACGGATACACCTCTTTGAAAAACTTAAGAGAAAAATACAGTGAATGTCTATTGAGGAAAAACACCTTAAATGATCATATTTTAGGAAATAATACTGTTAATAAGACTCTAAAGCCGGACTTCCAGGAGGGATGACCATGAGAATTGAATCCCTGCGCATTAAAAACTATAAAATTTTTAAAGAAATTTTCATTGGAAATATACCAAACATGGCGATATTTCTAGGAGCTAATGGATCCGGAAAATCAACCCTATTTGATGTTTTTGGATTTTTGCACGATGCGCTAATTGATAACGTTCGGGCAGCCATCACCAAAAGGGGTGGTTTCAAAGAAGTAGTGTCCAGAGGAGAAAAAGGCCCTATTGATTTTGAAATCAAATTCCGACCGAACCCGGTAGAACCTATTGTTACCTATAATTTAATAATTGGTCCGGACCAAAAGGGTATACCAGTTGTTAAACGAGAAATTTTGAAATACCGCCGGGGACAAAAAGGCAAGCCGTGGCATTTCTTAGATTTTTCAGAGGGTGCGGGAGTTGCCATTATTAACGAGAATGAATACGGATTGCCTGATGCAGAGCCAAAGCGAGAAGACCAAAAATTGGACTCACCGGACATTCTTGCAATAAAAGGACTTGGACAGTTTCAAAAATTCCCGCAAATTGCAGCATTTCGGCGTTTAATTGAGGGTTGGCATGTGTCTGACTTCCATATCCAGGCGGCAAGGGCCAGTCAAGATGCTGGTTATAGCGAGCATTTATCGCCAACGGGAGAGAATCTTCCTCTGGTGGCTCAATTCATGTACGAGCATTACCAGGATCAGTTTCAAGAAGTATTAAATAAAATGTCCAATAGAGTACCAGGTGTAAAAGATGTCAAGGCTACTGAGACGGCTGACGGGCGGATTGTTTTACAGTTCCAGGACGGTTCTTTTAAAGATCCTTTTGTGGCCCGATATGTATCGGACGGGACAATAAAAATGTTTGCATATTTGTTGCTTTTGCATGATCCAAAACCGCACCCATTGCTATGTATTGAGGAGCCGGAAAATCAATTACACCCTGAGCTGTTACGTGAATTGGCAGAAGAATTCAGGATCTATAGCGAGAGGGGGGGGCAGGTTTTTATTTCCACTCATTCTCCTGACTTTGTAAACGGTGTAGAGATTTCAGAATTATTCTGGTTAACGAAAAAAAATGGTTTTAGCATTATCCAACGAGCATCCGAAAATGAACTTGTTAAACGTTTAGTCGAGGAGGGTGATTTGCCGGGAGCTTTGTGGAAGCAGGGGTTTTTTGAGGGAGCTGGCCCACGATGAAGAAAATAGTTTTTTTGTTGGAAGAGGCCTCATTAAAAGAGTTTTTAGACATAGTTCTGCCAAAACTTCTACCCCCAGATGTGACATTTTTGACAGTACCTCATGAAGGAAAACAAGACCTCGAAAAGTCAATCCCGCGCAAATTGCGTGCCTGGCAAGAACCTGATGTCCGGTTTGTTATTATGCGGGATCAAGACGGTTCGGATTGTATAAGGTTAAAAGAAAAATTATGCAGGCTGTGTGCGGAATCAGGTAGGCCCGACTCTTTGGTGCGTATAGTGTGTAACGAACTTGAATCGTGGTTTCTAGGAGACCTTGCAGCTGTCGCTGAGGCTTTTGACATGCCATCTATATCACGCTTACAAAGAAAAGCAAAATATCGAAACCCCGATAATCTTACTAATGCAGCGCAGGAATTAAAACGAATTGTTTCTCTTTACCAGAAATTAAAAGGCGCCAGGCTTATAGCCGAACATATTGATATAGATAGAAACCGCTCAACTAGTTTTCATACATTTATTGAAGGTTTGCTTCGGGTAGCTGGTAAAACTTGAAAGACTTTATGGATCGCATAATTCCTTTGCTGAAGCCATACATAATCAAACGGGGTAATCAGTATATTCACCCGATGCGCTGTGGGGACGCCTGGCCCAAGAAAGTAGTGCTGATTTCCAACTGCGGCTTTCCGGATCGTCAACAATGAGGTCAATGTTCCCGCAACTTCTGAAATGAAAAAGCTCACGATTGAAGAAAGGCGGTTGCTGGAACGTTTTGTCGCAGCCCTTACCGCTAATCCTGAGCGGGATCCCAAGTATGACGCAGTGCTGAACCCTGTAAATATTGCCGATATGCTGCAGATGTTTTTGGAAGTACTTACGTGATAATAATCTAGCGTGAGTTTACGAATTATGTCTTAACGCAATAAAAAAAGCAGTAAAATCAAGGGCTGTAGCGTTTAATAAAAATGAGTATGGAGGCACCATGTCTCCCAATAAACTCCATTTATATAGATATATGGTTATTTTGATGGCCAAAATTAATATAATTTCCAGTTAAAATTGCACAAAAAGGAATATGTATTGAAGTAAGTTTAAACTATAGCTTGTAGATATCTTCAATAATTGTCCTTTCGTAGGTTATTTGCCGGTTTTTCTGTACTACAGTTTTTGAAATTAGAACCGCATCGTTACTGGTTTTGATGGTATGACACGAGTAAAAATGGGAGTAAAATCAGCTAATTCGTAAACTCACGCTAGTGTGGTAAACTATAAAAATAGGTACTGCCGCACAGTCACCTGCCGCACCCCGCTTCTTGTCCGGCGGGACAGAGATAACAAAGGGAACACAGACCGTGCCGGGGGGTCCTTGCCTTGCAGATCTTGCGTCCGTGATAAATCAACTGGTGAGAAAACTTTGTCCAGTGTTCCCGTGGGATGATGTCCATCAGGTCGAACTCAATTTTTACCGGGTCTTTTTGCGCTGTCAGATTCAAATGCCTGCTTAGACGGGCAACATGGGTGTCAACCGCGATAGCGGGAATACCGAAGGCGTTACCTAAAATAACGTTGGCCGTTTTGCGGCCGACACCGTTCAGAGCAATCAGTCCTTCCAGAAAATCAGGCACATGCCCATTAAAGCGATCTATAATGGCCCGGCAGCAGTTTATAATGTTTTTGGCTTTATTATGATATAAGCCGGCGGCGCGTATGTCCTCTTCCAATTCCGGCGGGTTCGCTTCGGCAAAATGGCGGGCGGTGGGGTATTTGCGGAACAGTTTCTCCGTAACCTGATTGACCCGCTCATCTGTACACTGGGCGGAAAGGATAGTTGCTATGAGCAGTTCTATTGGGTTATTATAGTTCAGAGAACAGCGCGCGCCGGGGTATTCCCTTTGCAAAACGGCAATAATAGCGGATGCCCGTTCATGTTTTTTCTCTATAGTCTCATTCATGCCAGCTTGTCTCCTTGTTATAGAATTGTTTCCAAACATTCGGTTTTACCTCTCATAATATAACAAAATGTGTTTAAACAGGCAATTAGAACGTCGGTACACTCTATTTACATATTTAAAAATTATAATATATTGAAAATAGCTTGCCACTTATTTTCATCACCGGCTGTGCCTTGCAGGCATGGGTGGTTATTCAGGATTAAACCTGCCGGTTGAAACTGCCTGCTTCTTGCTGGTAAATAATTATATATAAGGGGGGGCGATAATTTGCATGAAACCGCCATCAATCTCCTTGCTTTTTGGGTTGAGCATTATATTGCCAACCAATCAGTCAAGGCAGCAGAACGTCTACGATAACCATCACTTAAAACCCCTGATTCCACAGCCCGGTGGGAGCAAAAGCTTTATCTGATTTCCCAAGACTCCCACCTTGTTTCACAGGTGAGAAAGGAACTTTTTTTGACAATAAACAGCTTCAAGCATCTATAATAAGGCAAATTGAGGTTATCGGTGAGGCCACAAAGAATGTATCACCCTCACTCAAGGAAAAATATCCCGAAATACCTTGGAAAGAGATATCAGGAATGAGGGATATGTTGATTCACGAATACTTCGAGGGGTGGATCGGGTTCCCGATGAGCGAACAGATATGAGCGTATGTACTACAGTCGGGTTCAAACGGTATCGTAGGAGGCTTTACATGGAGTGGTGGGCATGATAGGCTAGTTCGCCACGCGATGTTGGATTTATCTACATCGCCCAATCGCGAAATATCATGCCCACAGAGGCTCCATGTCAAGCCGACGTCGCCAGGCACAAAAATCCGTTTGTTAATTGTGTCTACTTTCTTGACATAATACCAATTGCTGTTAAGGAATAATTGTATTTCTGTAAGACGTAAAGGCCATTGCAGGTCTTTTAAAGGTCTTTTATAATTAACTTAAAAAGTTTTAGGGGGCAATAATATGGAGACTCTGGATTTGACCACCGATATTCAGCCTGTTACCGAATTCCGTGCCAACACCTCGGAAGTTCTTGAAAGCTTAAAGAAAAACCGCCGGACAATTATCTTAACGCAGCATGGCCGGCCGGCGGCCGTTCTTGAGTCTGTGGAAGAGTACCAGCGAAAACTGGAAGAGCTGCGTTTTATGAAAGGGCTTGTGGCAGGATTGCGGGACATCGAGTCTGATCAGGTGGTGGAAGGGGAAGATTTTTTCCAGATCTTGAAAAGCAAGATGGCAGATGGTAAATAGCAAATGCCAGAGAAAAATTTTTTCTTACCAAACAGGCTGCTTTAGATATCCAGGATATAACGGAATATATTGCCCGGGATAGCATTGAAAACGCGATCCGGTTTGCGGATGAACTCTTGGAAGTATGCCGGAGCATACCGGATTTTCCGGAGAGGGGTAGGATCGTACCGGAGGCGGGACATCCCCGAATCCGGGAAATCATCCATAAAAACTATCGCCTGGTTTATACGGTTCGCAAGGGGAAAATATTTATTCTGCAAGTTTTTAATGCTGCGAGGCTATTTCGTATGCAAAACATTGACATCGAATAAATAGAGATTCATGTTTTTTTCAAGAAAAAACCAGGGGAAACTTCCTGTGAACAAGACTGCAATCAAAAGAAATTGCCGGCAGAAAAATCAGCAAGACACAAGCCGGCACCCTTTTGAAAAAAGGAAAGACCGGAAAAATAAAAGGGTTCAAGTGAAAGTTGGGTAAGGAGTTTGATGCCGTAGCCGGCAATCAAAAAGCCGAAAAGGCGGAGAAAAAGATAAGGAAAAAGAAGAACTGAAAACCGGCACGTTCACGATAAGGGAAGCAAAGCTCGGCAAGACCGGCGGCACCGTGTGGGCGGTTGCCTTTGCCGAAGACGACGCAGAGTTCAAGATTTGCAGCAAGAACGGCAATGGCAAAACCCTGCTGGAGGCTGTGGAAAAAGAGGGTCAAGGTCAGGTACCGCCCGCTGGGCGGTGACAAACTGTTTGCCGTAAGCGTTGAGCTGTTGTAACCGGTACATGTGCAAGAATGTAGGAAGAGAAAAGGAGTGGTGATGATGCCCTTTTCGGGATATAATTATCTTGAGGTGATTGATATGGCGGTCGAGAGAGAAACGGAGCTCAGGCAAAAAGCAGTTCAAATCATAGACGGCCTTTCCGAAGAAAGAGTCGCGGTGGCAATACAAGTTCTGGAGATAATAGCTGGAGCAAGTGAAGAAATTAGCAATTTCATGGATTTCATTGCACTTAAAGTATTTGAAGCATCCTGCGATGAAGAGGATTTGACGCTAGAAGAAAAAGATAGTATACACAAAGGCGAAGCCGAAATTGAGGCTGGCCTGGGGGTAAAGGCTGATGACGTCTGGAAAGAACTTGGACTATGAGTTAATATTTTCTCCCAGGGCAATAAAGCAACTGAGAGAAATAGACAGACGAACTCAGGAAAGAATCAAAAAAGCTGTCCAGGGGCTAAAAACAGTTCCTCCAGTGGGAGATATTAAAAAGCTAAAAGGGTTAACCGGCAGATACCGCCTGCGAGTAGGCAATTCCCGAGTAATTTTTCTCATTGATACTTATATGAGAAAAGTATATATTTCGGAAATTCTACACAGGAAAGAAGCATATAAGTAAAAACACCCCTGTTGGGTAGGAAGAATAAT
>DHGV01000108.1:14174-14802 GCA_002402945.1 Pelotomaculum sp. UBA4789
CGGAGACATCACATATAAATTGGTTAACGTATCCAGCGCTGGAGTTTTTAGAAACAGTGTCAGTTCATCCCCGTCCATCAGTGGCAGTGAAGGAATAACCGCTGGAACCTGCACCTTTGATTGATTTCAATAATACTTCTTCGAACCAAGCACCGCCTGCACGTCGTTCAGGGCTTCCCCGAAGCGCTGGAAGTGGACCACTTCCCGTTCCCTCAAAAACCGCAGGGTGTCTTTGATGCCGGGATCGTCGGTGAGCAGAATCAGGCGCTCATAGGTGGCCCTGGCTTTTTGTTCGGCGGCCAGATCCTCGTGCAGGTCCGCCAGGGGGTCGCCGGTGGCCTGGATGTAGGCCGCCGTCCAGGGCACCCCGGCGGCGTCCCCCGGATACACGGCATGGTCGTGCTCGGCAAAGTGAGCGCCCAGGCCGGCTTCCCTCAGCTGTTTCGCCGGTAATCCCTTAACCAGCTTGTAGATCATAGTGGCAACGATTTCCCAGTGGGCCAACTCCTCCGTACCGATGTCGGTCAGCAGCCCTTTGGCCATGTCCGTCGGCATCGTGTAGCGCTGGGTAAGGTAGCGGACCGACGCCGAAAGCTCGCTGTCCGGCCCGCCGTACTGAGCCATCAGG
>DHGV01000098.1 GCA_002402945.1 Pelotomaculum sp. UBA4789
GGTTCAATACGGATTCCAGCAGTTTGTTTACCCCGGATTCTTTGGAGTTGCCTAAAAATAACTGCTGCAAAATTTCTGATTCTAGGGTAATCTGATATTGAGCCATTTTCGTTCCTCCTTTTTGTTGAGTTTGTTGAGTCATTAACAACATTCTAACTGAGGAGAATGATTTTGGCTCACCCTATTTTGTGAAAATCTAATTTACACAATTATACGGACTTAATACTGTATGAAACGCAACATTAAATAATAAACATTAATTAAAAAGTTTTTAAATAGGAAATAATCCTGTGGCTGTAGAATTGTTTTAGTAGAGTTAATTTATTGTCGGGTTTCAAAATATTCCTTGTTTTTACTGACGGGAGGCGTTGAAATGCTGCAGAGACTGGCAGGGATATCTGTATTAGCCGGTTTAGTCATATCGTTTATAGGTTCTATTCTCGATAATGAAAGCATGAAATTAACCGGCATAATAATACTTTTGGTCATAGCTACTTTAGCCAGCTACAGGTATTTTAAGTTTACATTATTAATGCCTACAAACAATATTACCGGAACGTGTGTAGAACTAAAACGCCTTTCAACTCATTATGACCTTTCTTTTCGGACCGGTGCAGGTATCTATACCGGGCAGGCCAGCCTTAAAATTGGCAATGATCTTAAAATAGGCGACCGGGCCAGTTTAGTTATTAAAGGACCGGTAATATTGGAAATCCATAAAATATAGCATTTTAAGATCTGCCTGGCGCCAATGATTTCAGGGGGTACCCCTTTCACCGTTCAAATGAACATGTTATAATTTTCTATGATTGATTGGGATTATAAAAACAAGAAGCCCGTGGGGAGGCGAAATTATTGCTGCAGATCGAAGATCTTGAAGCAGCCAAACAACTGATTGAAATGCAGTTAAAGGATATTGAAAACATCGGCACCAAAGTGCCTTATGGTCTTGAGTATTCTTTTTGGGAAGACTTTACTGCTAAAATTATTGATCGCATTTACGGTAATGATTCCAGGCAGAGCCATGGCTTTGAACAGGCCGGGCGCGGCGGCTGCTATTCTGTATTCGATACTTACTCAGAACACCAGAGAAGAGAAGATTTTTTAGAAATTCTCAGTTGCAAAAAGGAATACCTGGAAAACCTGATTAAGGACCTGGACATCCGCAGTCAAGGAAATGAGCCCGAGACACCTGAAGACAACAAGGAATTCGGTAATTTAACGACTGAATTTGATGTGTACTCTGAAGAAACTTCCAAATCCCATGACGCTTCTCCCCTGGACCATGCGATTTATGAAATCCTGTCTAAAATAAAAAACCCCGCACTCTTAAAAGAAGCGAGGCTCAACCTGATTTCATTAAGGGATGAACTGCTGAAATCCAATCCTTCCTGGGCAAATCTAAAATATAACCTGATCTGGCTGATTGAATTTGGCAAGGAAGAATTCTTTTCCATTCTGCCCTTCATCGCTCTCTATATCAGAAAAATTTCCGACTAGACGTTTATTTTACGAGAGTAACACGGCAGTTCGCCAGGTGGATTACCTTGTGACTTACACTGCCAATGGCAGCTCCGCGCAGCTCGCTGACGCCCCTGCTGCCCATAATAATGTGATCATATTCACCCCGCTCAGCGTAATTAATAATAACCGTTGCGGGGTCACCTTTTTCGATATATTTATCTACCTCAAGCCCTTCCCAGGAGAAACCCTGCAGGGTCTTGTCCATTATTTCCTTACCCTTTTCTTCCATAGACCTGTCTATTTCTGTAAAACCGCTGCTTTCAGGCACCACAACAAGTACAGTCAGCTTTATATCCGGGTTTGATTTCATCAGCCTGGAAGCATAAGCAGCAGCCTTCAGCGAATTGTCAGAACCATCGCTCGGCAATAAAACTTTGCTCTTCAGCATTTAACTATCCTCCCGTGTATTTGAATTTATATACTGCTTTACCCTTCCCGTTTAGCTGCCTGCGAGCAGTTACAGGACGTTAACAATAATCCACAAACCGTTTAATTCATAAATCCTCTGGCAGAAACTGGTTTTTACTCCACCCCGCACTAGCCGCTTTTTTGAGCTATCTGTCTGGACAACTCTAAAATCCGCCTGGCGCGGTTGGCAATCGGGTATTCAATCATTTTCCCGTCAACCTGGAATATTGCCTGTCCCTTGGCTTCCGACTCGTCAAAGACAGCCACAATTTTTGTCGCCCAGGCCATCTCTTCCGGGGTGGGGGTGAATACTTCATTCAGCGGCTCAATCTGTCCCGGGTGAATAGCCAGTTTACCCTGGAATCCCATCTGGCGAACCGCTTTAGCGTCAGCGACGAGACCCTCGATATCCTTGAAATCAGGATAGACTGTATCAATGGGCGGCTCAATGCCGGCAGCGCGGGAAGCGACTACAAGCTGGGATCTCGCGTAAAACAATTCCGACCCGCCTTTTGAAAAAGTGGTTCCGATATCAAGGACATAGTCCACGCCCCCCAGAAACATCCGGCTGACCCTGGGACTGGATGAAGCAATACTGAAAGCATTGACAATAGCATTGGCGCTTTCTATGAAAGGTATGATTTCCATGCTGCCGGGTATCAATCCACGTTCCATTTCTATTTTTCCGATCAGCCAGTCCACTTGGCGTATTTCTTCCGCAGACTCGGACTTGGCAACAACCAATCCTTTTACGCCTTCCGTTACCGCCGCTAACAAATCATTTAAAATATATTCCGTTTGGACGCTGTTAACCCTGATAAACACGTCTCCCCTGCGTGGCATGAGCAGTGCTTCTTTTAAGGTATCCCTGGCATTTGCCTTTTCACTGAGCGCTACCGCGTCTTCCAGGTCCAGTACCGTACCGTCTGCGTTCAGCATCATAGCTTTTCCTGCCTTGCGCAGTTCATTGGCAGGAGCAAACAACATAGTGCGATAAATTGACAATGACTTTACCTCCTATCCGTTTTCAAAATGTCATTACCAAAATATTCTACCCCATCATGCCTTTTCCCTTTCTTGTCATCAATTCTTTGCAATCCTTTTAGTGGACAATTCTCAAGGACAAATGATATAATTTATTTAGAAATATTTGGGAGGAATTAGAAATGGAAACAAAAGATGAAGACCAGACCTTTAAGGCTGAAAAACAGGGTGTCATAAAAATATCTGAAGAGGTCGTCGCCACCATAGCCAGTCTTGCCGCGGCAGAAGTTGCTGGAATAGCCGGTATGAGCGGCGGTATAGCTGGTGACCTGGTCGAAAAGCTCGGTCGCAAAAGTCTGTCCAAGGGAATCAAAGCCGATGTAGGTGAAAATGAAGCCAACATTGACTTAAATGTCATAGTTGATTACGGTGTAAATATTCATGAAGTGGCAGTCCAGCTGCAAAACAGTGTCAGGAATGCCGTTGAAAACATGACCGGCCTTGATGTGGTAAATGTTAATGTGCACATCCAGGGTTTGTCTTTTAGTTCTGAGATTAAGGAAGAAGACGGAAGGTCTTAATTTAAAATGGATTTTCCGCACATGATTAAGATCAGGCAGTCCTTTCCGGACCTCAGCCTGCCTGATTTAGCCGGTGAAATAAATAAGGTCTTAGCTTTATCAGACCTAAATAAAAATATAAAACCAGGTATGACAGTGGGTATCACTGCCGGCAGCAGGGGCATCAACAACATCACCCTGATTTTAAGTGAAGTAGCCTCCCACATCAGATCCCTGGGCGGCCGACCTGTTTTAATTGCAGCTATGGGCAGCCATGGCGGCGGCTATCCCGCCGGACAGGCAAAACTGCTGGACTCACTCGGCATAACGGAAGACAGCACCGGAGCTGAAATAATCTGCTCTTCTGAAACAGTAATCATAGGCAGGGGCTTTTTCGGTGATATCTACCTTAACCGCAGGGCATTGGAGTTTGATGCCCTTGTTGTTGTTAACAGGATCAAGCCACATACTTCCTTCCATGGCGACTTTGAAAGCGGCCTGCTGAAAATGCTGGCGGTGGGCCTTGGCGGCCCTGACGGAGCCGCTTCCCTGCATGGCTGCCATCCAAGCATGCTTTCCAGGGCAGTGGCCGAAGCCGGCATGACAGTGCTGAATTCCTGCCCGGTTATCCTGGGATTGGCTATACTAGAAGACGCTAATGAACAAACACGCAAAATCGTGGCCATTAAGCCTGCAGAAATTTTTGAAGCCGAAAAAATACTAATGTCTGAATCACGCCAGTATTTGCCTGGCCTCCCCACCGCTGTGCTCGACATTCTTGTCGTGGACCAGATTGGTAAAAATTTCAGCGGCACAGGTATCGACACAAATGTAATTGGCCGTTTGAGAATCCAGGGCTCTCCCGAGCCGGACTCACCTGATATTAAAAGGATCATAGTTCTTGATGTTGCGCCTGAGGCACATGGCAACGCTTACGGAATAGGACTGGCCGATTTTACAACGGAGCGGCTGTCCGGTAAATTTGACCGGAAGTCAGTTTATATTAACGCACTGACCAGCACATTTATACAGAGGGCTATGATGCCGATGACTCTCCCTGACGACCGGGAGGCGATAAGAGCAGCACTGCGCAGCCTGGGCGGCACTGAACCGCGGGATGCCAGGATAATACGCATTCACAACACCCTGCATCTTTCCGATATGCTGGTTACAAAAAATGTATTTGAGGAAATTTCCGGATCTCCGCTTATACAAGCAACCGGACCGCTGCAGGAAATAACTTTCAGCCCGGAAGGAAACCTCCTCCCCTTTTAACCTAGTTGGGGACATATCCTGAATTCG
>DHGV01000037.1 GCA_002402945.1 Pelotomaculum sp. UBA4789
AAGTCAAGGATCATTAATCCTTTTTCCCGACGCTTTTTGCCGGGAAAATTAGCTTTATAAAGTGCCGGTTTTACTGGGTTTTACGGCGTTTCAAATTTTTTGGATTCTAATATTTTAACTAAAGTACAGCCGTAAGCGAGATTCTGTTTCGGCAGTTATCTATCTAAGGAAGACTTGCTCCCTTCCCCTTGCGGGGTGCCCCTACCCGCGGTTATAAAACCGCCTATTTGGGTTGCACGCTGGTGGAGTTTACCCTTGCACCTGCCGGTCACCCGGCAGTATGGTTTCTGTGGCACTTTATGACTACTCGCAACTCAATTGAGTTCCTTTCGCCGTCGTCAGGTCACCCTGCCCCGGCTTGCGCCGGGCACCTTACTACAGCCTGTTCTTATGTCTGCTGACACATAAACAGGATGTGCGTGTCTCGACTTTCCTCTGCCAATAATGGCAGCAACTGCCCGCTGTACTTTAGTTACAATATCATTCTCTCGCCTGCTGTCTTGACTATAGGCGACAATATACATATTAACAAATATCCGGTTCTGTGACAACAGGTAATATCTGGACAAATACCTTATATCGTTATATTATTTTTTTCCGCGGTTTGCTTGCTTACAGGTACGCTAAAAGAAAATATACTGCCTTCGTTCACTTTGCTTTCCGCCCAAATCTTGCCCCCGTGAGCTTCCACAAGACCTTTGGCGATAGCCAATCCAAGGCCTGCCCCGCCGCCTGCTCTGTGCCGTGATTGTTCTGAACGGTAGAAGCGCTCAAATACGTTGGCCAGATCTTCCGGCGCGATCCCCATCCCGGTATCCCGAATTAAAAAAACAGCACTGTCGCCCTGCAAGACAGCGGAGAGTTTCACACTCCCGCCAGGCTGGGTATAAAAAAGGGCATTGTTTAAAATGTTTAGAACCACTTGCACAATCCGATCTGAATCGACGTAGATCTGCGGCATCCCGGCCTGTATATCGACCTGGAAATTCACATTTTTCTGCTTTGCTTCACCCGAGAAAAGCAGTGTTGCTTTTTCTGCCAGTTCATCCACTGAAACGCTCCGCCGGTTCAACCGAAGCTCGCCGGCATCTGCTAAACTTATATCCTGCAGCTCATTGACTAACCTGGTTATGCGCATAACTTCATCATGCAGCGAAATAATTATTTCAGGGGATGCTTCAATGACCCCCTCCTGCAGCGACTCCAGGTTGCCTCTTAAGATGGAAAGCGGTGTCCTCAGTTCGTGGGCAGTATCGGCGATTAGGTTTTTCCTCAACCTATCATTCCGCTCAAGGGTTTCCGCCATATTGTTAAATGAAATCGCAAGTGCACCAATTTCATCCCGGCTTACTACCGGAACCCTGTAACCAAGATCCCTTCCGGCCAAGCGGCTGGCAGCGTTTGTCAGCATCGCCAGAGGCCTGGTCAGATGTTTTGATATGAGCATACCCAGTAATAAAGCTACAATTGCAGCAAAAACCGCAGCCCATAAAATCGCTTTGTTGAGAGAGTTAATGAACTCGTTCTCCAAAACCCCTTTTTGAAGATTCAGCACAATCAAACTGCCAACCGCAGCGTCATTTACCTTTATGGACAAGCTTTGCCCAATGGAGGCTTCGGAAACAGGTTTGCCAAGCAATTCAATATCCGATGAAGCAACAACACTGCCATTCGCATCCAGCAGCAGGACATCACCGCTGCCCATGCCCATCACCATTGCAGATCCATTCGCCCGGCGTCCGGACATGGGGCCGGCCTGCCCGCCATAATATCCATAACCATGCCCTTTAAGCTGCAGGCTGTCAAAGACAGTTTGGACATCCGTCCAGCTGCCTTTATCAAGGTAATAATCTGCCAGCACCGTTCTAATCCCGTCCAGGCGGTAGTAAAGGTTTCTGTCAACGTACTCATCAAATGACCTGCGTATGGTAAAACCAGCCAGCCAAGCCGCTAATAATGTTGCCAGAAGGGCTAATAAAATCATCGAAACCGAGATTTTTGCGCCAAGTTTCATGACTAATCTCTCCCTGCTATGCCGGTTTACCGCCGGATCGATACCCTATTCCGTACACTGTCAATATATAACGGGGACTTTCCGGATCCGGCTCAATTTTTTTACGTAAATTTCTGATATGGGTATCTATCGATCTTTCATAACCTTCATAAGCATACCCAAATGCAGCGTCCAGCAGCTGCAAACGGCTGTATACTCTCCCGGGACTGCTGAAGAGGATGCCCAGTATTTTAAATTCCGTGGGGGTGAGTGTAATGTTTTTCCCGTTCGACAAAACCTCATGCCGGTCCAGGTTAATTTCAAGATCATCTATCTTAATGGAACTCGTTTTTATTTCCCCGCCGGGATCAACCCGGCGCAAAATAACCCGGATCCTTGCTGTCAGCTCCCTCAAGCTGAAAGGTTTGGTAATATAGTCATCTGCTCCAAGTTCCAACCCCAGTAATTTATCAATCTCTTCCGTCTTGGCTGTCAGCATAATAATAGGGATTGCGCTTTTCTGCCTGACCTGCCTGCAGACTTCTAAGCCGCTGATCCCGGGCAGCAGCCAATCCAGCACGATAAGATCCGGGTTTTCAGAAGCTGCCAGCTCCAACGCCTGGTATCCGTCTGCTGCCTCTATTACCTCAAAGCCTTCATTTACAAGGTACTTATTGATCAGTTCCCGGATTTTCTCCTCGTCATCCACAATCAGGATTTTTTTGGACATCATTCACCTCATATATATGAGAAACTATTTATTGATCAAAATGATAACCGATCCGTGTTATTTTAACAATTTGTTTTACTGCTATAGACATTATTGTTGCTTTTATCGTTAAGCGATACCAGACAGAGGTAAGAGTAACACCTCTCAACATACTTCTATCGTTAAATGGTATCACCTGACTTGACCGAATTAGTGCA
>DHGV01000011.1:0-17233 GCA_002402945.1 Pelotomaculum sp. UBA4789
TGATATTGATGAATGGCTTACAGAGTCCAGGACCTGGTCGCTGAAAATATTCTCCTCGATCTCGCGGATAACCAGTTCCTCCAGGATATGCTTGCGAATCCTGCTGTTACTGCACATGCGTGTCCGGTCCCGCCTGCCGCATTCATAGTATCAGTACCGGCGCTCTCCAGGCCACAGCCGCATGCCGTCGGCTGCATAGAAGCGCAGCGAAAACCGGGACTCCTGGGGTATATAAAATTACCTTATCTATCAATGTAAAATGAAGAAAAAAGTTTTATAATAAGTAAAATACTACAAAAATCGATAAAGGCATACCTGTGTGAAAACCAGGGACGCAAAGCCGCGGGTCTAAGGCATTTATGCTATGACAGCCGGGTTGCCGAAGGTTTCTATAATGAATAGAAACTCTCTTGGTATTCCCGGGAGAGTTATTTTTTGTGGTTTTTGAATTAGCAAATAATGAAAAGAGGTTATGATATGGAAAAGTTTACAGAAAGCGAAAAATGTGGTCGGCAGAATAAGGACAACTCGTCTCTCGACATTTTAATCTCTAACACTGATGGAAACATGGAAACCATCAACCCGGCTGCCCTGCAAAATTTGAGTTACCTATCTGAAGACTGGGCCCACAGTGAGGCTGAATGTGCTGAAATGCTGGCCGGGAATGTGAGCAGCACATGCTCAGAGGTCTTCGGGTCGCGTTTAGCCTGGATATACCGCGCAGAAGGTGATGACAGCGTGGGTTTGTTGACTCATTCTCCCCCGGCAGGTGGCTTTCCAAAAATAGTTACAACTTGCTGGGCTGACTCACCTCTCGATCAAGAGCCTTCCAGCCGCGCTATTCGCACCGGTGTTCCTGTGATTACCAATGACATCTCCAGTGATCCCATATTTGAGCCATGCAAAGCCGTCGCGCTGGCAGGAGGTTTCAGCGTCAGCGCCGCTTTTCCGCTCATAAAATGCGACAAGACTTTTGGCACATTGTACTTGTTCAATGATCAGCAGTGGTTCTTCACCCAGCAGCGCATTAAATTTATCCGGGCTTATGCACATCAGACTGCTGTAGCGATGGAAAACGCCCAGCTGCTGGAAGAGGCTAAACGCCGCCTCAATTATATGCAGGCCCTGCGCAACATTGATTTAGTTATTAACACCAGTATGGACAAACGCGCTATATTTAATGTCGTTCTGTATCAGGTGAACGCCCAGATCGGTGCTCACGCCGCTGCCATTCTACTGTTAAACCCGCACACGCAAACCCTGGAATATGCTGCCGGGCGGGGTTTTCGCAGCAATGACATCGAACGCTTGTGGCTGCGCCTGGGTGAGGGATATATCGGCAACGCTCTGCTTGAACACAAAATTGTCCATATCGCCAATCTTCCCGAAGCCGGCGACAAATTTCCTCATGCTCAACTGCTGGCGGGCGAGGATCTCATCGACTATCATGGCGTGCCGCTCATCGCCAATGGGCAGGTCAAGGGCGTGCTGGAACTTTTTCACCGCACACCAATAGAACCCAAAAATGGATGGACGGACTTTCTGAATAACTTTACGGGGCAGGTAGCTGTTGCTCTGGAAAAAGCCGCTTTGTTCGACAACATACAGAGTTTTAACGCAGATTTGCCCCCGGTAAACGATGCCATCGTCGAAATCTGGCTGCGCGACAAAGAAAATGACGGCCAGAGCCAGCGTATCTCCGAAATGACCCTGCTCCTGGCCAGGGCTATGGGTCTAGGGGAGGACGAACTGGCGCATATACGCCGGGGCGCACTGTTGCACGATATAGGCGAGATAGACATTCCCAAAGATATTCTGCATAAGCCAGGTAAACTTACAGATGAAGAGTTTAAAATTATGAGCCGCCATACTACCCGTGCCTACGAGATGCTCTCATCTATCGAATATCTGCGCCCGGCTCTGGCCATTCCTTATTGCCACCACGAAAAGTGGGACGGCACTGGTTATCCGCGCGGGCTTAAAGGCGAGCAGATTCCGCTGGCGGCAAGGATCTTTGCTGTGGTTGACGTGTGGGATGCGCTACGCTCCGACCGCCCACATCGCCCTGCCTGGAACAAAGAGAAAGCGCTCGTATATATCAGCGAGCAGGCCGGGAAACATTTTGACCCAAGAGTAGTAGAGGTGTTTATGGAAGATGTGCTGCAAACCTCTCCCAAAAAACTTATATGTATGCGCTAGGACTGTTCCGTGATAAGAGCTTCGATATTGAAAGGGCATATTGACAGGGTCTGATGATGGGCAATTGTTGAAGAAGGAAATGACTTTCTAAATAAAGAACGGCTAGGGCAGTGGAGCGGGACCGGAAACGTTACGTTACATTTTTGTCTTCTGGGGCAAATGTCATATAAAGTAAATTAGGATTTATACCGAATATAAATATTAGTAATATTTAGCAGAAATATCTTTCATATTGTCGAAAAAAAGGAGAGACAATACCTATTGAATTAAGGCGGACTTAAGGCATTGATGTGAAGGACACCATAGAGATAATATTCCTAACCATACAAGAGGGAAGTAGGGGTATACATGAAAAAGCAAACGTGTGGACAAGGCCAGCCGACAAACGAATTAGATGCACTTCGAAAATCACAGCAGCTCCAACAATTAAACATTGTCGGAGCAATAGAATCTTTTCGAGATTTCACTTTGCGTAAAGAGGAAGCAGAGGCCTTGTCTGCCGAAAAGGATAAGTTTGCGATCTTCACTGAACAATCTCCTATCGGGATGGCACTTTTTGATGAGCAGGGAAAATTCAAATACATTAATCCTAAATTCATTAGTATGTTTGGTTATAGCCTGGACGATTTACCGGATAGAAACTTATTGTTTAGAAAGGATTATTCCGGTTACGGATTAGATTATGTGGTTCATGAAATCAATGGAAATGATATGAATAATTCTGCGCCGGGAGTGGAGGGAACCGTGATCTACGCCGTCACATGCAAAGGCGGGGGGGAGAAAACTATCAGGTACTCCCAGGTAGGTCTGTTCACCGGTGAATATTTAATAACATGTGAAGACATCACGCAGCTCAAGCATAAGGATCAAGAGCTAAAAGCCGCCAACCAGAGGTTAATGGATATTATTGATTTCCTGCCTGATGCTACTTTTGTCATTGATAACAAGGGTGTTGTGATAGCATGGAACAAGTCAATTGAGAACATGACCGGGGTAAGAAAAGAAGATATCATGGGTAAGGGAGATTACATTTACTCACTGCCTTTTTACGGCTCGCCTCAGCCAATTCTGATAGACATTGTATTGGACCCACAAAAAAAAGCAAAAAAAAAATATGAAAAACTTGAAAGTAAAGAAGGATCTCTTATCGCTGAGATTTACGTGCCCTTAGTTTATAAAGGTAGGGGTGCAACGCTGTGGGGGATAGCCTCACTGCTATTGGACAGTGACGGGAATACAGTAGGGGCAATTGAATCCATAAGGGACATTACTGACAAGAGAGATTTTGAGGAAAATCTAAGATACCTCGGCCTGCATGACGCTCTTACAGGACTCTATAACCGCACCTTCTTTGAAGAAGAGATGAAGCGGGCTTCAGACGGAAGACATGATCCCATTGGGATAATTATATGTGATCTCGACGCGCTGAAGCTTATCAATGACACAATAGGGCACGATGTCGGGGATTCCCTTCTGGTGGCTACTGCCAAAGTCATCAAGAATAACTTTCGTAAATGTGATATTATATCACGCATAGGCGGGGATGAATTTGCTATTCTTATTCCCAATACAAGCGAAGATGCGATGGAAGAAATAATCAACAGATTAAGAGGTTCTTTTAACAATTACAATTTATTAAACCCGCAACTCCCCATAAACATATCTATTGGTTATTCTGTAGGGGGCGTGGTTGATATGGCCACAAACGATCTTTTCAAAGAAGCGGACAACAGAATGTACAGGGACAAGCTGCACCACAGCAGATCGGCAAGAAGCGCCATAGTCGAGACACTGATGAAGGCCTTGGAGGTAAGGGACTTCATTACTGAAGGTCACGCTACAAGGCTATATGATTATGCGAGGAATCTTGCCGAAATTATAGGCATGCCAAATCGCATAATCTCAGAACTAGGTCTGCTGGCCAAGTTCCACGATATAGGCAAGGTGGGTGTGCCGGACAGTATATTATTCAAACAAGGGCCTCTTACACCTCTGGAAATTGTTGAAATGAGGCGGCATTGTGAAATAGGTCACCGCATCGCTAAATCCTCACCTGATCTAGAGCCAATAGCAGACTGGATCTTAAAACACCATGAGTGGTGGAACGGTGCAGGTTATCCAATAGGATTGAAAGGAGAAGAAATCCCGCTGGAGTGCCGCATTCTTGCCATCGTTGACTCATATGATGCGATGACCAGTGACCGCCCTTACCGCAAGGCAATGACCCATGAACAAGCCATTAATGAATTAATAAAGTGCGGAGGGTCTCAGTTTGATCCCTACCTGGTCAGCAGATTTATTGAGATGTTTAAAAAGCGCAGATTAGTTTCTTAATATTATTATTTATCAAAAATATTTACCCACAAAATAGAAATGTACGAAATAATTAATATAAAAGATACAATTGGTTTGATAGATATATAAATAATTCTGTTAATTAGTTTATGCAGGCATTATATGGAAAAGCGCCATAACTGATTCTTCAAGTGGAGCTGGGAAAGCTGAAGTGGTAAAAGCAGAGCAGAAGATCTCTGTAGGAATTATCTTTTTCTCGAACACATCGGCTTTGGTAGCTGCTCCCAAGAAGTGAGACACAGGTCGTTAAATTCGTCAGTATTTAGCGAGATAATGAGGTGAAATATCATAGACAGCATAGCAGCTGTTGCGGAGTTAATCCTCACGAAGAAGAAAAACGTCGTGAAGTTAGAGAAATTATGCTCGGAACCTTGCTGGGTGGTGGAGCGGGACCGGAAACGGTTCGTTCTATTTTTTGTATTTAAAGGCAAATATCATATAAATTAGTTATGATTTAAGCCGAATATAAATATTAGTAATACATAGTAGGAATTTCTTTTATATTGTAGAAAAAAGAGAGATAGAATCGAAGGCAACGGGCGTTGCCAGAAGGGCGATGAACTTGGGCGCATTGTTTTGCCAATTGATGTGAAGGACACCATAGAGATAATATTCCTAACCATACAGGTGGGAGGCAGGAGTATACGTGAAGAAGCTAGCGTATGAAAAAGGCCAGCCGACAAACGAATTAGATGCACTCCGAACAGCCCAGCAGCTCCAACAATTAAACACTGTCGGAGCAATAGAATCTGAGATGCAAAAAGCTCGTGACGAATTAGAAATTAAAGTCCAGGAAAGAACCCTCCAATTTAAGCGGCTCAATGAGCAACTGCAGGCTCAAATTGCAGAGCAGATGCGCATCGAACAAGCACTTCGGGAATCAGAAAATTATTATCGGACTATATTTGAAAATACCGGAACAGCTGTAGTGATTGTTGACAAAGATCTAAAAATAACTATGGGAAATTCTACCTTTGAAGAACTATCGGGTTATTCCCAAGCTGAATTGGTGGGGAGAAGCCCCTTTGAATTTATACATCCTGAAGATTTGGCCATTGTCAAGGAATATAACCGTTTGCGGAAACTTGATCCGGCCAAAGCCCCGCAAAATTATGAGGTAAAGTGCATTGATAAGCATGGCAGGATTAGGGATTGCATCATATATGTTTCTCTAGTGCCCGACAGCGAAAATGTAGTTGTATCCATGCTGGACGTTTCCGCCCAACATCAGGCAGAAGCGCAGATCAAGGCCAGTGAAGAGCGTTTTCGTGCCCTGTTCGAAAAAGCTCCCGTTGCTATCGCCATAAATCGCAATGGCCGCACTATCCTCGCCAATCATGCCTATGTGACTATGTTCGGCTATGACAGCAGCATGGAATTGCAGGGAACCCAAGTCACTACTCGGTTTGCACCGGCTAGCCGCCGGGAAATTGAGAATAAAATAAAAAGAAGGGAAAAGGGGGAGACATTATCCTTATCGCACGAAACGATCGGGCAGCGCAAAAACGGCACGACATTTCCTCTATTTGCGCAAGTAGATAATATACTGTTGCCGGATGGGCCGGCTAATGTGGCGTTTTTTACGGACATCACGGCCCAAAAGCAGGCCGAAGCAGCCATGAAACAGCAGGTGAAATCCCAGGCTGTGCTCCTGAAGATAATAAAGCAGTTCAATAGTGTAATGGTTAGTGATATTGATTATGCCATCAATATCACATTACAAGAGATTGGGGAATTTAATAATGCCGCTCGCTGTTCTCTTGTTTTGTTTTCTGAAGATGGATCTAAGGTCAGTGTTACCCGCGAGTGGTGTGCGGCCGGCATCCAACCGGCAATTCATGCTCTGCAGAATCAACCGGTAGATTCATTCCCATATACTCTGGGAAAACTACAGCGCCATGAGCATGTCTACATAAATAGCGTTATTGATCTTCCGCCTGAAGCCGAGCCGGAAAAGAAATTACTACATTTAAAATCAACTCAATCACTGCTCTTAGTTCCCATAACCCATAATTGTAAACTTATTGGTTTTTTGGGGTTTGATTCAACATCCAATAATATAGCCTGGTCAGAGGA
Organism: Pelotomaculum sp. UBA4789; assembly: GCA_002402945.1. Lineage (GTDB taxonomy): Bacteria > Bacillota > Desulfotomaculia > Desulfotomaculales > Pelotomaculaceae > Syntrophopropionicum. Next base: position 6,631 of record DHGV01000011.1, read on the forward strand.
AAGAATAAACATGCTCGATTTAGTGGCGCAAACTTTCACTATTGTGCTGCAGCGAAAGAAACACATTATAGATGTCCAGGAATCAGAAAATTATTATCGGACTATTTTTGAAAATACCGGAGCGCCAACCATGATCGTCGAAGAGAATATGACTATATCCCTGGCTAACCAGGAATGGGAAAGGCTTTTAGGGTATAAAAAGGAAGAATTGGTAGGCGCCCAAATGACTGAATTGTTTTGTGGCGATGTTTTGGGTGTGATGAAAAAATATCACCGTTTACGCAGGATTGATCCGAAGTCTGTACCAACAAAATATATGACTCGCCTCAGGGATCATGATGGTAACCTGCGAGATGGTTTGTTCTGCGTAGATATTATTCCCGGTACCACCAAATCCGTAGCTAGTTTTATAGACATGACAGAATATAAACGAATTGAACGGGCTTTAAAAGCAACAAGTGCAAACAATATGGCCATGCTACAGGCCTGCAATGAACAGGATTTGTTGCAAAATGTTTGCCGGCAGATAATAAAAATCGGCAAATACCGTATGGTCTGGGTGGGGTATACAGAAAAAGATGAGAGGCAGATGGTGCTTCCAGTGGCTCATGCTGGATATGAAAAAGGTTATCTCGAAAAACTAGATATTTCGCTTGCCGATCCCCAGCGAGGCAGTGGACCGGTGGGCATGTCTATCCGAACTGGTCAGCCCTTTATTTGTCCAAATATTATGACCGATCCCGAGTTCATCCCCTGGCGGGAAGAGGCCTTATCGTGTGGCTATAAATCCATGATTACTATCCCACTGCAGGCGAACGGCAACGTGATTTTTGGGGCAATTAGTATATATTCGGCAGATCTCAACATATTTGATGTAGAGGAAGTCAAACTTTTAACCGAAATGGCTGCAGACCTTGCTTATGGGATTATGTCTCTGCGCGCTCGCAGCGAACGGGATATAAGCATGCAGGAATTGGAAAAGAGCCTGGGGAAAATGCAGCGTATCTTGATGCAGGTAGTAACTTCCCTGGGCAGTACTTTGGAGATAAGAGACCCCTATACCGCAGGGCACCAAATAAAAGTCTCCAAGTTGGCCACAGCGATTGCAGAAGAAATGGGTTTTTCAAAAGAGCAGATCGAAGGAGTCGCGGTGGCTGGGAATCTGCATGATATTGGAAAAATAAATGTACCAAGTGAGATACTCAGCAAACCTGGAAAAATAACGGATATTGAATTTAGTATTATTAAAACTCACTGTCAAGCTGGTCATGAAATAATAAAGGATATCGAATTCCCCTGGCCGGTGGCCGAGATTATGCTGCAGCATCATGAGAGAATGGATGGATCCGGCTACCCCCGAGGATTAACCGGGGGCGAAATACTGATGGAAGCCCGCGTTTTGGCAGTGGCTGATGTGGTCGAAGCTATGTCTTCGCACCGCCCTTATCGACCGAGTCTGGGTATAGATCCAGCTCTGGAAGAAATATCGCAGAATAAGGGCATATTATATGATCCCGATGTTGTAGATATTTGTTTGAGGCTGTTTCAGGAGAAAGGTTTTGAGTTCAAATAATTAGCGTATTCCCAACTCGTTTAGCCGGCTATAAAATCCGGAGCCTCCGTACTAACGACTCAGCGGTAGTGCAGGAGTGAATGATGATCATCAAGATAGGCCCGCTTTACCTACTGCTCAAAGCTTATGTATACCAGGCAGAGCGGGACTCATAACAATTAGTCATTTTATACTATAAATCAACATTAAAAGTAATGAACTCAGGTCAAATTGGCCTGAGTTCTTGCTTTGCAGAAAATATGGTGCGATATGGAATGTGAGTGCCTGGTAATAGTAGGCTTATTGGATCGGCAGGGAGTACATTAGGTTTGGGTCTGCTGGGCAATTTTGAACCTGCCGCCGTATTGGGCTGCTTCCCTGGAAGCGCAGTATTTGTCCATAAAGGTAACGATAAAGGATTCTTTGTATTTGGGCGGGCTTATGGTTACAGGCCACATATGCTTTACGATAATGTCCTTTTCCACATCGTTTAAGGGGAAGTATTTTGTGGCATTTTCCAGGGCAATATTTGGATGGCAAAAACAATGAATGCCGCTGTCAGGCTTTGTGACGTGAGAATCGTAAAGGTAAAAGTCATGCAGTAGTCCACCCCTGGCTGCCGACTGGTAGTCAAGGCCCATTTTCCTGCAAGCCAGGTAGCTCAGGTAGGATACGTGAAGACAGTGCTCCAAGCGGGTGATGCTGCGATGGTGGGCAAAAGCATCCATTGAATGGATCATATCATGATCAGCCAGATCGCTGATGCAAAAGTTATATTCATGTTTAATTTGGAGATCTACTTTTAAGTTTAATTTGGTTTTTATCAATTCAATCATGTTAGTATTATACCAAACTGTGGGCGGTTTTACACGCCCTATTTGAAAACTCTAGAAAAGTGGAGCAAGAATACGCAAAATATCCTGGGCAATCTTTTTATGTTGTGGTCTGTTAGTCCATTCCGCCAGTTTTATTTCCTCACTTGCGGCAAATATATTCATCACGTCCGTCTTTATGTCTTGCAGTACCGGAGCGCCGCAAATCCAAACCCCATTTTCAAAATGCAGGAAAAAACTCCGGTAATCCATATTAATACTGCCGACGACACCATTGTCGTCATCACTTAAAATGATCTTTGCATGAAGAAATCCTGGCGTGTATTCATAAATTCTGACCCCGGCGGCCAAAAGATCCTCATAATTCGATTGCGTAACCATATGGACATACCAATGGTCCCATATTTTAGGCGTGGCTATTCTCACGTCAACGCCGCCTTTGGCTGCAATGCACAATATGTCCTTCATGGAATTATCTATTACCAGGTACGGTGTAGTAATATAAACGTACTGTTGCGCTCCGGCAATGATCTGGCTGTACATTTCTTCGGCCGGATTATTCGGGTGATTGAAGGGGCCGTCCGCAAAAGGCTGGTAAAAACCTGTTCCGCCAACGTCAACTGCAGGCATGCAGCGCTGGTAATCAGACCGAGTGTCAGATTCTGAATCCCACATTTGCAAAAATGTTACAGTCAGGCTCCAGACAGCCGCCCCCTCAAGCCGTATGGCAGTATCCTTCCAATGTCCCAGTTCATGGGTAAGATTTACATATTCATCGGCGATATTGGTTCCGCCCGTATAGCCAATATTGCCATCTATAACTGCGATTTTCTGATGGTTGCGATAGTTAATAAGCAGTCTGAATATATTGGTCTGAACAGGATTAAACCTTATCGCCTGAATGCCTTCGTTCCGCAATTCTTTGGTCAGGGAATCGGATATTTTGGTGCTGCTTCCAAGATCATCAAACAAAACACGGATCTCAACTCCCTGCTGCACCTTCTGGCGCAGTATGTCATGAATGCGGTCCCAAAGCTGCCCTTCGGCAATAATGAAATATTCCAGAAAGATAAATTTCTGGGCTTGTTCCATATCTTCGAGCAGCTTATCAAACTGCAGTTCCCCCAGCGGATAGTATGTGCATAGCGTATGACTGTAAATGGGGAAACCCTCATTAGACAAATAAGTGCCAAGTCTTTTACGGGAAGGGTGTTTGTCCAGAAATTCCGCAGATGCAGGGGGATCCTGTTTTAGAAAGGTCTGACCGTGGGCAATGCTTTCACGAATAATTCTGCTTCTCCGATGAGTTAATCCTGTAGTCCCCCACAGCAGGAACAACAAATAACCAAACACCGGCAGAGCCAGCATTATTATTAACCAAAAGATGGTGTAGGATGGGTTACGGTCTTTAGTAACGATAAATGCAACCACCAGCGCACCCGTTATTTCCAATAAAAAATAGAGATAAACCGCATTCTGACTCAGTAAATCAACAAAATATGCCAACAGCAGCAGTTGAGCAAACAGGGCAAGTAATACCATTAAAACTCTCATAGTTCCCGGAGTCCGCTTATTCCTCTTTGCAGCGGGGTATGATCCGCTTACCTGATACATTTGCTTTCCCCCTGTAATTTAGCATAAACATACACCCATTATACCCTAGTTTATCATTATCTCATTATGAGTGGTCTGCATTTTTGGGCAGCAGGTCACTTGCCTGACTGGTCATGCGGAATTTACAGGTGAAATATCATAGGGTATTAACAAAAAATGCCGTTGATTAACCACATCAAAACCCTTATAATTGACTGAAATGTTGTCATATTTATCTTATAAGATCAATTTTATTCTTATAAATTGTTAAAGCGTAATTGGGAGGAACTAAAAATGCCGATCACGGAAATACTATCGCGCAATGCCGAGCTATACGGCCAGGATATCAGCCTGGTTGAAATCAACCCAGGGGTACAGGAGAGGCGTAATATTACCTGGCGTGAGTACGAGCTGATTGAAAACAATCCGGCAGAGGAATACCGGTGGGAGATAACATGGCGTGAGTTCGACGACAAGGCGAACCGGGTTGCCAATCTCCTGTTAAGCAGGAATATAAAAAAAGGGGACAAGGTTTCCATTCTATTGATGAACTGCCTGGAATGGCTGCCCATTTATTTCGGCATTCTGAAAACCGGGGCCGTTGCGGTGCCCTTAAATTTTCGCTACACAGCGGAGGAAATAAAATATTGTTTGGATTTATCAGAGGCCAGCGCTTTATTTTTCGGGCCTGAGTTCATTGGCCGTGTGGAAACTATTTGCGAGCAGATTCCTAATATAAAGACGCTTTTTTATGCCGGAGAAAACCGCCCTTCTTTTGCTGAAAGCTATGACCGCCTGGCGGCAAATTGTTCTTCCGCAGCGCCGCATATTAAACTAAAAGACGAAGATGATGCGGCTGTGTATTTTTCCTCGGGGACCACTGGATTTCCGAAAGCGATTCTGCATACGCACAGCAGCCTGATGTCAGCGTGTTTTACGGAAAACAAACATCATGGTCAAACGCGGGAAGATAATTTCCTATGCATTCCGCCGCTGTACCATACCGGCGCCAAGATGCATTGGTTTGGCAGCTTCCTTGTAGGCGGTAAAGCTGTATTGCTGCGTGGCGTCAAACCTGAGTGGATACTCAAAGCGGTTTCTGAAGAAAATGTAACTATTGTCTGGTTGCTGGTGCCCTGGGCGCAGGACATTTTGGACGCCATTGAAAGTGGATCTGTGAAGCTGGAAGATTATCAGCTTGCCCAGTGGAGGCTTATGCATATCGGCGCGCAGCCGGTTCCTCCCAGCCTGATACACCGCTGGAAAAAATATTTTCCCGGACATCTTTATGACACTAACTACGGCCTGAGCGAATCTATCGGTCCCGGTTGTGTCCATTTGGGCACGGAAAACATTCATAAAGTTGGCGCTATCGGAATACCAGGGTTCAACTGGGAAACCATGATAACCGATGAATCGAGATGCCCCGTAATCCAGGGACAGGTGGGGGAACTGGCTGTGAAAGGGCCCGGGGTGATGAAATGCTATTACAACGACCCGGAAGCGACCGCGGCTGTACTTCAGGACGGCTGGCTTTTTACCGGTGATATGGCCCGGATGGATGAAGATGGCTTTATTTATTTAGTAGATCGGAAGAAAGATGTGATTATCAGCGGCGGGGAAAATCTATATCCGGTACAGATCGAAGATTTTCTTCACGGGCATGATGCGATCAAGGATGTAGCTGTAATTGGCCTGCCGGACAAGCGCCTGGGGGAAATCGCTGCGGCCATCATAGAGTTGAAGCCGGATTACAAGTGCAGCGAAGAAGAAATAATAGCATTCTGCTCTGCCATGCCGCGCTACAAACGCCCGCGAAGAATTATATTTGATGGCGTTCCGCGCAATCCTACCGGTAAAATCGAGAAACCACGTTTGCGGGATAAATACTGCGGGACAAGCGTAGTGAAAGCGCAAATAGAGGGTTAAAAAAAGAGTATTTAAGATAATAGGCTGTTCATATGTCTTTTGATAAGTCTTTCAGCGCCGGTCCGTTAATGACTTTCCCCATATGGTTTTCCCGGAAAACGTTTCTTGTGAACAGACATCTCCAAGGATGGCTCAAGCCTTTGTCTTCATATACCCTGAAATTTATAACCGCTGGATCAAATAGATATAGGCTGGCAGCCGGCTCTGTTTCTTTATTTCCAGGAATTTTGGCAGCAGCTCGCGCTTTTTGGGACTGTCCATCAATGGTGACAGGTAGACAGCTCCTTTGCCGTGCGAAGGGACGGGAGCATCCCGCAGCAGTGCAGCCAGGGATTGATAGTGATCAGGTGAAAGCTCTTCTCCTAAAAGGAAATTGGCTGTAATTTCAATGTTTGCATAACTGGCATTGATTTCGAGCAGTTTCTGAAAAGCAGCGCGGACTTTTCCGGGATCCAGGGGTTTGTGGATGAATGCCAGGGTTGGCGCGTCAATAGACTCGAGACCGACATTGATGTAGGTGTAAAAAGGCAGTTGGTTCAGTTTTTCAAATAAATCATTTCCCGAATTGAGCAGGGAATCTACGCTGCCAAACAGGAACAGCCTGGGAGCCTTTGCCTGTGGATCCCCAAACCCAAAGGCCTCAATAGCTTCGGAGGCGGCCAGGCAGATCAATTCCTCTCTGGCGGCCAGCGCGTCGTGGTTTCCCAAAAACAAGGCATTATAATTCTCAATATTACGGCCGTAAAAGACCTTCAGCTGCCCGATCTGCTCGAGAATATCTGTTTTAGAGCGGGTCTGATACTGCTGCGCCGATTTGACGAAGCAGAATTTGCAGTGGTAAAGACAGCCGTCTGCAATCATCAGCGGGACGATCTCATAATCAACATGGCGCGTATCGGGCGGCAGGACGGTAATGCGCCCACCAATGATCGAATGCAGTTTCACCGCTTTCTCGTGCAAAATATTTTCGTCATTATTGAGCACGAGATTGATGAAGTCTCTTACTTTGGCGGAGAGGCCGTCTCTTCGCGTCCCGTAAAGGTTTCCATATAGTTGAGACCATGCCGCAAAGGCGCTCATAACATTGGGATTTGAAAAATAGTTGAATTCCCAGGCCGAATTGCTGGGGTAGGGCAGGCAGGGTAAATAATATTCACCCAGCCGGGAGACAATGCCCTTTTCGCCGCTTTCGTCGCCGACCGAATAATAAACCCAGTCATTGCCGTCGGTCCGTTTCAGCTGTTCAGCCAGGTGCGGCCAGCTTTTTAAGTTAAGCCCGCGGATGAACTTGATTTCCCCGTTTAAATTGAACAGGAATTCGTATTCGGGCGTTTTTATCACCGAGCATTTTCCATAGCGCAGGGGAAAACTGGCCTTAATTATTTCTCTGGGGAACTGCTTTTCAATAGTGATTGTATAATTATTCAGATAGACAGACTCCATGCTTTCTACCTCGCGTTTGTTTATTGCGCTTTGTGTTTAATGGTGCCTGTTTTATTGTAATTCTATCACCATTTTATGTTGCAGTAACGCCTTTTTATGCGCTATGTTTAAATGAGACAATAGAAAAGACATATTATGTTTATATATCTACTTATTTAAAAGTATCTTGACAATCTGAATAAAATTGCGTTAGACTTAATTAAAAATAAAAAAGGGAGGGTTATTTTATTGAAAACATTAGAGTATAAGAAGATTTTGGATTTTGCGATTATTTCTGAAATTCAGGCCAATGAGTATTACCTGGCTATAGCAAAGAAAGCTAAGGATGCTTCTGTAAAACAGTTGTTTACTGGATTGGCGGCTGATGAGTTGGCTCACAGAAAGAGCCTGGAAGCTTGTTTAAAAACTACTGCGGAAAAATGTGATATGCTTGTATTTGCAAAGCCTGTAGACTATAAAATTTCTGAAACCGTTAAAAAGCCAGAAATTACCGCAGATATGAAGTTTGTTGATGCCATTGCCCTGGCTATGAAAAACGAGCAAGAGGCTATGGATATGTATAAAGCCATGGCAGCTTCCAGCCAAGGCGCTGAGCAGAAGAAAATGTTTGAGTCTCTGGCAGTGATGGAAGAAGGACACAAGGCAAATCTTGAAAATATCTATAATAATGCAGCATTTGCGGAAGTTTGGTAATAGATTGCACTTTTTTTGAGTATATAAATTAGTTAAACAGATTGTCAAAAGAACACCTCCTGTCACTGTTTTTCAGGGATGTTCTTTTTTTTGCTAATTGTGACATAACAACATACAAATGCATAAAATTTTGATATAATTTAGATTTGAGTAAACATAATTTTTCAAAAGAGAAATTTCCTATTTATATGCGAAGCGGGAGGGGAAATATGCCAAAAAGGACCGACATCCACAAAGTACTGATCATTGGTTCAGGCCCGATCGTGATCGGTCAGGCTTGTGAATTTGACTACTCCGGCACCCAGGCCTGCAAAGCCCTGCGTAAACTTGGATACCAGATTGTGCTGGTCAATTCCAACCCAGCCACTATTATGACAGACCCGGGAATCGCTGATGTAACCTACATAGAACCGTTGAATCTAAAAAGTCTGACCGATATCATTGCCAAAGAACGGCCGGACGCGCTGCTGCCCAATTTAGGCGGCCAGTCTGCCCTCAATTTGAGTTCGGAACTGCACAAGGCCGGTGTTTTAGAGAAATACGGAGTCAAGGTGATCGGTGTGCAGGTAGACGCTATTGAACGCGGTGAAGACCGCATTGCCTTTAAAGAAACGATGAACCGGCTGGGCATTGAGATGCCCCGCAGCAAACCGGCCTACAGTGTGGAGGAAGCTGAAATTATCGCCCAGGAACTTGGCTACCCTGTGGTTATCCGCCCTGCCTACACTATGGGCGGTACCGGCGGTGGTTTGGTGTACAACGTTGAAGAATTAAGAACAATTGCCAACCGGGGTATCGCCGCCAGCCTGGTGGGGCAAATCCTGATCGAGGAGTCAGTGCTGGGCTGGGAAGAACTGGAGCTGGAAGTTGTCCGGGACGCCAAGAACCAGATGATAACTGTTTGCTTCATTGAAAACATTGATGCCATGGGTGTGCACACCGGCGATTCATTTTGTTCGGCGCCGATGCTGACGATCAGCCCTGAGCTGCAGCAGAGGCTGCAAAAATACTCCTACGATGTAGTGGAGGCTATCCAAGTCATTGGCGGCACCAATGTTCAGTTTGCCCACGATCCCAAAACCGGCCGGGTGGTGATCATTGAAATCAACCCCCGTACTTCCCGCTCCTCCGCCCTGGCCTCCAAAGCCACCGGTTTTCCCATCGCTTTGATTTCGGCTATGCTGGCAGCCGGCCTGACGCTGGACGAAATCCCCTACTGGCGGGATGGCGCCCTGGATAAATACACTCCTTCCGGGGATTATGTGGTGATCAAGTTTGCCCGCTGGGCTTTTGAAAAGTTTCCCGGTTCCCTGGATAAACTGGGGACCCAGATGCGTGCTGTCGGTGAAGTGATGAGCATCGGCAAAAACTATAAAGAAGCCGTTCAGAAAGCCATTCGCTCCCTGGAAATCAACCGGTACGGGCTGGGTTTTGCCAAAGATTTCAACCGCCTTACCCTGGAAGAATTACTGGCGCTGCTGGCTGAGCCATCGAGTGAACGCCAGTTTATCATGTATGAAGCCCTGCGCAAAGGCGCCGATATTGAGCACCTTTACCGGCTGACCCATATCAAGCCCTGGTTTTTACAGCAGATGAAGGAGCTTGTTATACTGGAAGAAGAGATCATAAAGCACAAAAACGGGCGCCTCCCGGATGAACTGCTGGTCCGGGCGAAAAAAGACGGTTTCGCCGACCGTTATTTAGCATTGCTCTTAAACCAGCCGGAACCGGATATTCGCCGGCGCAGGACCGCTTTGGGGATTGTCGAAGGATGGGAAGCCGTACCGGTCAGCGGTGTTGAAAACGCTTCATATTATTTTTCCACTTATAATGCCCCGGATCTGACTGCATCCAGCGACAGGCAGAAAGTTATGATCCTCGGGGGTGGGCCGAACCGGATCGGCCAGGGCATTGAGTTTGACTACTGCTGTGTGCATGCGGCCTTTGCCCTGCGTGATATGGGCTTTGAGACAATCATTGTCAACTGCAACCCGGAGACGGTTTCCACCGATTATGACACATCGGACAAACTGTATTTCGAGCCGCTGACAGTAGAAGACGTGCTTAGCATCTATGAAAAAGAAAAGCCGCTGGGTGTTATTGTCCAATTCGGCGGGCAGACACCGCTGAACATTGCCGCTGAACTGGAAAAAGCAGGCGTGAAAATACTGGGCACATCACCTGAGACTATCGACTTGGCCGAAGACCGCGACCGGTTCCGCCAGATCATGGATAAACTTGACATCCCCATGCCGGAATCCGGGATGGCGGTGAATATTGAGGATGCCCTGGCTATCGCCAACCGGATTGGCTATCCCCTGATGGTCCGCCCTTCATATGTTTTGGGCGGCCGTGGTATGGAAGTTGTTTACGATGAGGAAATGCTCCGCCAGTACCTGGCGGCCGCGGTCGGTGTTACACCGGAAAGGCCGATTCTGATCGACAGGTTCCTGACGAATGCGATTGAAGCGGAAGCAGACGCCATTGCCGATGGGACAGATGCTTTTGTGCCGGCGGTAATGGAACATATCGAACTGGCCGGCATCCACTCCGGAGACTC
>DHGV01000011.1:17245-28979 GCA_002402945.1 Pelotomaculum sp. UBA4789
ATCGCCAGGGAACTGAACGTGGTGGGCCTGATGAATATGCAGTATGCCATCGCCGATGACCGGGTTTACGTGCTGGAAGCAAATCCGCGTGCTTCAAGGACAGTTCCCCTGGTGTCAAAAGTATGCAATGTCTCTATGGCCAGGATTGCCACGGAAATCATGCTGGCGGCCGAAACAGGTAAAAAGTCTTCTGTTAACAAAATGGTTTTAAAGTCAATCCCGCATTTCGGAGTTAAAGAGGCGGTCTTCCCGTTTAATATGTTCCAGGAAGTAGACCCGATCCTAGGACCGGAAATGCGCTCCACCGGTGAAGTGCTGGGAATCGCTGACTCCTTCGGCCTGGCTTATTATAAAGCGCAGGAAGCCACTCAGACTATTCTTCCGATATCCGGCACTGTCCTGATCAGTGTACCCGATCAGGATAAACCGGCTGCACTGGAAACGGCCAGGGAATTTACAAAACTGGGCTTTAATATCAAAGCAACGGAAGGGACCAGTAAATTCCTGAAAGAACACGGGATTAAATCCGAGGAAATCAAGAAATTATTTGAAGGACGGCCCAACATAGTCGACGGCATCACCAACAGTGAGATCAACCTGGTAATCAACACACCTTCAGGGAAGCGCAGCCAGCATGACGACTCTTATATCCGCAAAACAGCGATAAAACATAAAGTTACGTATATTACTACACTGGCGGCCGCCCTGGCCAGCGCCAAAGGTATCGCGGCGTATAAAGATAATGCTTCCAAGGAGGCCAATATTAAATCCCTGCAGGAGTATCACGCAGATATTACTGCTGAATAAATATATAATTAGCAGGCGCGCCTGCTAAGCCTTATATAAACATAAAACAAACAAAAACCGCCAACGGCCGTTTTTGTTTGTTAATGATAAATGTCATTAGTCTTGTAACTATTTTTCCTGATTTATTTTAATAACATAGGCACTGGCATTTTCTGTATTGTGATTGAATTATTAACGGTAATAGTGACAACGTCGCTGACTGCCAGATCCTGGCTGTTTTCACCCGCAAAGACAGCTACATAAGTATTGCTTTCTGTTGTTGTCACTGTGTAATCATATGCGCCATTGCTGTCGGTCATCGCCGTTCCTAACAGTATTCTTTCGGTGCCGCCATTGTCCTGGGCCAGCTTGTAAATACTAATTTCTTTATCCTGAGCCGCAACAGGTGTGCTTGACAAATAGTTTGTATATGTGAGGAGCCCTCCAAAATCTATAGATATTGTGCCATTTAGATTTGCTTTGGTATATTCCAGGATCAGGGTGTAATTTTTTGCAATCGGTAAAACCGGTATTTTATTGATACTGTCAATAACAGAGGCATTAGGTTCTTTTAGTACGGCATCGGGGGTAACTTTCAAACTGGTTTTGATGAGGACTGTTTGCTCTTCCGGATCCCATTCCACGCTGGCGCCGAGCGATTCGCTGATAAACCGTGCAGGGCCCATTGTTCTGCCCTCAAAAATTATGGGCGGCACATCAAGCTTTACAGGCAGACCGTTGACCAGCGCTTGGTCGCTCCCAATCCACAACTGGATGACAATGCTGCCTTTTTGAGCAAGAGCGCTCTGCTCAGCCGGGTCCCAGCGTACTGAAGCCCCCTGGGACTCGAAGATAGCCCGCATAGGCACAAGTGTTCGCCCATCCCTAATTATTGGTGCGACGTCCATGACAAGAGGAGTGTCATCCACAAGCACTTTTATTTCTTTTGGAGGTTCCGGTTGCGGCGCAAAGGCAGATGCCGCCGTGCAAAAAGACAGGACCATCAGCAGGGCTAGGGCGCAAACCAGAAAAACTGATTTGTGGCCGTTCATGCGAAAACTCCTTTCCCTAAATAAATTTTTAACAGCTGGACCGTATTCTTGTGTCCTCAATATCTTAAACTCTAATCATAAAATATTTCTAAAATTCTTGTATGTTTATGATATATTTAGAAAAAAGAGGACTTTGTTGTGCATAAATCCTTTTAAGGTGTGTGTTATATATGAATGCGCTGCCGGTGTTAAAAAGCAAGGTCTCAGTCCCTCAGCTGCCTGAAGGCGTATTAATCAGCGACCGGATCAAAGGGCTTGGCATAAAGCAAAACAGGGTTGTCGCAGTAGTAGCGCCCGCCGGGTACGGTAAGACCACCGCGATCCTGGCTTCAGTCAGGCACAGCACCAACCTGCACTGGTACAGGCTTGAAAAGGAAGACGCGCGCCTGCCTATTTTCTATGCCCACCTTTTAGATAGTCTTTTTAGTCGGGTAAAAAAACAGGAGCCTGAATCCGTGAAGTTCCTGCGCAGCATATCTGATGCCAGACAGGGGTATGAGCTTCTGAACGCAGTCATATGCCAGGATGTCTGGGCTTTATATGGGGATAAAACACACAAAAGAAGGTATATCGTTTTTGATGACTTCCAACACGTACAGGGAAATGAACAGATAATTGACACAATGCGTTATTTTATCTCTAATATGCCGAAAAATCTGCATATCATTATCGCTTCAAGAAAAGAAACCGGCATTTTCGACGGTGTCCCGGGATTGAAGGGTGATATCTGTTTTTTATCTGAGAAGGAACTCAGCTTCAGAGAGGAAGAAATCGCCCTGTATATGAAAGAACTGAGGGGGCTGATCCTTCCGCCCGGCACAGCGGTGAAAGTCTGCCGGGTCACAGAGGGCTGGATTTCAGGTGTGGTGCTTATATGCAACATGATGCAAAGGTTGGGTATCTATAACATTGAAGCTTGTTTCCAGGACGACGGAAAGAAAAACGAGATTTTCAGGTTCTTCCTGACCGAGGCCCTGCAGGGATTGTCACCGGGGTGTATTCGCTCTATAGCTTTAATTGCTACACTGGATGAATTTAGCATCACGGATATCGAAACCGCTTTCGTCATAAAGGATGCGGAGGCTACGATAAGGTACTGTGAAGAGTTAAACCTTTTTATCCAAAAGACCGTATCCGGCGAAACAACTTACCGGTTCCATCCCTTGTTCAGGAATTTTCTCCTTGGTCTGCAGAACGAATTTTTTAGCCCGGAGGAGATTGAAGCCCTCAGGATAAGGGCCTCGGACTACTATCTTAAAACACATGATAATGTCAGGGCGATCCGGCACATGCTCCAGGCGAGCCGCCTGGAGGAAGTGGTCAGGCTTCTGTGCCTGAACGGCAGAAAGATGCTTGACACAGGTTTGGGAGAATATTTAAAGATGTTTATCGAGGAACTGCCAGGGCAGCTGGTGGAAAACAACCCCTATCTTTCTTTTTTTTACGGTTTCACTATTATCAGCAGCGAATTTGAACTTTCTTGCACATACTTAAAAAACGCTATGCGCCTCTTCGAGCTGCAGGGTGACACTGACATGCAGGTCCAGGTCATGGCTGTTTTGTTCACTGCTTTTGCCCAGCGCAATGATGTCTTGATGATCAGGAAATTGGTAACCGATTGTGAAAAGCTCGATAAAAAGATAAAAAACAGGGATGTGCGCGGCACACTGCTCGCCTGCAGGCTGGGCAGGGCCGTTTTTGACGAGGACTTTGATAAGGGACTGGCGCTTTACGAGGAAATCAGGCAATACAAGCTCAATGACTTTTGGCTCTATGGGGTAAACAATTTCAACTGCATGATCCATTACCGTCTTGGCAACCTCGTAAAAAGCAGGACAATCATTGAGAAAAACCTCGAGATGCAGCTTGTCCGGGCAAATGACCAGTGGAAAATACTCAACATGGTGTTTTGTCATACCATCTCCCTTTACATGGGTGATGCTGAATGGTCGGCCTGGATTAGAAACGAATTACTGAGCCTCGGCGAGAAATACAATTCAGGATACGCGCTGGGCTTTGGCAAAAAGGATGCTGCTTTTGAGAGGTATTTCGCCCATGACATTGACCATGCCGTCGAGTTGATAAACTCATCCACCCTTCATTTTAAGAGCTACCAGAATGTCGCGCATATTCATCGTGGCGCAATGTACAAAAACCTCTGGCTCCTCGAGAAAAATCCCAGCCTGGTGAACCTGGACGAAGTAATGAGCGCTTGCAGCTATCTGGTTGAAGCCCCTGTCGGGCAGGGGTTCGCGGAAGTTGCCCAGAGCTTTGCCGGGATAATACTGCGTGAAACAGGTGATTACAAAAGGGCGGAGGAACTGCTGCTGGCTTCGTTTGCTACCAGCAGTAGGAAAAAATCGCTGCAGGCCATGGCAGGGACAGCCATGCATCTGGCCAAGCTTTATTATGATATGAAGGACCACAATAAAGGGGACATGTATCTCAAAACCTTCATCACCATTTCACACGAAAACCATTATGTTACATATTATGATCTGTTTTTCCCCACGCTGGTGGAGATGGCTGCATATTGTGTAGTAAAAAATATGCATGCGGATTATGCTGTTAGCCTGGTCAGGCGTTATTATGGAGATAAAGCTGCGCTTACCCTGGTTAAAAACCCGGTGGAAATCTGTTCAGCAAAAGAGGCCAGGTATTTAACCGTAAAATATGGAGAAATAAAAAGCAGCAGAATTACCATCAGAATAAAAATGCTCGGCGACTTCAAGGTGTATATTGGGGAGGACCTTATTGCAGAGTCGGAGTGGAAAACACGTAAAATACAGGGTATTTTGAAATACCTGTTGCTAAAAAGGGACCAGTTTGTCCCGAAGGAAGTCCTGGCTGATCTTTTCTGGCCGGGTACCGTCAGAAAGGCGGCGATGGCCTCAATTAATGTGGCTATGTATGAGCTGAGGCGTGTATTGTCATCCCGCGGGGCGGCGATGGAGGATGAATTTCCTCTAATCCACGACCGCAGTAACGGCTACGAGGTAAGATCTTCAGAAAAGCTGGAAGTGGACAGTGACAATTTTCTCAGGCTGTACGGTATCTACAGACATTACGATTCCAGCGGCGGGGACGTCAGGCCGTTCTTGGAAGAAATTGTCGAGCTTTACACCGGAGACCTGCTACCCCAGGATATATACGAGGATTGGACGTTCCTTGATCGTGAGAACCTCAGATCGAAGTTTATGATAGCGGCACATAGACTTGCCGAAATGCAAATTAGTGAGGGGGTATTTAGCCAAGCTGAAACCCTGCTGGTAAAAACCCTTGTCATAGAACCTTACGATGAGATCGCCTGCACTTTGCTCGTTGAACTGTACCATAAGACCGGCAGAAAAGGCGCGGCTCAGGTTATCAGCCGCTCCTTCGCTAAAAGGTTGGAGAAACAGCTGGATTAATGTTTCAGAAACAGGCTTGATGTAATTTGCTCAGATCGAATGCAATGAACAAAAACGGCGCCCCTTTACCTGCAAAATAAAGACGCAAGGAAAAGAGTCGCCGTATTACAATTTTCTTAAGCACTTTATGGATTATAGGTGATTGTCACTTCCTGGAGGGCAGCGTTCCAGCCCACCTCGCAGCCGAGGTTCTCGGCAATGAAGCGCAGGGGCAGCATGGTCCTGCCCGGGGGCACGATTATAGGTACGACCTTTGTGTTTGATACATCTAGGTACTTCGCCTGGCCATTAACCATGGCCTGGTTTTTGCCGATCCAGAGCGCGATGTTCTTATTCTCCAGTGATATGGTTGCTTTTTGTTCAGCAGCAGTCCAGCCGACAGAAGCGCTGAGGGGCTCTGCCACGTAGCGGATTGGCAGCAGGGTCCTGCCTTCGAGGATAATAGGGGCCGCGTCCATGTTTTGCAGCGTGCCGTTAACATAGTATTCGGTTTTACCGATATAGAGTCTGAGAGAGATATTTTCTCCCGGCTCAACATCAGCGGGAGTGTCTGGACTTGTTGGGGTTGGTGGTGTTGTTGCGGTTTGTGAAAAGGTGGTGGCGCTGGCCGTGTTTGAATAGCCGGAATTCCCTTCATCGTTATATGCCCTTACCCGGTAGATATAACTGGTGTCGGCGGCCAGCCCGCTGTTGCTGTAGGATTCCACGTCAGCATCAACTGTTGCTATCACGACACTGTCACGTTCGATCTTGAACCCGGTTTCATTATCCGCGTTGTCATGCCAGTTCAATATCACCTTGTCTGCAGCTTCTGTGGTTGCTGTGAGCTGTGACGGTGCAACCGGCGCTTCTGCGACAGGCGTCGGAGGAGTCGGGAGCGACGGTGTGTTAGTAATAGCCTGCCGCAAAGATGGAGTGACCGCGATCTTTATTCCTGGTATGGTGACGGATACCTGGTTGGAAAAGTCGGAGTTGTATTCGGGCCGGTTTTCATAAATGGCCCTGACCCTGTATTTATATGTCGAAGAACGTTTTACATCCTGGTCATAACTGTAGTCATCTTCATATATTTCTTTGATATAAGTTTTTGTGCCGTCGGGATTGGTCCGCTCGATCTGGAAGATGCTATCCATGATCGAGTTTTTTGTCCACCGGAGATCAACATAGAGAGTGCTGTCATTTGCAATTTCAGCGGTTAAATTGGAGGGCGGCGCCATCTTTATGGCAGCGCTGACCTGCTTTGATGGGCCGACAAATGCGCCGTTCTTTGCCCACACTGTAAAGGTGTAATAGCCCTCAGGCTCCAAAGGGCTGGTGATTGTTGTTTCCATAGATGCCCCGTCGTTCGGCGACAGCTCAATCCTCCTGCTGGCTGGTTTCATCTGGCTGTCAGTGCCTTTCATGTCAATAATCCAGGCTGTCTCGGCAACGTTGGTGTCCGTCCAGGAAAGTTTTAAAGTGCCGTACCATTTGACATCGCTTACTTTTAGGCTGACCGGTGCATAAGGGGCGCCGAAGACAACAGATGTATAGGCTATGTTGCTATAATGGCCGTCCCGGTCATTATAGCTTAGGCCAATAATATATCTATCGCCCTCTGGTGGTAATAAGTATACCACGTTGCCGTCAGACGGGGGTCCGTTGAACTTCGCATCGCTAACCTGCTGGTTTGCTTCGCGGATAGCGAAAGCGTGCATCTGCCAGGGGTCGGACGGCGAGCTCCAGCTGATCTTGATTTTTTTGTCTTCAGTTACCACGGCTTTAAGGTTTGTCGGCGCCGGCAGAAGATCGACGAAGGCCCATATCGCCTTAGCCTGCGCTGCAAGCAGCACCAGGGTGAAAAGCAGGATGCTCAGGATTAAGGTTTTCCTTGATCTCATGTTTATCTCTCCTTTTCATACAGAATTATGTAGCAACAGGCATGTTAGATTTTATCGCGCAGTAATAACTGCTGTGATAATTTCATGATTGCATCTTTTCACCAGCGATTCTTTATGAGTGTCTATATTTCGAAGGATCTGCTTTACATAAAAGAGATTGTAAAAAGCAGTCTCTTAAGTAACACCTTAATATTGAATCATAAAATTTTTCTAAAATTTTCATTATAAAATAATAGACTGCAGTCGCTTTTTTAGATTGCCGTCTTTGAATGATATTTTTTATTTTCTAAATATTGAGAACTAAGTACACAAGCAGGTAGAGTCTTATGGCGCCGGATAAGTTACGAGGACCTCTCTGCTATCTGAGTTCCAGTCCACTTTGGCCCCCAAATTTTCAGATACAAACCTCAGTGGCAGCATCGTCCTGCCCGGGTCTGCAATGACTGGGACCACCAGGGGGTTTGTTGGGTCTATGAACTTGTATTGACCGTTCACCCTGGCAAGATTTACCCCTATCCAAAGATCAATAATCTTTCCATTCAGGGTGATGGTGACTTTGCGTTCGTCGTTATTCCATGCCACCTTTGCCCCGATCGCCTCGGCCACAAACCTGATGGGCAGCAGGGTCCTGCTCTCCCTGATGACAGGTGCGGTATCCATTGTCTTCGCAGTGTTATTGACATAATATGTGGTATTCCCAATCACGAGTCTTATTATAGTTTCATCCCCCAGGGTGGCAGCAGAGGCCTCTCCGGTATAAGCAGAATTGCCTGAACTGTTATAAGCCCGCACCCGGTAAGAGTATTTGGTATCGCTGGAGAGCCCGGTATTGGTGTAGTTGGTATCGTTCTTGCCCACTGTTGCTATTTGCGAGTAGCTGCCACCTGACTTCTTTCTTTCAATTGTAAACCCGTTTTCATCATCCGAGTTGTCCACCCAGGTTAATTCTACCTTGGAGGAGGATATTGCTGTTATATTCAAATCAGTTGGCTTGTCAGGTGAATCCCCGGTCGTGGCGCTGGCCTCATTGGAATAAACCGAATCCCCTACAGAGTTATACGCCCAGATCCGGTAATAGTATTTTGTTTCATAAGCAAGCCCGGTGTCAGTATAATCTGTGTTGTCTTTGCCGATAATATCAACCAGGGTGTATTCGCCGCCGGACTTCTTTCTTTGTATTTTGAAGCCGGATTCATTGTCTGAATTGTCCTCCCAGGTCAGCAGCATCTCATAGGAAGAAACAGCTTCCGCTTCCAAGGCAGACGGTGCTGCCGGGATAGCAGCCGCCCCTGCCGTTGATACTGTAAAACAAGACAGAAGAACCATAATTACCAGGACATATGTTTTTTTCATGCGCAGACCCTCCAATAAGCAATAAATATTTTATATTATAACATAAAGGCACATAGATATTTACGGATACTGGGAAAAGGAAGATTGCTTCATTCATAGAATGTAATAAATAGTAATATTCACACATCCACTTATTCTAGAAAGGAGGGAACTGATAATGAACCTGTTTATTACACTGGGATTCATCATATTACTCGTATTTGTCCTGATGGCAGTATACAAC
Organism: Pelotomaculum sp. UBA4789; assembly: GCA_002402945.1. Lineage (GTDB taxonomy): Bacteria > Bacillota > Desulfotomaculia > Desulfotomaculales > Pelotomaculaceae > Syntrophopropionicum. The sequence goes on from DHGV01000011.1 coordinate 25,950, forward strand.
AAGCTCATCCGCCTCAGGAATATCGTCAAATCGGCGTGGTCAGATATTGATGTCCAGCTTAAAAAGAGGTATGACCTGGTGCCGAACCTCGTGGAAACCGTCAAGGGTTACGCAGCCCATGAGAAAACCGTTTTTGAGAAGGTAACCGAGGCGAGGTCCTTGGCTATGCAGGCTACGGCCCCCGCAGAAAAGGCCAAAGCGGAGAACATGCTGGGTGAGACTCTGAAGAGCCTTTTTGCAGTGGCGGAGGCTTACCCGGAACTGAAGGCCAATCTCAACTTCCTGCAGCTGCAGACTCAGCTGCAAGAGCTTGAGAACAACATCGAGTATGCCAGAAGGTACTACAACGCTGTAGTCCGAGATTACAACATAACGGTAGAGTCCGTCCCATCAAATATCGTGGCCTCCATGTTCAGTTTCAAGCAGGAGGAGTTCTTCGAGCTGGCGGCGCCGGAAGCCGAAAGAGAGCCAGTCAAGGTGAACTTTTGAATGAAAAAAGCATCTTTAATAATCGTCGCCATATTGCTAATCCTGGTTTTCCTACCGTCCGCTGCCAGCGCGCAGGACTATACCATAAACGATTTTAACTCTGAAATAGTCATCAGCAGCGATGCCTCCATTATGGTCAAAGAAACAATAGTCGTATATTTTTTGACCTCAAGGCATGGTATATATAGGGAAATTCCTTATAAGTATACAGACGACCTGGGCGGCAAAGTCATAACACCGCTGAATGTGATCTCGGTCAAGGACCAGAACGGTGCCCCCTGGACATACCAGGTCAGCAAAGAGGGCAGTGTCATCAACATTAAAATCGGTGATGCAAAAAAATACATGAGCGGCTTTCAGACTTACGTGATCACCTATAAAGTTAAAAATGCCATATTGTTCCTGGAAGATCATGACCAGCTCTACTGGAATGTTACAGGCAATTACTGGACCGCACCTATTAATAAAGCATCGGCTGACGTTTACCTGTCAGTCAATGGCGCCGGCAGTGGCATCAGGGCGTCCAGCTATGTGGGATATTACGGTGCGGACGAGCAGGGCGGCAGTGAAATTATTAATAATTCCGCCAAGTTCTATACTGAAAGAAACCTGAGAACAGGCGAGGGATTGACCATAGTATTCGGGTGGGACAAGGGGCTTGTTTCGCCCCCCTCGCCGCTGCAGAAATTTTTAATGTCAATTAACTTCAGGGAGAACTGGGTTTTCCTTTTCCCGGTATTGGCGCTGGCATTCATGATCAATCTCTGGTACAGGACAGGCAGGGATCCTAAAGTAAGGGAATCAGTCACCGTGATGTATGAGCCTCCGAAATTTAAAGATGTGTCCCTCACACCAGCTGAAGCAGGCTTCATAATCGATGAAAAGTTTGACCAGCGGGATATAACCGCGGCCATAGTCGGGCTGGCAGTGAAAGGCTATATCAGGATTGAGGAGATCGACCAAGGCGGCCTGATATTCAAATCAAAGGATTATAACCTGACAGCAGTCAGAGAACCCGATACAGGACTCAGCGCTTTTGAGCGCCTGCTCATGAGCAGTGTCTTTTCAGGCATGCCCAGCATACTAGTATCTGATATGAAGAACAAGTTCTATAAAAGCATTCCGGCATTAAAGGACTCCATCAACAAAGAGCTGGTGGACAAAAAATTCTTTTTACGCAGCCCTGAATCTGTGAAGGGTTATTATATCGCAGCGGCGCTAATATCTGCCCTGCTGGTGTTCTTGCTTGGATTATTTGTCCAAAGCACGATTAATTCATATTCCTCCCCGGGTCAGAGCGTAATTGCCGCAATACTGACCGGTTTGTGCATAATCGGCTTTGTCAGCGCCATGCCTGTGAAAACAAAGGCCGGCGCGGCCGCGCATTTGGACGTCCTTGGCTTCCAGGAATTCTTAAACCGCGCGGAAAAAGACAGGCTGGAAAGAATGGGGGACAGCAGCCTCTTCTCAAGGTATCTGCCGTATGCCATGGCGCTGGGTGTGGCTGATAACTGGGCTAAGGCGTTCGACGGTATTTTCCAGGAGCAGCCGGACTGGTACGTTTCACCGACCGGCATGGGGATGTTTAATGCCCATGTCTTCAGCAGCTCGATCAGTTCGATGGCGTCAAGTGTCGGCTCCGCAATGTTTTCCGCGCCGAGGAGCAGCGGCAGCGGGGGTTTTGGCGGCGGCGGATTTTCCGGCGGAGGTTTTGGCGGCGGCGGCGGCGGCAGCTGGTGATGCCAGGTCGCTTAAAGTTATGGTGATAAAAAAAGCTGGGGACTAAACCCCAGCTTTTTAGATAAAATTTTAATAGTGTTTATGAGATGAAAAAGGCCAGCGCCACCAGGAAAAGAGTGGAAAGAATAACAATGACGTTTTTCCCGAGGAAAGGGATAAGGGAGGGGATATTTTCACAGTTTTTAAAGACACCCCTGACAGTATCTGCCGCGAGCGGCAGACTGAGCAGTCCGATCAGGGTGAGCGCAGGCATTATTTTAAAGTAGACACTGACGGGCAGTACCAGATAGGCCCCGGCGAGTAAAAAAGCGTAGACATAGGCGTTTTCCCTGGGCTTCAGTATGGTCAGCAGGTGCCGGCGTCCCACAGTGCGATCGGCTTCAGCGTCGGGAAACTGGTTTAGCAGCAGCAGGTCGCTGACAAAAAAGAACGGGATCAGGGAAACAGCCAGGGCGGTATAATCGAAAAAACCCTGCAGTGCAAAATATGTGCCCAGCACCATGCAAGGCCCGAACGCCAGTCCGGGAGCCAGCAGGCAGAGCAGGGGGGAGCGGGTGATGTAGTCGGTATACAGTACTATCATCAATACTCCCGGGATACCGACCAGCAGCAGCTGCCAGCCACGCGCGTATACCAGGAATAAACCAATGATCACGGTGACAGCCAATGTAGCCAGACCGTAATAAAGAGCTGCCTTGGGCGACATCTGCTTCTTGGGCAGGATGCCGCTGCCGCCGCTGAAGGGAGTTTTGGGTGTCATGTCGTCCAGTCCACTGATACCTGACTTGACCGCTTTTTGTA